>JBBQDH010000027.1:0-35817 GCA_038319515.1 Bryobacterales bacterium
CAGATCCTGATCAATCGGAATCATCACGCTGGGGCCACCGATCTTCGCATTCAAACGCCCGGAAATTGTCAACATGGAATCGCGGATCTCTTCGGCTTCCAGACGCCGTCTGCTGAATTTCCAGAGCAGCGAATTCTCCGCGTCCTTCTCCATGCCGGCCTTTTCGAGCGGCGTTTCACTCGCCTGTCGATACGCGCTCGACATCAGAATCATCCGGTGGATCGGCTTCATCTGCCAGCCACCCTCCACGAACCTGTTCGCCAGAAAATCCAGCAGTTCGGGGTTCGAGGGCTTGCCGCCCATCCGACCGAAATCATTGCCAGTCGAAACGATGCCCCGGCCAAAGTGGAACTGCCACATCCGGTTCACCATCACGCGAGCCGTCAGCGGATGCGCCGGGTCCACCAGCCAGTTCGCCAGCTTCGTCCGCGGGTGGTCGGTGGTGATCGGATCTTCCCGCACGTTCTCCGGCAGCAGCACGCCCAGTGGACGCGCACCCACCGCATCGAGCGGCTGCAGATAATCGCCCTTGAACAACAGATGAATCGGGCTGGCCTGCTTCGGATCATCCTTCACCGCGTAGATGGCCGTCATCGGGAGCGGCATCTTTTCATCCAGCGCGTCAAGTTCCATCTGGATCTTGCCCTTCTCTTCTTCCGTCGCCTTGCGCATCTTAAACTGCAACTGGCGCATCTCTGTCTGGATGGGATCGACGATTGCCTTGTACGCTGCCTGCTCTGCCTCACTGGCGCGAATCAAATCGTTCGCCTGCGCCTGCGCGAAGAAGCCCTGCATCCGGTAATAATCCGATTGCCGGAACGGATCGAACTTGTGATCATGGCAGCGCGCGCAGCCAACGGTCACGCCCAGAAAGGCGGCGCCGACAATATTCGTCATCTCCGTCAGCACTTCGTTCCGCGAACTGGCCACATTCTGGTTGCCCGCATTCTTGCGCAACGGCCCCAGGCGGTTGAAGCCGCTGGCAACCATAAAAGTCTCGTTATTCGGGTCCATCTCGTCCCCGGCCAACTGCTCCTTCACAAACTGGTTGTAAGGCTTATCTTCGTTGAAACTTTGCACCACATAGTCACGGAAACGATAGGCGTCCGGGCGGTGGGTATCGTACTCGTATCCATCCGATTCAGCGAACCGAACCACGTCCAGCCAGTGCCGTCCCCACTGTTCTCCATAGCGAGGGGACGCGAGCAGCCGCTCCACCACATTTTCCCAGGCTTTTGGTGATTGATCCTTCACAAACGCATCGATCTCTTCGGGAGTGGGCGGCACTCCATGCAGATCGTAGGTAACCCGACGAATCAGCGTCACCCGATCCGCCGCCGGCGCAGGCTTCAACCCGTTCTTTCTCAGGTTGGCGGAAATAAAGGCGTCGATTGGTGTCTTGACCCAGACTTTGTCAGCAGGCAGCAGGACCGGCGGAGGCACCACATTCTTACGTGGCGTGAATGCCCAGTACGCGCGCTCGGCGGGCTTATACGTGCCCAGCGGCGCTGTTTTGTCGGTGTTTTCCGCGGCCAGAAGTGCCGTGGCAGCCAGTATCGAAATCAGTCGCTTCATGATGAACTTACTGCACCAAAAGCTATCACAAACCAAGCCGGTCCCACACCTGGCCGAAGGGTGGGCAGTCCTGTCCACATCGTCATTTTATCCCGGTGCTATTCTGGATTTGCGAAACGGAGACCCCGCGTGGACCTCAATCTTGAAACTCTGAAAAGCGAAATCCTCGACTATCTTGCAGCCTCGGACTTTGCTGTTTTCCGAAACCACGCCGGCAGTCTTGATGCGCTGTCGATCATCACCTGGGATACGGAACGTTTTCCCGACTACCGCATGTTCTTCGAAACGGCCCAAAAAGCCGGCCAGAAGATGATTCTGTTTGCCTCCCGCGAAATGGAAGAGAGCGAAATCGAAGAAGCCACGGAACAGGTACAGGAAGCTGAACTCACGCGCGATGAACTGCGAGACTTCGAAAAGCGAGTTCGCGACGCACGCCGCCACGTCGGGTCCACCTGCTCCCTGGAACTGGCCTTCGATTACAACGCGCACCTGTATGTCTACGAACTCCAGCCCGACTGGTATGAAGACTTCCTCGAAATGTGCGATGAACTTTCTGCCATGCTCCCGATGACCGACGAACTGACGGACGACGGGAACGACGGACTTGGCGGCTATTATTCGAACAACTAGCCGCTGGAAGTTCCCCGATCTTTCGAACACCGACGGCAATGCAGAGATGGCGTCGCTGGCCACAGAACTTCGCATTCCACATGCCGCTGCGCAGTTACTGTGGCGCCGGGGTTATCGCGATGCCGACCGGGCCACCCACTTTCTGAACCCCCGGATTGAAGACATGCACGACCCGTTCCTGCTGCAGGACATGGATCGGGCTGTCATTCGGATTCGACAGGCCGTGGCGGCGGGCGAACGGATGGAGATCCACGGCGATTACGACGTGGATGGCGTCACGTCGACAGTCGTTCTGAAGAAAGCCCTGGAACTGCTGGGATCCGATGCCGGGTGGCACATCCCACACCGTCTGAACGACGGCTACGGCATGCAGCCCGCCGCCGTGGATGGCGCTAAAGAACGCGGCGTCAGCCTGATCATCAGCGTGGATAACGGGACGCGTGCCGATGCAGCAATTCTGCGGGCCGCCGAACTGGGAATCGATGTGATCGTGACCGATCACCACCTGCCGGAGAAAGAACTCCCGCCTGCGCTCGCGATCATCAATCCCAGCCGCGTGGATTGTACCTATCCGAACCCGAACCTCTGTGGCGCGGGCGTGGCGTTGAAGCTCGCGCATGCTTTGCTGCTGGGTCTGAACTGGCCTGAGGCAAAGCTGTACCGCGTGCTGGATTCGTTCCTGAAACTCGTGGCCATCGCCACGGTGGCCGATATTGTGCCGCTCACGGGCGAGAACCGGATCATCGTGAAGCACGGTCTGGCGGGCCTCGGAAATGTGAAGAACCCCGGTTTGCGGGCGCTGCTGGATGTGGCGGGGTTTAAGGACAAGATCCCTAACGCGACGGAAGTCGGTTTCCGCATCGCGCCCGCCATCAACGCCTCAGGCCGTATGGACAGCGCCGGGCAGGCCGTGAAGATGTTCCTGACGTCCGATCCTGGTGAAGCAGAGGGCATCGCGCGCGAATTGTTCGCGCTGAACCAGGAACGCCAGACTGCCGAACGCGCGATTGTCCATGAGATCCTGGAGCGCTGCATCGAACGACCGGTACCCGACTCCGAAGCGGCACTGGTGTTCTGGGGCGAAGGCTGGCATCGCGGCGTAGTCGGAATTGTGGCCAGCCGGGTCATGCAGCGTTACCACAGGCCTGCCGTGGTCATGGGCGTGGAGAACGGCGTCGCACAAGGTTCCGGCCGCAGCATCGAAGCGTTTCATCTTCTAGACGCGCTGGAGAGCATGCGCGGGTTATTCACGAAGTTCGGCGGCCATGCCCATGCGGCGGGGCTTACTATGCCCGCCGATCAGCTGGAGGGCTTCCGTGACCGCCTGCAGGCATATGCCGCGGAACGTTTGACTGCAGACGACATGCGGCCTGTTGTCGAAATAGATGCGCTGCTCGATCTGACGGACGTGACCGAAGACCTCTGGGCTGCGCTCAATCAGATCGCGCCGTTCGGTATGGGCAATCCCCGCCCGATCTTCGGACTGCGTGGAGCGAAGCTGGCCGGAACCCCGCAGTTGTGGAAAGAAAAGCACCTGAAGCTTCCGGTAAAGCAAGGTGGCCGAACAGTGGTCATGAAGGGTTTCGGGATGGCCGAACTCATCCCGGAACTGGAAGGCGCGCAGTTCGTCGATGTCACGTTTGAAATCGAGCGGGACTGGTACGGAGGTCTGGGGCTGCTGGCCCGCCACTGCCGCGTAAGCGAGACGGCCGCTGGTGCCGGTCTTCGCTAAACCAGAACCGTGAACGCTGTTTCGGTGCGCTGCACCGGGCGGTAGAGGGTATCGCGTTCGATCGGATCACGGCCTGCGAGCCTGATCAGGCGAAGAAGTTCACCGCGCCGCAGTGACTGCGTTACGGTTGAGCCTGCTTCGTGATAAATCTTCTCTTCCACCACGGTGCCGTCGATGTCATTCGCGCCGAACCTGAGTGCTGTTTGCGCGATGCGGGGCGTCATCATGACCCAGTAGGCCTTGATGTGCGGAATGTTGTCGAGCATCAAACGGGCGACGGCGATGTTCTTGAGATCGTCGAAGCCGGTGGTGGACGGGATGTGTGAAAGCGCAGTGTTCTGCGGGTGGAAGGCGAGCGGGATGAAGGTGACGAAGCCGTTGGTTTCGTCCTGCAGGGCGCGCAGTTTGACCAGGTGATCGGCGCGGTCCTCTTCGTTCTCAATGTGCCCGTAAAGCATGGTGCAGTTGGAGTGCAGGCCAAGCTCATGCGCGGTGCGGGCGGTATCCAGCCATTCGTCGCCGGTGAGTTTGTGGTCGCAGATAATGCGGCGCACGCGTTCAGAAAAGACTTCAGCGCCACCGCCGGGCAGGGAATCCATGCCTGCGTCACGCAGCCGGATGAGAACTTCCCGCGTGCTGATTTTCTCGCGGCGGGCGAAGTAGCCGATTTCCACCATGGTGAACGCCTTGAGGTGGATCATCGGGTAGCGCTCTTTGAGGCCGCGCAGCATCTGGCAGAACCAGTCGAGCGTCAGTTCCGGGTGCAGGCCGCCGACGATGTGGAATTCGGTGATCTGCTCGCTCCAGCCCTTGCCTGCGGTTTCCCAGACCTGTTCGAGAGTCATGGTGTAGGAGTTGGGGTCGCGGCGCTGCTTGCCGAAGGCACAGAGGCGGCAACTGGCCACGCAGACATCGGTGGGATTGATGTGCCGGTTGACGTTGAAGTATGTCACGTTGCCGTGTTTGCGTTCGCGGGGGATGTTGGCGAGATAGCCCAGGGCCAGCAGGTCGTTGGTGCGATAGAGGGTGAGACCGTCTTCGTATGACAGTCGCTCCCCGGCTTCGACTTTCTCGCGAATCGGTAACAGGTTGCGGTCTTCGATGTAAACGTTCATATATGTTGGGGATGCAGGAAAATATCGGCGGCCCAAAAGACGAAGAATAACACGCTGACCCAGCCATTCATGGTGAAAAAGGCCGCATTCACGCGGGAGAGGTCATCTGGTTTTACCAGGCCGTGTTCGTAAATCAGGAGGGCGCTGACGGCCGCTACGCCGAGGAGGGACAGAGCGCCCAGTTGCAACTGGTAAACGAGGGTCAGCAGGGACACGATCATCAGAACGTGCAGGAATTTGGCGATCAGCAGAGCCTTCGCGATGCCGAAGACTCGCGGGATGCTGAAGAGTTCGGTTTCGCAGTCGAAGTCATAGTCCTGGCAGGCATAAATGACGTCGAAACCGGCGGTCCAGAACATGACGGCGGCAGTGAGCCAGAGAATGCGGGGGTCGAGTGAGCCCCGGACGGCGATCCAGGCGGCGGCGGGGGCGATGCCGAGCGCGAAGCCCAAAACCAGGTGCGCGTAGTGGGTGAAGCGCTTGGTGTAAGAGTAGGAGAAGACGACCGCGAGGGCGATGGGCGCCAGGCGGAAGCAGAGGGTGTTGAGCGCCCACGATGCCGCAAAGAATAAGGCGCTGGAGGCGATGGTGAAGCCCCAGCAGAAACTGCGGGAGAGCAGGCCGGCGGGGATATGGCGGGATCTGGTACGGGGGTTACGGGCGTCGACCTCGGCGTCAACCAGGCGGTTAAACGCCATGGCGGCGGAACGGGCGCCGACCATGGCGAGGACGATCCAGAGGAGGGTCCACCAGCCGCGGGCGACGAAGTTGCCGGTTTCGCGAAATGCCAGCAGGGCGCCGGTGAGCGCAAAAGGAAGCGCGAACACGGAGTGCTCGAACTTGATCATGTCGAGAGTGAGCCTGAGACGTTTGGCGAACATTCCGTTGGGGGGAATTCCCATTTTAGCGCGATCTGTTACCTTGGGGCTGTGACCGAAGCCCAATTACGTACCCTCTTAGAAGATGTCAAGACGGGGGCAACCGATGTAGAAGCCGCGCTGGAGCGTGTGCGGCATCTTCCGTTCGAAGATCTGGGGTTTGCGAAGGTCGATCACCATCGCGCGTTACGGCACGGGATGCCGGAGGTGGTTTTCGGCCTGGGGAAGACTGCGGAGCAGGTGGTGATTATTGCGGGGAAGCTGCTGGAGCGGTCTGACAACGTGCTGATTACGCGGACGAATCCGGCGATGGCGGAGCGGGTGGTGAAGGAGCTTCCGGGGGCCGAGTATTTCCCGCTTTCGGGGGCGATCCGGTTTTGGCGGCAGAGAGTGCTGACGGGTAAGGGAAAGATTGCAGTGGTCTGTGCCGGGACGAGCGATATCCCGGTGGCGGAAGAGGCGCAGGTAACCGCTGAGGTGATGGGGAACGAGGTGGAGGCGATCCACGATGTGGGCGTGGCGGGCATTCACAGGCTGCTGGGGAATATGGCGCGGCTGGCGGAGGCGCGCGTGATTGTAGTTTGCGCGGGGATGGAAGGGGCGCTGCCCAGCGCGGTAGGCGGGCTGGTTTCGGTGCCGGTGATCGCGGTGCCGACGAGCGTGGGGTATGGAGCGAGCTTTCATGGGCTGGCGGCGCTGCTGGGGATGCTGAACAGTTGCGCAAGCAATGTGACGGTGGTGAATATCGATAACGGGTTCGGGGCGGGGTATGTTGCGAGTTTGATTAACCGCTTGTAATTTTATCGGTCACAACTTTCGCAAAAAGATTTTAACGCTCTAACCATTTGAAAACACGACCCCGGTGCTGATGTTAACGAAGTTGCATGCCCCGTTTCTCTAAACCCTGTGCGGCAAAATCAAGCCGCAATGAGAGTTTCTCCGAACAAGCCCCGCTCCGCTAAACAAATCGCAGTTTCCCGCGCCAACGGCGTCAGACTCCGGAACCACCACATCCTGCCGGCGCGTGCCCCCAGACCGCGCCGGACTCCGCGCCATCAGGAACTCGCCCGCACCGTTGTGCTGCAGGACGAATCTTCCGAACGCTTCTGTGAGCTTCTGCGCGCACTGGAGGCCACCTATCTTCCGGAGAGTGAACTGGAAACTCTTCTGGTCGAATCCATGGCCGTCACAAAGTGGATGCAACTGCGCGCTGTCGCAGCACACATGCGCGACGGCAATCGCGTGGAGGCGGATTGCGAGCGGCAGTATGACCGTGGCCTTGCCCGGCTTCTGGAACTGCAGTCAAACCGATTTTGATGATAGAATCGCATCCAAAGTCATGCGATTTTTCCTGTTGGCGGCCTGTCTGCCTGCCTTATGCATCGCCGCAGATTCGCCCCCCGGCTTCTTCCGGGACGTGAGCCCCGTGTTGCAGCGCCAGTGCCAGGGTTGTCACCAGCCGAATTCACCCAGCTCCGGTCTTGATCTCACTACCTTCGCGGCGTTTGCCAAAGGCGGCAGGCGGGGCCCCGCATTCAATGTCGCAGCCCCGGCCGACAGTTTAATTCTCCGGTATGTGAAGGGCGATCTGAAGCCGCTGATGCCGCTTGGCGGAACCGCTCTTCCTAAAGCTCAGATCGACGCGATCGCCGCATGGATTGCCGCCGGAGCTAAAGACGATACTCCCGCCGAAGCCGTTGACACCATCTCCGCTGCGGCGCCCCCCACCTATGCGCAGCCGCCCGTCATCAGTGCGCTCGCGTTCTCACCTGACGGGCAAACCCTGGCTGTCTCCGGCTATCGCGAGGTTCTGCTCCACAAAGCCGATGGCAGTGGTCTTGTAGGTCGTTTAATTGGTCTCTCAGAGCGTCTCAACAGCATCACTTATTCACCGGACGGGAAGTTGCTGGTAACCGCCGGTGGCACCCCGGCGCGCTTCGGTGAGCTGCAGGTTTGGGACACCGCGACCGGCAAGTTGCGCCGCTCTGTAACACTGACTGGCGACACCCTCTTTGGCGGTTCCCTATCGCCCGATGCGAAAACCATCGCGGCCGGGGCCACTGACAACTCTGTGCGGCTGATTGAAACTTCTACGGGCAAGGAACTGCAGAAGATTGGCAGTCACGAAAACTGGGTGCTCTCCACCGTGTTCGGCGTCGACGGCAAACGTGTTGTTTCTGTCAGCAAAGACCGCGCGGCCAAGCTCAGTGATACCGCGTCCGGCGGCTTTCTGGAAAACGTGAATCTGCTCCGCGGAGAACTCACCGCCCTCGCACGCCACCCCTCGAAAGACATCGTCGTGATTGCCGGTGAAGAGCGTATTCCCTACGTGTACATGATGGACCGCCCCAAGGTGATGAAGATCGCGGACGACACCACGCTGATCCGCAAACTGCCCAGACAAGAGGGTGTGGTGACCACACTCGCCTGGTCGGGTGATGCGAAAAAGATCGCTGTTGCCGGTCTGGCTCCGCAGGTTAATATTTACGACGCCGAGACCGGCGTATCTATCGCAGCCTGCACTGGTCATAAGGCGGGCATCTACGCAGTGGCCTTTAATCCGGCGGGCGACCGCCTGGCTACCGGAGGCTTCGATGGCCACGTGCGCATCTACAACGTGCAGTCCGGTGAACTGATAAAAGATTTCATTCCGGTGCCTTTGCTGGTGAGTCGCAATGACTAAACTTCTGCTTGCTGCCCTGATTGCCCGCGCTGCCTTTTCCGCCGTGCCCGCGCTCACTGAACTGCAGCCGCGCGGCGCTCAGCAGGGCCGCACCTTCACGCTCACTCTGGTGGGTCGGGAACTGCTGGAAGGATCCCGTTTCATTACCACGCTGCCCGCCGTGGTCACACCGCTTACTCCCTCCATGAAGGGCTTTCCGTTCCTTGTGGAGCTACGCCCGGATGCGCCCATTGGAACCTATCCCATCCGCATTCAGAACTCCAGCGGCCTCTCCAATATTCTCCTGTTCACTGTTGGCGCCTTTCCGGAAGTTTCGGAGATTGAATCCGGGGAACCGTCCAACAATACAATCGCCGGCGCTGAAGTCGTCAAGTCCACTCCCATCACCATCAACGGCACCCTGAAGGGTGCAGACCGGGATTTCTTTCGTGTCTCCGCAAAGGCCGGTGAACGGCGCGTCTTTGAGGTGGAAGCCCGTCGCAGTGGTTCTGCAATTGACCCCGTCCTGGAGCTCTACGACGACAAGTCCAACCTGCTGGCCCGGAACGCGGATGCTCCTGGTCTGGGTGTCGACTCGCGTATCGACTTCACATTCCCGCGCGACGGCAATTACTTCGTCGAAGTGCACGACGCCCGCTTCAGCAAGCAGGAGCAGAATTTTTATCGCCTGAAGATCGGCGCTTACAACTACCCGGAATCTGTCTTCCCTCTGGGCGGTCGCCACGGTGAAACGGTTTCGTTCGAATTCACCAGCAAGACGGGCCCGGTTAAATCATCGGTTAGGCTTCCGGATACAGGCAGCCTGGCCATGATCGCGATGCCTGGTTCACCTGCTCTCCCTCTTACCGTTGCTCTGAGTGATATCGCCGAGTCAACTGAGCCGGTGACTGGCCTTCTGGTCGTTCCCGCCATCGTGAACGGACGTATTGCGAAACCGGCAGAAGTTGACCGCTACCAGCTAAAAGTCATACCCGGTGAATCTTTGCTCATTGAATTGCAGTCGCGGGAACTCGGCGTGTCCCGCCTGGACGCGCTCGTCACCATCACTGACCCCAGGGGCAAGAAACTGGCCGCTGCGGGTGAAGCCCTGCCCTCACTGGACGTCACCTCGGCACTGGTGGTGGGTCGCACACAGGGAGATCCGTATCTGAATTTCAAGGTCCCTGCCGACACGACAGAAATCACCGTCTCCGTCGAAGATCTGGCCGGGCGGGGCGGCAACGATTTCGCGTATCGTCTCTCAGTGCGCAGGCAGGCGGAGGATTTTCTGCTTTCCTCCAGTCCCGCATTCATCAACGTGCCCAGAGGCGCCACAGCGCAGATCGTCGTCAATGCGGACCGTCGCGGTTTCGATGGCGCCATTCACGCTTCTATCCCGAACCTGCCGAAAGGCTGGACAGCTGAAGGGGGCTTTATCGCGCCCGAAACCATGGATGCCGGGGGAGCCCGCGCCACCAGTCGCCGCGGCGTGATTACCCTGACCGTTTCTCCTGACGCCGAACAACCGGTTGCGGACCTTTTAGTTGTAGCCGACGCGAAGCTGGCCGATGGCTCGTCCGTTCGCCGTCAGGCCGCCGGCGCGGGCGTGGTCATTGATGTTGCTCCAGGCACGGGACTTCCGGATATCTCTTCCACTGACCGACAGAAAGCCTTCACTGCCCCCTGGCTGAATATCGCCATGCCTGCTGCGCTCGCCAAAGAGCCGGTTGCCACCATCGCGGTGAAGCAGATCCTGCGTACGCATATGGAAGAGGGCGACGCCTTCGATTTCGAGTGGAATATCATGACCAAAGACAAAGGCATCACCATGCCGGCCACGGTCAGCGTAGACGCTCCCGGAGCGCGCGATCTCCGCATCATCGACATGAAACCCGCCACCAAAGGCGCGCCCAACGGAACCTTCCGGATCACCACCACGAAATCAACCGTACCGGCGACTTACGATCTTGTCGTCAACGCCAATCTGATGCTGGACGGCCAGCGCGAAAACATCGTCTCAAGAGCCATATCATGGAAAACCGAATAGCCCTCACTGCGCTGGCCATCCTCTGCGCCACTACTTCTCAGGCCGCTGAGCCGGTGACGTTTCTGCGTGACGTCGCCCCCATCCTTAACAAGGTTGGCTGCACCTCCGGTCCCTGCCATGGAGCAGCCAAAGGCAAGAACGGTTTCAAGCTTTCGCTACGCGGCTACGATCCCGAATTCGATTACCAGGCGCTGCTCTACGATCTCTCCGGTCGCCGATTCAATCGGTCTGATCCCGGTCGTAGTCTGATGCTCACCAAGCCTACTCAACAAGTCGCGCACGGGGGCGGGCTCCGCATTGAGCCGGGTTCGAAGTACTACCAGACCATCTTCAACTGGATCTCCCAGGGTGTGCCATTCGGCGATCCTGCGAAAGATAAAATCGCCGGTATTGAGACGCAGCCCGCCAACGTAGAGATGGCAAAGCCCGGGCAGGAACAGCAGATCAAAGTTGTCGCCCACTACCTTGATGGTGCCGTTCGCGACGTGACCAAAGAAGCTGTGATTGCCAGCAACATCCCCGACACAGCTGACGTCACTACAGACGCGATTGTCAAAGGTATTCGCACGGGCGAAGCCACCATGCTCGTCCGCTACGAAGGCAAGTTCGGCACCGTCCCGGTAACGGTTTTGAATCCGAAACCGGGCTTCGCCTGGAAGAGTTTACCGCAGAATAATTACATCGACCAGCTCATCGACACTAAACTGCAGCGGCTCCGCATTCAACCTTCCCCTGCTGTTGATGATGCCACCTTCCTGCGCCGCGTTTCCGAAGACCTGACCGGCCAGTTGCCCACTGCGGAAGAAGCCAGGGCGTTCCTCACGGACCCCACCGCGTCGCGGCTGAAGCGCAGCAAAATGATTGACGCGCTCCTGACGCGCAAATCTTATGTGGATCACTTTACTCTCAAGTGGGGTGACCTGCTTCAGAACAGCCGCAAGTATCTGGGCGACAAAGCCGCGTGGGAGTTCCGCGAGTGGATTCGGCAGTCCGTCGCCTCGAACAAACCCTACGACCAGTTCGTCCGCGAAATGCTGACCGCGCGCGGCAGCACCAACGACAATCCGGCCGGCAACTACTTCCGCGTCACCCGTGAGGCCAAGCCGACCATGGAAAAGACCACGCAGGTCTTCCTGGGCGTGCGCATGGTGTGTACGCAGTGCCACGACCACCCCTTCGAACGATGGACGCAAAACCAGTACTACGAGATGACGTCATTCTTCTCCACCGTCGGTCTGCGCCCCGGCTTTGAAAGCGGCGAGGAAATCGTCTATGACAAACGTGACGATTACGACGTGCGCCATCCCAAAGACGACCGCGTCATGAAGCCGAAGTTCCTGGTTGCCGCCACTACCGCCAGCCTCGCGCCCACAGCGCTCCCTGATGGATCGGATCGCCGTAAGGCTTTTGCCGAATGGATCACCGCGAAAGAGAATCCTTTCTTTGCGAAGTCCATGGCGAACCGCATGTGGAGTTACTTCCTGGGTAAGGGCATCATCGACCCCGTCGACGACATCCGCGCCTCGAACCCTCCCACCAATGAAGCGCTCCTCGACGCTCTCACGAAAGATTTCAAAGATCACGACTACGATCTGAAGCACCTGATCCGCACCATCGTGAACTCCCGCGCCTATCAGGCGGGCATCGCCACCAATGAATGGAACGAAACGGACACAATCAACTTCTCCCACGCCATTCCGCGCCGTCTGAACGCCGAGCAATTGATGGACGCGCTGACGCAGGCAACCGGCGTGCGCCCCAGCTTCGCCGAGGTCCCGGCAGACACCAAAGCGGAAGAGTTCCCCGATCCGCATGTCGGCAAAGACGGCTTTCTTGACCTCTTCGGTCGCCCCCAGCGCGAGTCCGCCTGCGAATGCGAACGAAAGACTGACCTCAGCCTCCCTCAGGCTCTGAACCTCGTAAATGGCCGCACCATCTCAGATGCCATTGCCGACCCCACCGGCCGCGTCGCAAAGGCCCTCATCGCAGGCGCCACCGATAAGGCGCTGATCGAAGAACTTTACCTTGCGGCCTTCAGTCGTGTTCCGAACCCGACCGAACTCGACAGGGGCATCACGTATCTGCGTTCCGGTGACAGCCGTGCCGCACGCGCTCAGGACCTGCTCTGGGCTCTGGTAAACAGCAAAGCATTTTTGTACAACCGATAGATAGATAGACGCAAGGAGCCAACATGCTGACGATCCCGGGCCGCAACGGCCGTAACTGCGAAGGTCTTACTCGCCGCGAACTTCTCCGCGTCGGCTCCGCCGGCATGCTGGGCCTGAATCTCGCGAACTTCCTCGAATGGCAGAAGGTGCAGGCGGCCACCGTCGCCGCTGATGCCACCAGTGTCAGTCATCTGGTTGGCAGCCGGGGCTTTGACACGGCGAAATCCGTCATCATGGTCTTCCTGCAGGGCGGCCCCAGTCACATCGATATCTGGGACCCCAAGCCCGATGCCGCCGCCAATATTCGCGGCGAATTCAAGCCGATAAAAACGAAAATCCCCGGCACCCACATCAGCGAAACCATGCCGATGATGGCGGACCAGCTGGATAAGTGCACGCTCATCCGCTCCATGAGCTACACGCCAAACGGGCTGTTCAATCACACCGCCGCCATCTATCAAATGCTCACCGGGTATCCCCCGGATAAGGTCTCGCCATCCGGCCAGCTGGAACCCCCGTCGGCGAACGATTTTCCCACAGCGGGCAGCCACATCTCGAAGCGCAAACCGCCAACGCAGCCGGTCCTTCCGTTCGTTGAAATGCCGCGCCCGCTGCAGGAATCGAGCGTCATCGGGAAAGGCGGGGCAGCAGGCTTCCTCGGCAAGGCCTACGACCCCTACCGCCTCTATCAGGACCCCAATAAGCCCATCCAGCTGGACGATCTCACGCTTCGCAAAGAGATTCCACCGCAACGCCTCAAAGACCGCTTTGACCTGCTCAAGGGCATCAACGGCTCCATGCCCGATCTTGAAAAGGCGCTGAACAGTTACGCCATCGACGAATACTACGGCAAGGCTTTCGATCTGGTTCTCTCCGGGCAAGCCCGTGATGCTTTCGATCTCTCAAAGGAATCGGATAAGACCCGTGAACGCTACGGCCGAACCACTTTCGGACAAGGCCTGCTGCTCTCCCGCCGCCTGATCGAAGCCGGCACCCGCTTCGTGCAGATGAACTGGCCTGCCGTCGCCAACGGCAACCCGGAAGTAGACTCCTGGGACACCCACGCCGCCAACTTCGGGCCGCTCAAAAACATCCATTGCCCTATCCTCGACCGCGGTCTTTCCGCTCTGCTCGAAGACATGTCGCAACGCGGCATGCTGAAAGACACCCTGGTTCTGGCCATCGGCGAATTCGGGCGCTCCCCGCGCATCGGCGTCAGCACCTCCGGCAACTCCAATGCCCCCGACGGTCGTGACCACTGGCCCTATTGCTACAGCGGTGTAATCGCCGGCTGCGGCATCGCGAATGGCATGCAATACGGGGAATCCGACGGAACCGCGTCATCGCCCAAGGACAAGCCGGTGCACCCGAACGACCTCCTCGCCACGGTCTATTATGCGCTCGGCATCGACCCCGATACCCAGGTGCTCAACCATCTGAATCAGCCCCGTGAATTGGTGAAGGGAAAGCCCGTCACCGGACTGTGGGCATGAGTCACGGGCTTCGGTTGCCGGCTGGTCTCCCTCGGAATTCGTAGGCCAGATCTCGGTGGGTGCGTGCCGCTCAGATCTCGTTGGTTGCGTGCCGGCGCAAGGCAACCACAATGCCGGGTCCCATCGCGTCCAGAGGAAGCACTAACGCTCCGTACGCGAAATCACAACGTGGTCAGACATCTGTTATAACCTCTTAGAGGAGTCAGGCCATGTTGAAGAGACTAGTGTTTTTTCTTGCCGTTTCACTCTGCGTCAGTTACGCGCAGGAATTTCGTTCCACCGTATCCGGTCGTGTCACCGATCAAAGCGGTGCCGCCGTGCCGGGCGTCAATGTCAGGGCTGTCGAAAAGAACACCGGGTCGCGCGTTCAGGCCTCATCCGGTTCGCAGGGTGAATACTCTCTCCCCTTCCTTGCCCCGGGCGCTTACACCGTGACTGCGGAACACGGCGGGTTTAAGAAGTACGTGCAGGATGGACTCACCGTCAGTGCCAACCAGCGACTCAACATCGATGTCGTTCTGCAGATCGGCGACCAGGTGGAGTCCATCACCGTCACCTCTGACGCCGCGATGCTGCAAACCAGTTCGGCCTCCGTTGGCCAGGTTATCAGCCAGGATCAGATCTCCGTCCTCCCGATGAACGGTCGCACCGCCCTCACGCTCGCGCAGCTTTCCTACGGCGTAACGCCGGCATCTGATCCCCGCTTCACGCGCCCGTTCGATAACGCCGGCCCTTCCGGCTTCTCCATGGGTGGCGGCCAGGCCCAGTCGAACGAACTCCTGCTCGATGGCTCGCCCGATATGACGAAGAATCGCCGTGTCGCCTACAACCCGCCGGTTGACGCCGTCCAGGAGGTCAAAGTGGAGGCCTTCCAGCCGGATGCCGCTTATGGCAACACCGGCGGCGGCACCGTGAACGTCGTCATGAAGAGCGGGACAAACTCGTTCCACGGTTCGCTCTATGAGTTCCACCAGAACCAGCGCATCACGGCCACTCCGTTCTTTACCAACGCGGCCGGCCAAAAGAAACCCGTCACACGCTTTAATCAGTACGGCGGCACGGTGGGCGGTCCCGTGCGGATACCTAAGGTATTCAACGGAAAAGACAAACTGTTCTTCTTCTTCGGCTACGAGGCCATCAAACAGTCCACCCCGGAACCGACTTTCTCAAACGTTCCAACAGACGCGCAGCGCACCGGCGACTTTTCCGCCATGCTCAACGTCGGCAGTATTTACCAGCAGTATGACCCCGCAACCGGCGCGCTCGAAGGCAGTCGCATCCGCCGCCAGCCGTTCGCGGGCAACCGCATCCCGCCCAGCCGCATCAGCCCCATCGCGAAGAACTTCTTCCAGTTCCTGCCTGCCCCGAACTTCAACGGCTCCGCCGATGGCGTGAATAACTACTTCAACAACGCCATTCGCGCCGATGTCTTCTCTTCTTTCATGGGGCGTCTCGACTACAACGTCTCCGATCGCCACAAGTTCTTCATCTCATCCCGCAACAACGACCGCGTGGAAAATCGCGGCAACCGCTTTTCCAACATTGCGACGGGAAACTTCCTCGCACGCATCAATTGGGGCGCAACTTTCGACGATGTCTACACAATCACTCCAACTTTCGTGCTGAACAGCCGTCTCAACTGGACACGTTTTGACGAAGGCAACAGCCGCCCTCACGATGGGTTTGACTTCACCACGCTCGGCCTGCCGGCATCCCTCAAGGCAGCCAGTAATAAACTCGTGATCCCCCGCATTAACTTCTCCAACTTCACCCCGATTGGCGATAGCGGCGGCGACCGCACTCCCTTTGACTCCTACCAGATCTTCGTCACCGCGACGAAAATCCTGAACCAGCACACTCTGAAGTTCGGCACCGACCTCCGCACCCAGCGCGAAAGCTCGAACAGCTACGGCAATTCCTCCGGCCTCTACACGTTCAATCAGAGCTGGACCCGCGGCCCGCTGGACAACTCCCCGTCCGCGCCCATCGGGCAGGACTTCGGCGCTTTCCTGCTCGGCTTGCCTACCAGTGGCGGTTTCGACGTCAACGCCACCCGCACGCAGAGCTCAAAATACTTCGCTTTCTTCGTGCAGGATGATTTCCGTCTGCGCCCGAACTTCACCATCAACGTCGGCCTTCGCTACGAAAAGGAAACCGGCACCATCGAGCGCTGGAACCGCACAGTGCGCGGCTTCGACGCCACAGCGAAACTCGCCGTCACCGATGCCGCGAAGGCAAACTATGCGGCCAGTCCCATCGCCCTGCTGGCCGCCGCCCAGTTCAACCCCGTGGGAGGCGTGCTTTTTGCCGACTCCGGCAACCGCGCCGTTTACAGCCCCCCGGGCAACGCCATCAGCCCGCGCTTCGGCTTCTCCTGGTCACCAAAATGGCTGGGCACCCAGTCCACTATCCGTGGCGGCTATGGCATCTTCTACGGAACGTTCGGCACAACCGGCGTCCAACAGCCTGGCTTCAGCCAGACCACCCAGCTGGTTGCCACCAACGACAATTTCCTGACGCCCGCCACCACGTGGGCCAATCCGTTCCCCAACGGCATTCTGCAGCCCATCGGGAACAGCAATGGCGTGAATACATTCCTCGGCCAGAGCGTTGCCTACGTCACGCCCCATCCTGATCAGCCCATCACCCACCGCTGGAACGTTAACGTCCAGCGCCAGCTTGCGAAGAACCTGTTGCTGGAAGTCGGCTATATGGGCTCGCACGTCAGCGGACTTGGTGTTGATCGCGCACTGAACTACGTTCCTGCCCAGTTCCTCTCCACTCTGCCGACCCGCGATCAGGCCACCATCGACCGCCTGACCGCTGTCGTCCCGAATCCTTTCCGCAACCTGCTCCCCGGCACAGGTCTGAATGGCGGCACAACCTCCGCGGAAAATCTCCTGCGCAGGTACCCGCAATTCTCTAACGACAACGGCGTAACTGAGGGCGGTCAGAGTCTGGGATATTCCAACTTCCACATGCTGCAGGTCCGCCTCGATAAACGCTTCACCAACGGTTTCCAGTTCCTTACAAACTTCCAATATTCGAAGTTCCTCGAAGCCACCAATCGTCTCTACAACGCTTCCGATGCTCTCCAGTATCGCGTTGCCAATGAGGATCGTCCCCTCCGTCTGGTACTCTCCGGCACCTACGAGCTTCCCTTCGGCAAAGGCAAGCGCTTCATGGGCAACGCCGGCGCCTGGAGTGACCGCCTGGTCGGTGGCTGGCAATTCGCCACAATCGTGAACCTGCAGTCGGGTTCACCTGTGGAATTCGGTAACGTCCTCTACTACGGCGGCGACCTGCAGTGGAATCCGCGCAATCTGGCGCGGGCCTTCGATACCTCTCGCTTCGAACGCAGCTCACTCTTGCAGCTCGACCGCAACCGCCGCACCTTCCCGCAGTCCTTCCCTGCTTACCGCAGCGACAAGATCGCCAACATCGATCTTTCGCTCATCAAAAGCGTGGCGATTTTCGAAAACGTTAAAATGCAGATTCGCGGGGAAGCCTTCAACTTCGCAAACCACGCGATCTTTAATGGCCCCGATCTCAGCCCCACCAGTTCCACCTTCGGCCGGATCACATCGCAGTCCAACCTGCCCCGCACCATCCAGGTGGCTCTGCGCCTCACATTCTAAATCCGTGTTAACGTCACAAACAAAAGATCCGCAACCTGCGTACGGGCGACTTCGGTCGCCCGTACCGTTAGTGCCCCCTGAAGGCACCGGCGACTAATCTGATATAAGATGTTCTACAAATGCGCAACGCCATGACGAAGACTCTGATCCCATTTCTCTTGCTGGCATTGGGGGGCACAGCCAGTGCCCAGGTGACGTCTTCCGAACTGAGCGGATCGGTTCTCGATCCCTCGGGCGCTGCCCTGGTCAACGCCAAAGTTCTCGCCACCAATACAGGAACCGGTCGAAATCATGAGACCGTCACCAATGGCAACGGCTCCTATATCCTGCCGCTCCTGCCTCCCGGAGACTACACCGTATCTGCCGAAGCGCCGGGGTTTAAGAAAACAGTCCAGCGCGGTTTGACCCTTCAGATCAACCAGCAGGCCAATCTCGATTTCAAGCTGGAAGTCGGCCAGGTCTCGGACGCCGTTGAGGTCACTGCCACCGCACCACTGCTGGAATCCGAGTCGTCTTCGCTCGGCACCGTTGTCAATGAGCAACTGGTCAATCAACTCCCGCTGAACGGTCGCAACTTCGTCCAGCTTGCGACCCTGAGCCCTGGCGTCAACGGTGTTGGATTCTCCGCCAGCGGTACTATCATGAGCGGCAGCCGTCCGGATGACCGCCGCCCCGGCACCGAGATCTTCTCAAACGGCAACCGTGAAGGCTCCAATAACTTCCTCTTTGATGGCATTGACGATAACGAACGCCTGACGCTTTCGATCGTCCTCCGCCCTGCCGTCGAATCGGTCCGCGAATTCAAGATCCAGACCAATCTTTATAGCGCCGACGTCGGTCGTAACTCCGGAGCCGTCATCGACGTGATCACCAAATCCGGCACCAACGCCCTGCACGGCAGCCTCTTCGAATTCCTGCGAAATTCCGCGATGGACTCGCGCAACTTCTTCAGTCCCCGCGGCACCGCGTTCCCCTCATTCCGTCTTAACCAGTTTGGCGGCTCATTCGGGGGGCCCGTCGTGTTGCCAAAGCTCTATAACGGTCGCAACAAGACATTTTTCTTCGTCGATTATGAAGGCTATCGCCGTGCCTCCCAGCAGCTTCTGCTCGGCAACATTCCAACCGCGAAAATGCGCGGCGGCGACTTTACCGAAACGGCCAATGTGTACGATCCGCTGACCACCCGCGCCAGTGGCTCCGGCTTCACCCGCGACCAGTTTCCCGGCAACATCATCCCTCCCACCCGTTTCGATCCCATCGCCCTGAAGGTGATCCGCGCCTACCCCAACCCCACCGCCACTGGCCGCTTCAATAACTACCTCGCCAACCTGATTCAGAAGCAGGACTGGAACCAGGGGGATGCCCGCATCGATCACCAGCTCACCCCGCGTGATAACTTCTTCGCCCGCTGGTCGATTCAGAATACAGAAACCATCGTTCCCAGCAGCTACCCGGCAACTTCCATTCCCGGCATCACCATGCCCCTCAATCTGGGCGACGAAGGCTCCTTCGCGGGTTCCTCATTCTCGCCCGACCAGCACGCCGTTGCCAGCTACGCCAAAGTCTTCACCCCGCACCTGGTCAACGAATTCCGGGCCGGTTTCAATCGCTTCCGTCTTGACTACACGGCGGACCAGTTCGCGCCCGGCGCCGGTCTTGGCAACAAGCTCGGCGTGCCCAACTCAAACGTCACCCCCAATGAGCAGAACCTGCCCATCTTCTCCCCCGGCAGCTATATCGGTATTGGTCAAACCCGCTCCCTGCCCATCTTCCGGCGCGAGAATACTTTCCAGTACATTGACAACCTCACCTTCATCACGGGTAAGCATACGCTCAAGGCCGGTGTTGACTTCCGCCGCCGCCAACTCACCATCTACCAGACCAATCAGGGCAATGGTCGTTTCAATTTCTCCCCGGCTCTGACGGACTCCCGTGCCGGCTCCGGTGGTGATAGTCTGGCCAGTTTCATCCTTGGTTATGCCACTTCTATCGCCCATGACTACACCCTCAACTGGCCCGGCGAGCGTGGCTATGAACTTGGCTTCTACTTTGCCGATGACTGGCGCGTGAACTCCAAACTGACTATCAACCTCGGCCTCCGCTGGGATTACTTCAGCCCCTTTAGTGAAGTCGCCAATCGCTGGGCGAATTTCAATTTAACGACCGCGAAAATCGATATCGCCGGCCAGAATGGCGTCGATAAGTACGCCGGCGTTCTGCCCTACCGCAAGAACTTCGGTCCCCGGTTTGGATTTGCCTATCAGGCGAGGCAGCATACTGTCATTCGTGGCGGTTTCGGCTTCTTCTACAACCCCACCGGCAGTGAGGGCGGCAGCCTCCGCCTCTTCCGTCAGCTGCCCTTCGGCTCCACCGTCACCATCTCTCCCGGCGATATCAATCCGGGTCCGAAAGTGAGCGACGGTTTTGCTCCGTTGGTTCCCGTCGATTACAATCTCGCGAAGAACCCTTTCGGGACCGTAACGGCCGTTGATCCGCACTTCCGCCCGTCCTATGCACAACAGTTCAACCTCACCGTGGAACACGAAATCGCGCCTGCCGCGCTTCTGATCAAGACCGCCTTCGTCGGAAACCTCGGCCGACATCTCTACAACACCTACAACGCCAATCAGCCGATCCCCGGCCCCACTGCCACCACCGTTCGCCGCCCGCTCTATGCCATCGCTCCCGCCATTGCGGATGTCAACTATTTCGCCACCAATGGTCTCGGCAGCTATTACGCCCTGCAGGTGACGGTCGATAAACGGATCAGCAAAGGTCTGAGCGGTCTGATGGGTTACACCTGGTCGCATGGGATCGATGACACGCCACTCGAATTTGGTGGTGGCCCCGCAGGTCCGTTGCCGCAGGATCCGCGATATCGCAACCTTGATCGCGCCAGCTCCATCATCGATATTCGCCATCGCCTGACCGCCAGCTATCTCTATGCGCTGCCTTTTGGCAAGGGTAAGTCCTTTCTGAACCACGGTGGCCTGGTGGATCTGGTCATCGGCGGCTGGCAGACCAACGGCATTCTCACCATTCAAACGGGACTGCCCTTCTCCGCCGTCCTTCAGACTTCTACCACGAACGGGACCGCCAGCCGACCGAATGTGAACGGGAGTGTGTCTTACCCCAAGACGCTGCAGCGCTGGTTTGATCCGTCTGTCTTCAGTTCTCCGGCTGCCTACACTTATGGAAACGCAGGGCGCAATATTCTTACGGGCCCTGGCCGGGTCAACTGGGACATGTCGCTCTTCAAGAACTTCGTGATTCGCGACCAGACACGGTTTGAATTACGGGCGGAGGCCTTCAATGTTTTTAATCATCCACAGTTCGGCCTGCCGAATCCGAATATCGGCAATGCCCAGGTAGGAACCATCACCAGCACGGTTGGCAATCCGCGCCAGCTGCAATTGGGTCTTCGCTTCCAGTTCTGACCGGTTTGCCCGCTGCGGCAGGACCGGCGGTCTTGCCGCCGGTCCGTCAATGGTCGTTTCTGAAAACGGCCCGGAAGTACGCTGGGCGTCCGCACCAGTCACGTTCCGGGTAAACCCCTGCTGGTCCCTTGCCGGGGGGCATTTGTCGCAAAACCGGCAGCGTCGAAAGCCCGGCTACAAAGAAAATATAGTAAGAACTACTCCTGTTTTCGCTTCTTTTCCATTGTCGTTGTCGTCGTCGTTGACTGACCGGTCGGAGCCATGGACCCGTCCGGGTTCATCGCAGGCGGCGTTTGCTTTGTCTCGGTCGACGTCGTCGATGTAGCGGAATTCTCGGTGGTTGTGACGGCGGGGTTCGCCGGAGCCGGGCTGACGACTACAGGTGCCACGGCAACAGGCGTCGGCGTGGTCTGCTGGCAAGCGGTCATCCCAAGCGCTCCGATTACCACCGCGCTACCCATCAGGAATCGTTGAATAAGAGTGTTCATGGCTCGAAGTTTCGCATCTGCGATAGCTCGCGTCTGTGCAGAACGTTACATTTGTGCAATTTTTCCCTTGCCATCCCTCACTCGTTGTACTTTGCGTCACATGGTCACAAAAGTGCTTCGTGTCGGCCTGCGGGAAAAGGAAAACTATACAAAATGCTTTGGACCATCTTCGTAGTCTTAGTCATTCTCTGGGCCCTCGGGCTTGTTACCTCCTACACGGCAGGCGGATTGATTCACATCCTCCTCGTTGTCGCTCTGGTATTTCTGGTTTTGGGTATCGTCCGCGGACGTGCCTGATTTGATCGGCTGAATCCGACGGGGCGCGGCCAAACTGGCTTCGAACGTCCCAACGCCCCGTCTTCCCACTGAACAGTTCCATGGCTGCGTCGCTGACGAAACCCATTTCCATACTGTCACGTCTGAGTTACACTGAAGGGTGCTGATACTCTCCCTGGGTCACAGAAAACAAGGACACTACCAATGAGCACAAAAGGACTCTGGGTTTCGTCGCTTGGCCTGACTCTCGTTCTGGTCGTTGCGCCATCCATCGCGCAGGACTCGAAAAAAAAGGCCGCCGCAGGCCCGCGCGAGACCGTTGCCAAGCCCCTGACTGAACGTCAGCGTAAAGCCAAGGAAGCACGCCTCAAAAAGGAACTGGAGACGCCGTGGAAGAAGTGGCTCAACGAAGACGTGTCCTACGTCATCACGGACGAAGAACGTAAAGCCTTTAAACAGTTCGCCACCGACGAAGAACGTGAACAGTTCGTCGAACAGTTCTGGCTCCGCCGCGACCCCACCCCCGATACCGTCGAAAACGAGTATAAGGAAGAGCACTACCGTCGCATCGCCTACGCCAACGAACACTACGCCTCCGGAATTCCCGGCTGGAAGAGTGATCGCGGTCGCATCTACATCACCTTCGGCCCGCCCGACGAAATCGATTCCCACCCCTCCGGCGGCAGCTACCAACGCCCCACTGCGGAAGGCGGCGGCGAAACCTCGACTTATCCTTTTGAAGACTGGCGCTATCGCTATATCGAAGGCATCGGCAACGACGTCAACATCGAATTCGTCGACCCCACCTTGACCGGCGAATACCGCATGACCATGGATCCGTCCGAAAAAGACGCTCTTCTTTATGTTCCGAACGCCGGCCTCACGCTGTCCGAACAGATGGGTCTCTCCACCAAGACCGCCCGCTTCCAGCGCACCGACGGTACCCACCTCGGCACGCCGATCGGCGGCACCCCGGCCAGCATGAACCAATTCAGCCGCCTCGAACAGTTCGCGAAACTCCAGAAGGCCCCTCCGGTCAAATTTAAAGACCTGGAAGCTCTGGTCAACACCCGCATCACTTTCAACGTGCTCCCCATGCTGGTTCGGGTCGATTACGTCCGCGTGACGGAATCCTCCGTCATCGCCAATATCACCGTTCAGTTTGAGAACAAGGACCTCCAGTTCCAGCAGAAGGAAGGCGTCCAGAAGTCTGTGATCAACCTGTTTGGCCGCGTCACCACCATGACCCGCCGCCCGGTCACCACTTTTGAAAAGCCGCTGGAAATCACCATAGCGCCGGAAATGCTGCAGAAATTGACTGCGCAGCGGTCCATCTACCAGCAGTCAATCCCGCTCACGCCCAGCCGTTATCGCCTCAATATCGTGGCGAAAGACATCATTGGCGGCAACATTAATAACTACGAAGTGGCGCTTGATGTCCCGCATTTCGACGAAGAGAAGCTCGCTTCCAGCAGCCTTATCCTCGCCGACACCATCGAAAAACTGCCCACCAAGAGTATCGGTGGCGGCATGTTCTCCATCGGCGACACCAAGGTTCGCCCCCGCCTGGGCGACAAATTCAGCCGCGCCGAAAAGCTGGGTATCTACCTGCAGGTCTACAACTGGGCACCGGACGAAAAAACCCAGAAGCCCAGCGGCGATATCACCTACGAGATCACCAAAATCGGATCCACCGATGGCCCCGTGTTGAATTACACAGAAGAGTTGTCGAAGATTCCCAACGCTTCGGCCAGCCAGGTAACCATTGAAAAGCTGCTCCCTCTCAAGGACATGGTCCCCGGCGCTTACACCCTCAAAGTGAAGGCGACCGACAAGAAGGCCGGGCAATCGATCCAGCAACAGACGAACTTTACGGTAAACTAATTGCGACAGGCGGTTTCGCCTGTCGGCTACAAAAGCTGCGGGCAAGGAGGCACAATGCAGGGCAGGAACGCGATCATCGTCGGTCTGTTCGCCACAACCTTGTTCTCCCTGTCTCCGCTTCGCGCCGGCGTACCCATCCGGTTCGCCGGGCAGCTTAGCGGCCTCGTTACCGATGCCACCGGGAAGCCCCAGCCAGGCGCGCTCGTGATGCTTTATAACAGGCAGGACAAGGCCCTGCAGCGCATCGGAACAGACTTCGGCGGCAACTTCAGTTTCGATGACCTCCTGCCGGATCTCTACTCGGTTCGCATTACCTTTGCGAGTCTGGTGCCCGCCGTCAAGGAGTTCGTCTCGGTCAAACCGGGGATGCGCAGTCTGCTCGAAGTCAACCTTTCCCGTGTTCTGAGCACCGTCCAGATGGTCGGCGTCATGCCAACTCCAAACGGCCTCATGAATGAAGACTGGAAATGGACACTCCGTGCCGATTCCTCTCTTCGCCCCATCCTGCGGCTGCTCCCGGAACTGCGCACCCAGCGAGCTTCAAATCTCGCGAGGACTTCGATGTTCAGTGACTCCCGTGGCATGGTCCGGATCTCCGCCTCTGACGGTGGCCAAACCGTTGGTGCCAGCGGTGAGGCTGATCTGGGCACCCAGTTCGCCTTTGCCACCTCCGTCAACGGCGGCACGCATTTGAAATTCAGCGGCAACGTCGGCTACGGCGCTTCCTCCGCCGCGCCCGCCGCCGCCATCCGTACCACTTTTCAAAAGGATTTCGCCGGAACAAGTCCCACCGTTGCAGTCACCATGCGGCAAATTTACCTGCCGTTTCGCTCCCAGTCGCAGGAGGCCAATCTCCCGGCACTGCGCTCCATCGCCGTCAGCCTGTCCGATAAGAACCAGATCACTGACTCGCTGAGTGTCGAATACGGTGCCCAACTCGACATGGTGTCCTTCCTCGACCGGCTGAACTACTTCAGCCCTTACGGGCGCGTCAAGTATGCGCTGCCCAGAGGCACGCTTGATCTGACCTACACCTCCGGCAACGCCCGCCCCGAGCTCGGCCTGAATTCTTCTGACACCAACGTAGATTTGCAACGGGATCTCACTGCTCTCTCCCTGGTCCCCCGTGTCACCCTTGAAAATCGTCGCACTAAACTCCAGCGTGGCGATGACTACGAAATCGGCTGGACCGGAAGATTCGCTTCCCGCGAATATCATGCTTCGGTTTACAACGAAAGCGTCAGCAACAACACGCTGACCATCGCACACCCCGAATCCGGTCTGTTCGCCGGGGACATCCTCCCCGACCTCTTTTCAAGCAGCGCCCTGTTCAACGCAGGCCGTTTCGAGGCCACAGGCTACACCGTCTCCGTCACCCAGGATTTGGGCGAAAACTACAAAGTCATCGCCACTTACGGCACCGTGGGCGTGATGGCCTTGCCCGCACAGGTCATTTCCTCCGCCGAAGATCTTCGCCGTGTCATCCGCTCCGACCAGCGCCCCGCCGTGACCCTCCGTGCCTCGGGCTCGGTCCACCAAACCGGCACCCGTTTCGTCGCCAGCTACCAATGGGCGGACTACTCTTCAGCACTTCCGGGCCCCCAGTTTCTGACCCAGTCAGCCCGCCCCTCCCCCGGCCTCAACTTTATGATTCGCCAGCAGATCCCTTCCATTCCCGGGGTTCCCTGGCGCATCGAAGCTTCCGCGGAAATGCGCAATCTGCTCGCCCAGGGTTACCTCCCCGTCATGCTCTCCGGGGGGCGCCAGATGCTGCTGGTCAACACTCCGCGCAGCGTCCGTGGCGGGCTGGCTTTCGTTTTTTGAGGAACACGCACACGGTCCAGCCCCGCCGGGTGTTTCTGCGTTGTTCGGAGCCGTTGACTGCGGCCCGTACGCCAATTGCTCCTCGGCGGACCGTATCGCTCAATGTGGTCCAATGCTTCTAAAATACATGCGACCGCTCTTCGTCCTTCTGCTTCCGGCACTGCTGAGTGCCGAAACCGTCACGTTCAACAAGCACATCGCGCCCATCATCTACAGCAACTGCTCTTCGTGCCACCGGCCTGGCGAGGCGGCTCCGTTCTCCCTGCTCTCCTATCAGGATGTCTTGAAACGCGGCAAGCTCATCGCCACCGTCACCGCCTCCCGCCAAATGCCGCCCTGGAAGGCCGAACCCGCCTCCTACGCCTACCGCGACCAGCGCCGCCTGAAAGACGCCGATCTCGCCCTGCTCCAGCAGTGGGTCAAAGATGGCATGCCCGAAGGCAAAGCCTCCGAAAAACCCGCTCCTCCCGAATTCAAATCCGGCTGGCGTCTGGGCGAACCCGATCTGATTGTCGAAATGCCCGCCGCCTATCACATCCCGGCAGACGGACCTGACATTTACCGCAACATCGCCCTTCCCCTCGGCCTGAAAGAAGACAAGTGGATTACCGCCATCGACATGCGCCTCACCGCGCGCCAGGACGTCCACCACGTCCTCTACTTCTCAGACCCCGGCGGCAAGATCCACGAACGCCCGTCCGACGGCCCTGAGCCGGGCTTCACCGGCATGCGCGCGGGCGGCGGCCAGCCTCTCGGCGGCTGGGCTCTCGGCGCGCAACCCCATTTCTTCCCGGAAGGCCTCGCGCTGCCCGTCACAAAGGGTTCCGACTTCATCATCCAATACCACTTCCACCCCGATGGCAAGCTGGAAACCGAGAAGTCCCAAATCGGCTTCTACTTCGCCAAAGAAGCACCCAAACGCACCCTGACCTCCATCCAGTTGCCACCCACGTACTCGCTCTTCTCGGGCCTCGACATCCCGGCCGACGAGAAGGATTTCGTCATTAAAGACTCGTACATCCTCCCCGCTGCCATGGATGCCGTGGGCGTCTCCGCCCATGCACACTACATCGCCAACGTCATGAAGCTGACCGCAACCCTGCCCACCGGGGAAATAAAAACGCTCCTCGACATCAGGGACTGGGACTTCGCCTGGCAGGACCGTTACTTTTTCCAGGACTTCGTCGCCCTGCCCAAAGGCACCCGCCTCGATGCCGAAGTTCACTGGAACAACTCTGCCGCGAACCCGCGCAATCCGTCGAGCCCGCCCATACGGGTCACCTGGGGCGAGCAGTCGAAGGATGAAATGGGCAGCCTTGCCCTTCTCGCCGTCCCCCACGACGAGGCGGACCTCAGGACCATCCGAACCGACGTTCGTAACCACACCACCTCAACCGCCCGCGAAGCCGTCATGAAGAACCCGGCGTTGGCGCTGAAAATCCGGGAATTGCTCACTCAATGATCTGGTTCCTCACCCTTGTCCTGGCGGTGCTGCAGTTGCCGGATATCGACGGCGTCCCGCGCCGCCCGATGAAGGTTGAAAAAGGCCACACCACCGCTCTCTTCTTCGTCACTAACGACTGTCCCATTTCGAACTACTACTCCCGCGAAATCCACCGCATCTGTGACGATTTCGCCGCCCGTGGTCTAAGGTGCACGCTCGTCTACACCGATCCCACGCTCACCGACGCCGAGGCCCGCCAGCATGCCACCGAATACGGCCACGGCGCTTACCCCAAAATCGTGGACCGCAAACACGCCCTCGTCGCCGCCGCCGGAGCCACCATCACGCCCCAGGCGGTAGTGATTCGCGACGACGAATCCATCGCCTACCGCGGTCGCATCGACAACTTCTACGCCGCGCTCGGCAAGCCCCGCCGCGTTGTCACCGAACACGACCTCCGCGACGCCCTCGAAGCCGTCCTCAGCGGCAAGCCCGTCGCGAAGCCCGAAGTGCCCGCCGTCGGCTGCTACATCCCGGATCTTTCGGCCTTCACGAAATGAGACTCGCCGCCCTGTTTGCCCTCGCCATTTCGTGCGCGGGGCAAACCCCGGTCGTCATCATCTCCGTAGACACTCTCCGCGCCGACCACAACCGAACCACCTTCGACACCGCCTTCACCGCCGCCGCTTCCCAGGTCCCGCTGACTCTGCCGTCCCACACGGTGCTCTTAACTTCCACCTACCCGCACGAAACCCGCGTCGAATCGAATGCCGGAACAGTCCCGCGCGGCACCGTCACCCTCGCCTCCGTTCTCCAGGCGAAAGGCTACAAGACCGCAGCCTTCATCGGCAGCGTTTTCCTCGAAAAGCAGCTCGGACTCGATCAGGGCTTCGAGACCTACGACAGCCCCTTCAGCTTCGGGGCTTTCTCGAAACTCTCCGGCGAAATGTTCCACACCGGGAGGGACCGCCGCGCCGCTCCGCTGGTCCTGCGCGCCGCCAATACCTGGCTCGCCGCCCGCAAAACCGAACCCACCTTCGTTTTTATCCACCTGTTTGACGTCCACAAGCCCTGGTCGTCCGGCTCTTACGATGCTCAGATCAAGGCAGTCGATAAACTCCTCAGCGCGCTGAGAAACGAACCCTGGTGGGACCGCTCCCTCGTCATCCTCACCTCCGATCACGGCGAAGGCCTGGGCGAGCACGGCGAATCCGACCACGGCTATTTCCTCTACCAAAGCACCCTCCATGTGCCCCTGACAATCCACTGGCCGCAGGGTGCAGCCGGCATGCCTGCCCGCATGTCTGCCCAGGTCGACCAACCTGTCGGACTCATTGACGTCGCCCCCACCATCCTGGACTTCCTGAAGCTCCCCGTACCCCCGCAGTTCCGGGGTAAAAGCTTTCTCGATCAATCCCCGCGCCCCGTCATCTCCGAAAGTGTCTACGCTCGCGACAGCTTCGGCTGGTCCGCCCTCCGCAGCATCCGCATCGGAAGCTGGAAGTACATCGACGCTCCCAAACCCGAACTCTACGACCTCGCCAAAGACCCCAAAGAACTCACCAACCTGATCAAAGCCAACCCCGCCCAGGCCGCGTCACTCAAGGCCCAACTTCCCCGGCCCCAGGACTTCATTCACACACTCAGCGGAGACCCGCAGCGCAGGCAGGAAGTCCTGAAATCCCTCGGCTACCTGGCCCCCGGGCCGCACGGTCCATCCAAAACTCCTCCCGCCGACCCCAAAGACCGCTTGCCCCTCCTGCTTCGCTACGAAGACGCCGTTACCCTCATCGCCGCGAGGCGTTATGACGCCGCCATCACCACCCTCCGCGCCATCCTCGCCACCGACCCCGGTAATCTCCTTGCCCGCCGGGACCTGGGCGTTGCTCTGGCCGAAAAAGGCGATTACGCCAAAGCCCTCACCGAACTGCAACAGGTTGCCGCCGCCGCACCTGACGACTACGTCACACGGTTCCAGCTCGGACTCGCCTGCGAACGTACCGGTCGCCTGACCGAAGCCATCGACCAGTTCGAAATCGCCGCCCGCCTTGCGCCCGAAGCTCTTCCGGCAAAGCAGGCCCTGCAGAGAATTCGCGCCAGACAGTGATAGTCTAAAACCCGATGCGACTCGTGATACTCCTTTGCTTCACCGCCTCCCTCTTTGCAGCCGAACCCGTCGTGGTTCCCTTGTGGCCAGGCGATGCACCGGGGTCCGCGGGCAAGACCGGCGACGAAGTGGTGAAGGTCCAGCCCGCCGGTGACCACGTCGTTTCCAACGTCCACAAGCCCTCCATAACGGTGTATCTGCCTTCGAAAGAAACGGCCACCGGAGCCGCCGTTGTTATTGCCCCTGGTGGCGGCCACTCTGCTCTCTGGATGGACCATGAAGGCTACAACATCGCGAAATTCCTCAGCGAACACGGCATCGCCGGCTTTGTCCTCAAGTACCGTCTGGCCCGCGAAAAGGAATCCACCTATACCATCGAAGGCACTTCGCTTTCTGACACACAACGCGCCATCAAGCTCATCAGGAGCCGCGCAAAAGAATGGAATGTTGACCCCAACCGCGTCGGAGTCATCGGCTTCTCCGCCGGTGGTGAGCTGGCCGCGCTGGCTGCCACGCACGTCAGCGAAGCTACGTCCGGTGCGGACGAAATCGACAGCCTGAGCTCCAAAGTCGCCTTCTTCGGCCTGATGTACCCCGCCATCCCGAAAGACATGCCGCTCTCGAAAGACATGCCCCCGGCGTTCTTCGTCTGCGGCGAAAATGACCGCCAGAACATCTCCCAGGGCCTGCCCGAACTCTACATCGCGATGAAGAAAGTGGGTGCACCCGTGGAACTGCACGTCTATTCGGGCGTGGGCCATGGCTTCGGCGTTCGCGCCACCACTAAAGGCCCGGTCGCCCAGTGGCCGCAACGCTTCTATGAGTGGATGGACGCGCGGGGGCTCCTGAAGAAATGAAAGCCGTAGCCCTGTACCTTGCGGCGGTGCTCTACATCCTGGCTGGAACGTTCCACTTCCTCTCGCCCGCGCCGTACCTGAAAATTATGCCGCCCTGGATCCCCTGGCACCCACAAATGATTTTCCTGAGCGGCATGGCAGAGATCGCAGGAGGCGTTGGCCTGTTGATTCCAAAGCTGCGCCGCCCTGCTGCCTGGGGCCTCGTCGCGCTGCTGATCGCCGTCTTCCCCGCCAACCTCTACATGGCGACCAATCACATCCAGATGGGCGCCAAACCCCTGCCGGACTGGGCTGCCTGGGCGCGCCTTCCCATTCAGGCTCTGCTCATCTGGTGGGTGCTCTGGTGTACGCGCTCTAACTCGCCGAAGTCACCGCGTTACTGAGCACGCTGTTGCCTTTGTTCCAGATGTTCGCCACGCTCATGCCGAGGTTCGCGATCAGTGCCGCCGAGGCCAGTGCAATGAAGGCCATTAAGAGCGTATACTCAATCAGATCCTGACCCAATTCATCGCGGAGGAAGCGCTTCACCATGACACTTCATATTCCCAAAGCCAGTACTGCTGTTACCAGATTGTCGTTAGTTATATGTGCGGGTCTGCTCTTCGGCACCGCTTTGTTCGGCAAAGACGACCCCTGGGCAAAAGTGACGGAACTCAGGAACCGCGCCGAGCTTCGGATTTATAAGAAAGGCGTCTCGGAGCCCGTCAACGCGGTCTTCTTTGAAGCGACCGACGAACGCCTCATCGCGGTCGTCAAAAATGCGCAGGTATCGTTTGCCAAAGAAGACATTGACCGCGTTGATGCACGCCCCGCAGCAGCCGGTAAAAAGAAAGTCGCCACGGAAACCAAACTGAAGACCGATGCTCCCGACACCACCCCGCGCCCGCCCCATGGCGTTGATGTGCCTCGCGATTCCTGGTCGAGTGGCGTCAGTTTCGGCGGCAGCAAGCCAGATTTCGAGACCATCTACCGCCGTCAGTCCGCTAAGTGAATTGTCAGGTCGAGCTTGCCCTGGAGGGTGTTGATCATGATGCACCCCTTCCAGGCAATGTCCACCACTTTATCCAGCAACTGACGGTCGTCACACACAGCAGTGAGTTCCAGATCCACGCCGGTGAACCGCGTCGGGGCTGATTCCAGTGTGCCCGTGACGCGCAGAGCGATGCCGGAAACAGGGGCTTCCCGCGCCTTCACCGCAGCCAGCAGGTTACTCAGGAAACAGCCGCCCACGGAAGCGAGGAAAAGTTCCCCACCCATCGGCCCTTCATCTGAACCACCCTTGGATGCCGGTCGGTCGATGGTCACGCGGTGAGTCCGTATCGTCGCCTCCGATACCGAGCCCGATGTGTGATTCAGTTCGACGACGATGTGATCTGCCATGGCTCCACTTTACTCCTGTGGTCTAAGATTCGAGTGTGGGGCTTCGAATAAGTCTGATCCTGATCGCCGCGCTGCTTGGCCGGGCTTACGCCCAGGATGCCGCGTCACTGTATCGTCAGGGTGTCGACCGTCAGCGCCAGGGCGACCTGGCGGGCGCTGCGGAACTCTATAAGAAATCGCTGGAACTGGATGGCGGCAACATCGCGGCGCGCTCGAATCGCGGAGCGGCGCTGGCAGGGTTGGGTCGCTACGACGAAGCGGTGCCTGAATACCAGCAGGCGTTGAAGAACGCCCCCGCCCAGGTCCGGCCCATGCTGCAGCGCAACCTGGCGCTCGCCTGGTACAAGTCCGGTCGCATGGAAGAGGCGGCCGCCTTACTGCTGGCGCTGCATGAAGCGCAGCCGGACAATCGCGAAACCATTCTCCTCGCCGCCGACTGCCTGCTGCAATTGGGTGAACCCGTCAAGGCCCTGGCGCTGCTGGAACCGCTGGCTCCGGAAGCGACCGACCTGACCAAAGATAAGGCGCTGGCATATGTATTGGGCACCGCTTATCTGAAGGCCGGGCGCACCGCGGAAGCGCAGCGTGTGCTCGACCCTTTGCTGAAAGACGAGACATCTCCCGAGGGCCGCTACGCGCTGGGCGTTGCAATGTTCACGTCGGGCGATTACCCTTCAGCCGTCAAAGCCTTCGAACGGGCTATTCAACTGGACCCGAAGCTGCCGCGCATCCAGTCTTATTACGGGCAGGCGCTCATCTTCACGGGCGACCCCGACGCCGCGCAGGCTGCCTTTGCAAAACAACTGGAGGCCGACCCGAACGATTACGAGGCCAACTATCAGTCTGGCCTGATCTACGCCAAACGCAATCAGCGTGCTGAGGCTGAAGCGCGCTTGCGGCGTGCAGCGATTCTGCGGCCGAAGTCCGCCGGCGCGCACCTGGCACTGGCTCAAGCCCTGATCGCAAACTCCAAATGGGCGGAAGCCCGCAAGGAACTGGAATCCACCATCCGCGATTGGCCTGAGTTTGGAGCGGCCCACGCGCATCTGGCCGAAGTCTACGCAAAGGCCGGCCTGAAAGCCGATGCCGCCCGTGAAAATTCTCTGGGCCTGAAGTATGCGGCAAAAGCAGCGCAGCAGCCCGGTCTGCAAAACGGCGTCCTTGCTCCCCGCATCCGTCTTGATAACGTCGAGATCACCGGGCCCGAAAAAGGGAAGGCCACAGTGCTCGTGTTCGGCAGTTACAGCTGCCCCAATTTCCGCAAGGCCGCGCCGGCCCTGAATGAGCTTTCGCAAACGCTGGCGAAACAGGTCTCATTCCTGCAGGTTTATATTCGCGAAGCTCACTCCACTGAGCAGTGGCAGAGCACCGTGAACGAACGCGAAAACGTGCAGCTTGCCCCTGCCTCATCCGCCGGACAGAAGCAGGAATACGCCATGATGTGCCAACGCAAACTGCACCTGCGTTTCCCTTCGGTTGTGGACACTCTCGACGATGCTGCCGAGAAGTCTTATCAGGCATGGCCCAGCCGCGTGTATGTGCTGACTGCCAACGGGCACGTGAAATATTCGAGCGGCCTCACTGAAGAAGATTTTGATCGCAAGGCCTTCGAAGCCGCCGTCCGTTCTGTACTTCGAAAGTGAACCGACTTGGCGGATTACGTGGAAGGACGCGTGACGGCGCCAGGCGAAATGAGAACGGCTGATCCTGTTTGCGGCAAGACGGTCCAGCCCGGAGGCCGCTGGAGCCCGGCCACGCGCCATCAAAGGGCATGAGTTCGGGCTTCGGTTGCCTCCCTTTGAGATGGCCGGCCTGATCGCGTTCCTCCGGACCCTGTCACGAAAGAGGCGGATTCCTCAAACAGATCCGCCGCGTAGACCGCGTTCACGTTTTGCGTGGTGATCAGTTCAAACTCCGCATGATGCACGGCAGCGACCCGCCGGGAATGCAGCAGATCCTGCGCCAGAGCCATCACAGCTTCGCCATAGCGCTCCGGGAAGACGGCCACCGAGCCGACCATCCGGCTCTCCGGACGGCGGATCTCGTCGCGCGATTCCCGGATGGCCCCCACGCCGACAGCGGCACAGTATTCGAGGCGCCCGGCCTCCTGAAAGGCCCTCAGTGCGCCGAGCGTGGCGGGGTCGTTAATGGCGGCAATCAGCGTGCGCCGCGGCGGGGAGTCCAAAAGGTGCCTCCGCACCAGATGTTGGGCAGTTTCGAAGCTGCCGCGCGTATCCAGATGCACGGTTCGCCCGGTGTGTGGCAGAGCCTCGCGGATCGCATTCTCGGCACCGCTCAGGCGCAGGTGCGGTAGTGTTCCGGCGGCGCTCTCCTCCAGCAGAATCACTTCATCCACCGGCAGGCCCTTCCAGTAGCGCTTCGCGGCCCGCGCCAGCGCCTGCCCGGCGCACTGCCCCACGCGGTAGTTGTCGATACCGAAGTAGAAAGCTCCGGGGTGCGGAATATCCACCGCAATCAGCGGAATTTCCGCCTCCGCGAACCGCGCTGCGATCTTCGCCGCCATTCGTTCATAGGTCTGAAATTCGATCGCCAGATCCACCTTCTCCGCAATCAGCCGCCCGGCGTTTCGCAGCGCGGTCTGCGCGCTGTAGTGGTTATCGAGTTCCACCAGGTCGAACCCGTATTTCGCCGCCGCCACGCGCATGCTGAGCGTGACGGCATCGGAGAAAGGAGTGTTAGACGACTGGGCGGCGTAACCAACCCGGAAAGGCCGCCCGGTGCGTATGGAGACGTTTGACCGGTATTGGTTCGGTCCGGAGCGTCGCAGAAAGCCCTCCGCTTCAAGAGTGTGCAGCAGGCGGAACGCGATGGTCTTTTCGATGCCCGTGCGCGCCGCCACCTCCGCGAGCGTCAGCTCTTCCGCGCCATCGCGGAACAGGCGCAACACTTCACAGGCTCGCGAGACGGTTTCAAGGCGATAGCGCGAAGGGGAAGAGGCCATTGATAATCAGATTATCATTGCGATATGCGCAATTTTTGATGCGTGGAAGCAGGCTGCCGGAAGCTCATAATCAGAGCATTTTACTGACAATAATGTTGCGATATCCGCAATCTGGCAACGGGCGCCCGATCCTGGTTGAGTTGCATCCCTGTTCCGCATAGAGTTGTTGACGTTGCTGGAACCTGTCCGCCACCGGCTAACTTATTCCGACGGGAGTTCCAAATGATGTCAGAGAAGAGCGTATTTCTTCTGGGAGCCTGGTTGCTTGTTGCGCCGCTCGCCTTCGCGCAGTCTGTAACAGGTTCGGTAACCGGCAGTGTGGTGGATACCGCTGGTGCGGTGGTTGCCGGGGCCAAAGTCGAACTGATCAACAACATTTCAAAGCAGACGCGGGAGTTCAGCTCCAGCGGCACGGGAGCGTTTGAATTTACGGGCCTGATTCCCGGCGCTTACAGCGTGAAGGTGGGTCATGCCGGATTCAAGACCGTAGAGCAGTTTGTGACGGTCAGCGCCCAGGAACGTGTCGATATGCACGCCATCCGTCTCACCATTGGCGACGTCGCAACCTCCATTGAAGTGCAGTCCGAAGTGGCGCACGTTGCCACCAGCAGTTCGGATCGCGCGCAGAACGTCAACCAGCAGATGATCACCGATACGCCGGTTCGCGGGCGAGACTTCCTGGCCGTCCTGAAGACGCTGCCGGGCGTGCAGGATCTGGGCAACCACGATTCACGCGGCTGGGGCGGCAACACGCCGACCATCAACGGCGGCCAGCAGGGCCAGGTAGTGGTGCTGCTCGACGGCATTGTCAGTCAGGACAGCGGCGCGCCCAGCATCAATGGCTACATCGCGCCCAGCCTGGACGCGGTGAGTGAAGTCAAGCTCCTCACGTCGAACTACAACGCCGAGTATGGCGCGCGCAACGGTGGGCAGCTGAATATCACCATCAAGAACGGTTCCGCTCAGTTCCACGGCTCTGCCTATTACGACTGGCGTCACGAAACGCTGGATGCGAATGAATTCTTCAACAATAAACTCAACGTGGTGAAGCCCCGTTATCGCTACCAGAACCCCGGCGGCACCATCGGTGGTCCGCTGCTCATTCCCGGCGTGCGTTTTAACAAAGACCGCAACCGCCTCTTCTTCTTCTTCTCCTACGACTATCTGTCCAACAAAGGTCTGGCCGGTCCGAACCGCTACACCATGCCGACTGCCGCGGA
>JBBQDH010000028.1:0-35656 GCA_038319515.1 Bryobacterales bacterium
GTATGAAGAACTGCTAACCGGCAACCGCATCTGGATCGGTCGCACCAAGGGCGTTGGCTATATCTCACTCGAAGACATGCTGGAGTTGAGCGTAACCGGCCCCATGCTGCGCGCTGCCGGCCTCGCGATTGACGTGCGCAAAGACGCCCCGTACTCCAGTTACGAGAAGTTCGATTTCACGGTGCCCACCCGCACCGAAAACGACGTTTTCTCCCGCTACCTGCTTCGCCTCGAAGAGATGCGGCAGTCGCACAAGATCATCCAACAGGCTCTGGAAGGCATGCCGTCCGGTTCTCATCAGGCCGACGCTCCCGGCATCGTTCTGCCGGAGCGCGAAAAGATGAAAACCCAGATGGAATCGCTCATCTACCACTTCAAGATCGTGACCGAAGGCTTCCGTGTTCCGGAAGGTGAGGTTTATCAGGCGATTGAATCGCCGCGCGGCGAAGTGGGTTGCTACATGGTGAGTGACGGCACCCAGAAGCCGTTCCGCGTGCACTGGCGCGGGCCCAGCTTTGGCAATCTGCAGTGCATTCCGAAGCTGATTGAAGGCACGCTGATAGCGGACGTGATCGCGGCGCTGGGCAGTATGGACTTCGTCCTTGGAGACACGGACCGGTAACATGACTTTTTCTACCGAACTCGAAGCGCGTTTCGAAACATTCCTGGCAAAGTACCCGGCGGACCGCAGGCGTTCCGCGCTCATCCCCATGCTGATTTACGGGCAGGATGAAGTGGGCTCCATCACCGATGAACTGGTGGAGGAAGTGGCAAAGCGTACCGGCGTGACCCCGCTGCAGGTGCGTGAAGTTTCCGGCTTCTACTCCATGCTGCATCCCAAGCCGTTGGGCAAGTTTCACGTCCAGGTTTGTACCAATATTTCCTGTCTGCTGGTGGGTGGTGAAGAGCTTTACCAACAGGCCTGCCACAAGCTGGGCCTGGGCCACAAGCAGGTTTCCGCCGATGGCCGCATCTCGCTTGAAGAAGTGGAGTGCATGGGTGCCTGCTCCTGGGCTCCCGCCTTGCAGATCAACTACGATTTCTGGCACGATGTGACGCCCGCACAGCTCGATAAGCTCCTCGACGGGCTGAAAGCCGGCAAAGATCCCGATCAGATTACCGAAGTCCCGAAGGTGAATTGCTGATGTACAACCCACAGAATCCCCTCGAAGTTCAACTCCTGACGCGCCGGTTCCGCCTGCCGAACTCGCATCGCATCGATACTTATCTGGCGAACGAAGGCTACAAGGCGCTCGAAAAAGCCTTGGCCATGTCGCAGGACGACATTATCAACGAAGTGAAGGCTTCCGGCCTTCGCGGGCGCGGCGGCGCCGGCTTCCCCACCGGCCTGAAGTGGAGCTTCGTTCCCCGCACTTCGCCCAAACCGAAGTACATCATGGTGAACGCGGACGAATCCGAGCCCGGCACCTGTAAAGACCGGCTTCTGATGGAGTTCGACCCGCACCAGTTGATCGAAGGCACCATCATTGCAGGCCAGGCAGTGGGCGCCGAACAGGGCTACATTTACATTCGCGGCGAATTCCGCTACCTGATCGATCACATGGACAGGGCAATCAGCGAGGCTTATGCTCGCGGTTATCTTGGCTCCAACATTGCCGGTAGCGGACGCACGTTCAACCTGGCCACGCATTCCGGTGCGGGCGCTTACGAGTGCGGAGAAGAATCGGCGCTGCTTGAATCGTTCGAAGGCAAGCGTGGCAATCCCCGCATCCGTCCCCCGTTCCCGGCTGTCGCAGGCGCTTATCAATGTCCCACCATTCTGAATAATGTGGAGACGTTCTGCGCAGTTCCGTCGATTATCCTGAGTGGCGCGGCTTACTTCGCCGGTCTGGGTAGCCCCAAAAACGGTGGCACCCGGTTGTTCTGTTTGTCAGGTCATATCAACAAGCCCGGCGTTTACGAGCTGCCCATGGGCTTCAACCTGATGCGGATGATCAACGAAGTCGGCGGTGGCATGCGCGGTGGCAAGAAGCTGAAGGCTGTTATTCCCGGCGGTTCTTCGTGCCCCGTGCTGAAGGCCGATGAATGTGATCTCGCAATGGATTTCGACAGCGTGGCTGCCGCGAAATCGATGCTCGGTTCCGGCGGTGTCGTGGTGATGGACGAAGACACCTGCATGGTCAAGGCCGCCCTGCGCATCATGAAATTCTACGCGCATGAAAGCTGTGGCTGGTGTATTCCGTGCCGCGAAGGCACGGCCTGGCTGAAGAAGTTGCTGCAGCGCTTCCACGATGGCATGGGCACCCGCAGCGACATCATTCTGATTGGCGATCTTTCGAAAAATATGCTGGGCCGCACGTTTTGCCCGCTGGGCGATGCGGCTGCGATGCCGACCATCGCATTTGTGGAGAAGTTCCGCGACGAATTCGAAGCGCATCTCGACGGGAAACCGTGCCCCTATGAGCATCCATCCAGGTTGGTAGCAGCCTAGTGTCAGGCACGCGCCAGGCTCGAAAGCCCGGAGCGGCAGGCGATAAAATCGCCGGTGCCGCTGTAGCACCGGCGGTCTTACCGCCGGTCCCTCGGTGTGCCACGGAAGCAGGCGGTTTCGGCTGTCTCTTCATTGGTGCTGGAAGAAGCAATAAAGGACTTGAATGGCTGATCTGGTAAAGTTCACAATCGACGGACACGAGATGGAGGCTCCGGCGGGCACCCTCGTGATCGAGGCCGCCCGGCAAAACGGCGTCGAGATCCCGTCTTTCTGTTATTACGAAGGCTATTCGCTGCAGGCTGCCTGCCGCATGTGTCTGGTTGAAGTGGAAAAAATGCCGAAGCTTCAAGTCGCGTGCACGCTGCCTGTCGCAAACGGTATGGTGGTCAAGACGGACACTGCCCAGGTGAATGCTGCACGTAAGGGCACGTTGGAATTCCTGCTTGGTAACCACCCGCTCGATTGTCCCGTTTGCGACAAGGGTGGCGAGTGCGAACTGCAGGACATGGTGTTCCGCTACGGCGCGGGCGAAAGCCGGTTCACGGAAACCAAGATCCACTTCGATGAGCAGCAGTGGTCCCCCGTGGTGTTCTACGACGCCCCCCGCTGCATTCTTTGCTTCCGCTGCGTTCGCGTCTGCGAGGAAGGCATGGGTGTTGGCGCTCTGGGCGTGGTCAATCGCGGCGCGGTCTCGCTGATCGCTCCCAACATGCAGGATCATCTGAACTGCGATGAATGTGGCCAGTGTATCGATATCTGCCCGGTTGGTGCGCTCACCAGCGGTACGTATCGTTATCAGACCCGTCCCTGGGAGATGGAGCATGTCGGAACGATCTGCACGCACTGTTCCGATGGCTGTAAAACCACCCTCGGCGTTCGACAGGATGAGATTGTACGCGGCAATAATCGCGACCGCTCCGGCATCAACGGCGAGTTCCTTTGTATTAAAGGCCGCTACGCTTTCGATTTTTACAACCACGCCGAACGCCTGCAGACCCCCATGGTTCGCGGCACAGATGGCAAGCTCGCTCCGGCCTCCTGGTCGAAGGCGCTGCAGACTATAGCCGAAAAGTTTGGCGAAGTTAAGGGACGCGGCGGCAAGTTCGGCATCGTTGGTTCCAACCACTCCACCAACGAAGAAAATTTCTACCTGCAAAAGTTCGCGCGGGAATGCCTGGGCACGAATAACATTGACCACCGCCGTACTGGTGATGTGACGACATTGATCGATGCACTTTCCGGAACAACAGGCAAGCTGGCTACCAGTACTGATTTGGCGGAACAGAAAGCCTTCCTTATTATCGGTGCGGATCTCGCGATTGAGCATCCCCTTCTCGCCTTCCGCATTCGCGAGAATTTCCGGCACCACGCAGCGCACGTTTACACCATCACCGCCGGTGCCGTTCGTGAGGATGACCTGGCCGTGAAGTCGATCCGCAAGCCGCGTTTTTCGGAACTCGAAGCGCTTCCCGATCTTCGCGACGTTCTCGCTGCTGAGCCCAACCTCGTCATCCTGTTCGGTGACTCAGTAAAGGGCGAAGATGTCCGCAAGCTGGTGGAATTCGGTTCCTCCCTCGGCATCCCGGTCAGCTACTCCGCATTGGTCGACTACTCGAACTCGCGCGGTGCCATTGACATGGGACTGGTTCCCGAATTGCTGCCGGGCTATCACGCGGCATCGACGCCCGGTTTGAACGTCAGCGAAATGCTGTCAGCCACCGACCTGGATACATTCTGGGTGATCGGTGAAAACCCTCTTAAAGAAGCGAAGCTCGCTGCCAAACGCCCGTTCATCGTGGTGCAGGACATGTTCCTCACCGAAACCGCCCAGAAAGCCGACGTGGTTCTTCCCTCGGCCAGCGCCTACGAAAAGAACGGCACCGTCACCAACGGCCGCGGTGAAGTGCAACGCCTGAAGCGCGCCGTCTCCACCCTCGGCACCAAGCCGGATCTGGAAATCATCGGCCTGATCGCCAAGGAAATGGGCTTTGCCCCGCAGATGGGCCCCTGGCTGCCCGATACCATATACAACGAAATCCGCCGCACCGTCAAAGGCTACGACATTCCGCTGCCTCTGGTCACACTCGGCGCGCAACAGACCACGCCGGTGAATGGCAGAGTCGGCGTGCAAGCCAACCCTGACCTCATCGCTTCCGCTCATGAGACTTTGTTCACCTCAGGAACCATGGGGAGGTATTCTAAAATACTGAATTCGGTTATCGAAAAGCGTGCTGAAACCGGGAGCGCACACCAGTAATGGAATTCCTCGTCATCACTCTCATCAAGCTCGCGATCATCACGGCCATCTTCATGACGACGCTCGCCTACCTTCAGTGGGTGGAGCGCAAAGTGATCGCGCACGTGCAGGTTCGCATGGGCCCTTCACGCGTCGGCCCCCACGGCTTGCTGCAGCCCCTGGCGGACGTGATCAAGCTGATCACCAAAGAAGGCGTCTTACCGCCGCACGTCAATGCGGGTTATTACCTTCTCGCTCCATTCCTCGCCGTCTTCATGGCGCTGATTTCTATCTCGATCATTCCCTTCGGCGGCGCTATCGATATCCCGGCCATGCAACTCGCCGGCAGGACCTTCGGCCCGTATCACACGATGATGGAACTCGCGAACGTCAACATGGGCGTTCTGATGATTCTTGCCGTCAGCTCGATGGGCGTTTACGGTATCGCCCTCGCCGGCTGGTCTTCCAACAATAAATACGCCCTGCTCGGCGGACTTCGCAGTTCCGCCCAGATGATCAGTTACGAGCTCCCGATGAGTCTCGCGATTGCTTCGCCTCTGCTGATGGCGGGCACGCTGCAGCTTCGCGGCATCGCGGATTCGCAGGCCGGCTTCTACCTCGGCTTCATACCGAAGTGGGCCATCTTCCAGTTTCCCGCTCCCCAGTTCTTCGCATTCATCATCTTCATGATTGCAGCGTTCGCCGAAACCAATCGCATCCCGTTCGATCTTCCGGAAGCGGAAAACGAACTGGTCGCCGGCTTTCACGTCGAGTACTCCAGCATGACTTTCGCCAGCTTCTTCATGGCGGAATACGCCAATATGATTACGGTATGCTCCGTCGGAACGCTTCTCTTCCTCGGTGGATGGCAACCGCTCTGGCCCGCTGCACTCGGCTCTAACTTTGTCGCCCCGGCCATCTTCCTGGGTGTCGGCCTGATCTGCCTCTACCACGGTCTGAACCCCGCCCGTCCCTTTGACCGCTACACGCTTCCCGTCTTCGCAGTCATCTTTTTTGGCCTTGCCGGACTGATGGCCTTCCCGCCGCTGGTCCCCGTGCTGACTCCGCTGTTCTGGTTCCTTGCCAAGGTCGGTTTCCTGCTTTTCGTCTTCATTTGGATTCGCGCCACGCTGCCCCGTTTCCGGTATGACCAGTTGATGAGTTTCGCCTGGAAGTTCCTGTTCCCTGCGGCGTTGTTGAACCTGTTGCTGACTGGGTTCCTGGTGGCACTGGTTTCCTGAATGGACTTCTTTTTCTTTTCACTCTTCGCGTTAATTGCGCTGATCTGCGCCGTAAACGTCGTGCTGCAAAAGCACCCGATCTCAAGCGCGCTGTCGCTGGTCGGCGTCATGGCTTCTCTCGCCGTGCTGTACCTGTTGCTCGGCGCGGAGTTCGTCGCGATGGCTCAGGTCATCGTCTACGCCGGCGCAGTGATGGTGCTGTTCATCTTCGTCATCATGCTTTTAAACGCGGGCCTCGAAGAACACCGCGGTCGGTCCTGGGTCGCCAGAATTTTCGGATTCCCCGCCTTTATCGCGCTCATCGGCCTGCTCTGCTTCTTCGTGAACAAGTGGTTCCCGAACTCGGGCTCAGTGAAATTCGGCGACTGGATTGCTCCCGGAACCACAGAGTTGGGCGGCAGTGCAAAAGCCATCGGCATGGCGCTCTTCACCGAGTACCTGCTGCCTTTCGAAGTCACCTCCGTGCTCATCCTCATCGCCATCATCGGCGCTATTGTTCTCGCCCGAAAGGAGCTGGACTAATCGATGGACCCCTCCGCAGCGCTTGAAATCGTCAAGAATGGCGTTCCCACTACCTGGTACCTCACGCTGAGTGCCATCCTGTTTTCCATCGGTGTGGCCGGCTTCATTATCCGGCGCAACATCATCACCGTGTTCATGTGCATTGAGCTAATGCTGAACGCGGTCAACCTGAGCTTCATCGCTTTCGCCCACCAGCACAGGCAGGTCTCCGGACACCTCTTCACGTTCTTCGTGATGGTCGTCGCGGCCGCTGAAGCTGCCGTCGGCCTCGCGATCATCCTGACGGTGTTCAAAAACCGCTCTACCCTTAACATCGACGAAATTAACACTCTGAAGAACTGATGCAGAACCTCTGGATTATCCCTGCCCTCCCGTTCCTCGGCTTTCTGGTGAACGGCATTTTCGGGCGCAAGCTGCCGAAGGCGGTCATCAATGCGATTGCGATTCTGAGCGTTGCCTTCGCCTTTGCCAAAGTTGTTATGGTCGGCCTTTCGACGGACTGGGGTGCACAACCCGTCCACGAGCACCTGTTCACATGGATCAAGAGCGGTGCCTTCGAAGTCGGCTGGGATTTCGCCGTCGACAAGCTGACCATGATCATGCTGATGATCGTCACCGGCGTCGGTTCACTCATCCATATCTACTCCATCGGTTACATGGCGCATGAGGAAGGCTACTACCGCTTCTTTGCCTACCTGAACCTGTTCATGTTCTTCATGCTGAACCTGGTGCTGGGTGGCAATTACCTGATTCTGTTCGTCGGTTGGGAAGGCGTCGGTCTGTGCAGCTACCTGCTGATCGGCTTCTACTTCGTCAAGAAAAGCGCCACCACTGCGGGCAACAAGGCGTTCATCGTCAACCGCATTGGCGACTTCGGCTTCTCCCTCGCCATGTTCCTGATTGTCGTCACCTTCGGCACGCTCGATTTCGGCAAGGTCTTCCAGGCCGCGCCGGGCAAGCCCGTCGAAGTGCTGACGGCCATCGCATTTCTGATGCTGCTGGGCGCCACCGGTAAATCGGCGCAGATCCCGCTGTATGTCTGGCTGCCGGACGCCATGGAAGGCCCCACCCCCGTATCAGCCCTCATCCACGCGGCGACAATGGTCACCGCCGGCGTTTATATGTGCGCCCGGTCGGCCGCGATCTTCACACACGCGCCCGCCGCCATGGAAGCCGTGGCGCTGGTGGGCCTCGCGACCGCGTTCTTCGCCGCCACCATCGGCATCACGCAATACGACATTAAGAAGGTGTTCGCATACTCCACGGTTTCCCAACTCGGATACATGTTCCTGGGCGTCGGCGTCGGAGCTTTCTCCGCCGGCATCTGGCACCTGATGACCCACGCGTTCTTCAAAGCTCTCCTCTTCATGGGCGCGGGCAGCGTCATCCACGCCTGCGGCGGCGAACAGGACATGCGACATATGGGCGGGCTGAGGAAATACACTCCGTGGACCATGGGCGTTCTGGCCTGCGCATCTCTGGCAATTTCCGGATTCCCCTTTACCTCCGGATTTTTCAGTAAAGACGCCATTCTGGGCGCGGCTTACGAACACGCTCCCTGGATGTTCTGGGTGGGCGTTGTGACCGCCGGCATGACCGCTTTCTACGTGTGGCGCGCTTTCTGGATGACGTTCTGGGGCGAGTACAAGGGTCACAAACAGGACGCGCCTGGTCATGGCCATGATGCACATGACGCCCATCATGGCCACGGCGACCCGCACGAATCTCCCTGGTCGATGCTGGCTCCGCTGGTTATCCTCGCTTTCCTGTCTCTCTTCGGCGGCTTCCTGTTCAACGTGCCCCACATGCTGGAATCCATGTTCCCCGTGAAAGAAGTGGAAGGTGAAGCCACTCTCACCGCAATCTCGGTCGGGTTCGGTCTGTTCGGTATCGCTCTCTCTTACTACATGTACGTGATCAACCCGGCACTGCCGGGTAAGATTGCCAATGCGCTGGGCGGCCTTTACCGCCTGGTCTATGACAAGTATCGCGTCGACGAAGCTTACGACGCCGCCATCGTCACACCTGCCATCGAAGGGTCTAGAGCCGTCCTCTGGCACGGTGTGGATCAGGGCGTAATCGACGGTGCAGTCAACGGCGTCGGCCATCAGGCCCGCGCGATTGGAAATATTCTCAAATTGTTCCAATCAGGCAATATTCGCAGTTACGCCACCTGGGTGGCAGTCGGAGCAGTCGCCTTGCTCATTGCCCTCAGCCTCAACGGAGGTGTGAAGTGAATCTTCTCGATCTCGTAATTGCCCTCCCAGCCATCGGATTTCTGGTCGCGCTGCTCATTCCGCGCGTCATGGAAAACTTCATCCGCCTCTTCGCTCTCGGCTTCTCGCTCCTCACCTTTGCCGTTTCGACGATGCTTGTCCTTGGCTTCGAGGGCGGCAAAACCGGACAACAGTTCGTCACCAACGTCGTCTGGATCCAGAACCCGGAAATCCACTATCATGTCGGAATTGATGGTTTGAGTCTCTGGCTCATCATTCTGTCCACTTTCCTGACCCCCATCGCCATCGGTCTCTCCTGGAAATCGATCCACCAACGCTCGAAGGAATACTTTGCGTTCCTGCTGCTCCTCGAATTCGGTCTGGTCGGCGTCTTCGCTGCCTGGGATCTTTTCCTGTTCTACACCTTTTGGGAAGTGGTGCTGGTCCCGATGTACTTCCTCATCGGAATCTGGGGCCACGACCGCCGCATCTACGCAGCCGTCAAGTTCTTCCTGTACACGATGGCCGGTTCCGTGCTGATGCTGGCCGCCATCATCTTCCTCTACACGCAGGCGGGCACGTTCGATTACGCCTCCATACTCTTCCAGTTCCAGAGCGGCAAGATCGTCCTGAACCACCTTCAGGAAACGCTGTTGTTCCTGGCCTTCTTCATTGCATTTGCCATCAAGGTGCCGTTGTTCCCGCTCCACACCTGGTTGCCGGATGCGCACGTGGAAGCACCCACCGCCGGTTCACTGATGCTGGCCTCCGTCATGCTCAAGATGGGAACCTACGGGCTGGTTCGTTTCTGCCTGCCGATGTTCCCGACCGCCGCCCGCGAAAACGCCCCCTGGATCATGATCCTCGCCATCATCGGGATCGTCTACGGAGCGTTGGTCGCGATGGTGCAGCCAAATATGAAGAAACTGGTTGCTTACTCCTCGGTCAGCCACCTCGGTTTCGTTGTCCTCGGCATCTTCTCCTTCACACAGATTGGTCTGGACGGCGCTGTCTACCAGATGCTGAACCACGGCATCTCCACAGGCGCGCTCTTCCTCCTGGTGGGCTTCCTCTACGAACGGCGGCACTCTCTGGAAATTTCGGACTTCGGTGGCGTCGCAACCGCCGCACCCTGGCTTTCCACCCTGTTTCTGATTACCACTCTCGCCAGCATCGGCCTGCCGACCCTGAACAACTTCATCGGTGAGTTTCTCATCTTGCAGGGCACCGCGCAGGTGAATTTCATCGGCACCATCTTCGCCTCACTCGGCGTGATTCTCTCCGCCTGCTACATGCTCTGGATGTACCAGCGTGTCTTCTTCGGCGAACTCTCCGAAGAAGTCAGGCACCATATGCCGGAACTCAACGCCCGCGAATGGGCCTGCGCCATTCCCCTGGTGGTGATGATGGTCTGGATGGGCATGTACAGCCAGTCGTTCATTCCGATCATCTCGGAAACGAACGCAAGGATCCTACAAGACAGGATCCTTCAAGTAAAGACACTCCGACAAAACAACGCTCCTGTGCAAGCCTCGTCCCATACTCCTGTGAACGGAGGCCGCGCGAATGCTCGTTAATTTCGCCCCCCCCTCCGCTGATGATCTGCTCCGGTTCGCGCCGGAAACAATTCTCTCGGTCGCCGGCACTCTGCTCATGGTGCTCGATCCATTCTTCGCGAAGAAAGCGCCGAAGCTTTTCGGCCACATTTCAATCGTCGCCTTTATCCTGGCCATCTTCGCGGCGATTGCCGCGAATGGAGTGGCCGGCCCCGCGTTTTCGAACCTGCTGATTGTCGACGGCTTCGCTACCTTCTTCCGCATTCTGGTGTTGGTCATCGGGATCCTGGCGGTTCTTACTTCATATCGCTATCTCGACCGCGAAAAGGCGGAAACCAGCGAATACCATGCACTGCTGCTCTTCTCGGTGGTGGGCCAGTGCCTGATGGTGGCCTCGAACGACCTGATCATGATCTTCATCGGTCTGGAAATTTCGTCGATCGCCAGCTACATCCTGGCTGGCTACTTGCGCAACGACAAGCGCAATAACGAAGCTGCCCTGAAGTACTTCCTGATGGGCTCCTTCGCCACCGGCTTCTTCCTGTACGGCATCGCCATCACCTACGGCCTCACCGGAAGCACCAAGCTGGACGTTATTGCAGCCAGGCTGAACGAGCCTGGTCAGTCGCTCGCGGCAATCGGTTTCGCGCTTGCCCTGATGCTGGTCGGCCTGGGCTTCAAGGTTTCCGCAGCCCCGTTCCAGATGTGGGCTCCTGACGTCTACCAGGGCGCTCCTGCCCCCGTATCGGCCTTCATGGCCACCGCGCCCAAAGCCGCAGCCTTCGCCATCCTCATCCGCATCCTGATGACCTCTTTCCAGCAGAGCGCAACCCTCTGGGTACCCTTCATCTGGATCTCCGCCCTTCTCTCCATGTGCATCGGCAACTTCGGCGCTCTCACCCAGACCAACCTGAAGCGCATGCTGGCATACAGCTCCATCGCGCATGCCGGTTACCTGCTGGTCGCCATTGCGTCGCGCTCCGAATTGGGTACCGCCGCCGCCATGTTCTATCTGGCGGCCTACGCCCTGATGAATATCGGCGCGTTCGCAGTCATCATCCACATTTCGGGCAAAGGCGAACGCCATCTTCACATCAACGATCTTGCCGGACTGGGCCAGAAACAGCCAGTCACGGCCGCGCTCCTCACTGTCTTCCTGCTCTCGCTGATCGGCGTACCCCTCACCGGCGGATTCCTTGGAAAGTTCTTCATTTTCCACGCTGCTCTGAAGGCAAACCTGATCTGGCTCTCCATACTGGGCCTGCTGAACAGTGCAGTTGCCGCGTACTACTACCTGCGCATCCTGGTCGTTATGTACATGCAGGAGCCCGGTGAAGTCACCAACGCTCTGGAGCCGCTCACCCCGGGTCTGGGTGCGGCGCTGATACTACCTGCGATTGGTACGTTTCTTCTCGGAGTCCTCCCCGGGGCAGTACTGACCTTTGCGCGAAATTCGGCTATGCTGGGCAAGTGAAGACAACTCGCCTCTTAACCGTACTGACCCTCGCTATCTTTGTTTGCACCTCCTCATTCGCGGCCAAAGCTAAACCTGCCGCGGAACGTCTGGACGCTGCTGCCGACCTGCTGACAGAAATGATGAAAGCGGACGACAAGGGCGTTCCGCAGGACCTCCTCAACAAATCCCGCTGTGTCATCCTGGTTCCGGGCCTCAAAAAAGCCGCCTTTATTCTCGGCGGAAAATACGGTCGTGGTTTCGCCGCTTGCCGTAAAGCCGACGGAGTTGGCTGGTCCGCACCAGCCGCCATCCGCATCGAAGGCGGCAGTGTGGGGTTCCAGATTGGTGGTTCCGAACAGGACGTCCTTCTGCTCGTGATGAACGATACGGGCATGAAGCACCTGCTCAGCAACAAGTTCACACTGGGTGGCGAAGCGACGGCAGCCGCAGGCCCCGTGGGACGCGATGTATCCGCCCAAACTGACGCCGTCCTCCGCGCGGAAATGCTCTCCTATTCTCGTTCGCGCGGTCTCTTCGCCGGTATCTCACTGCAAGGTGCCACGCTCCGTCCGGACGAAGACTCCAACCGCGAGATGTACGGCAAGGATGTAGAGAACGCAGACGTGCTGCAGGGTAAGATCGACGCTCCCGCAGGCGCCGCCAAGCTCGAAGACCTGCTGAACAAGAACTCGTCCCGCCAGACGAAGTAGCTCCCGTTAACCCCGGCTATCCCGCGATCCGAACCGCAACCCGCAAGATGTTCGGATCGTGGGCCTTCAACACCATCCCTTTTTTTGCCGCTGCTGAACCGAACTCCCGCCGCACTGGTGCCGGAAGGATAGAATTCCTTGTCCCCACGGCTGGGTCAGGTTCCGCGCATTGCCTCCCGTGCTTTTGAACGTCAATGAACGGAGTGCCCTTCGCCGTCCGTTGCAGATTGTGCGCACGCCAGATGTTGCTGATTGCGGACTTGCTTACGCCCTCGCTCATTGCCATGGTTCGGCAACTCCAGTGAGTCATGCCCTCTGGCTTGCCGCGCAGTGTTGCGTCAACGATGGCCGTGATCTTCTCCATCTTGTACGTCGCCTTATTGCCACGGCAGACCGCAACCTCTCACAGACCGTCCACACCAATCTTCGAAAAACGTTGCCGCCAAAGAATCGCAGTATTTCGTTTCCTGCAAAGCTGCCTTGATCGCTGCGTCGGATTCTCCAACAGTCGCAGACAGCAAGATGCGCCACCGCGGCGCCACCTGCCGGGGCGTGCCGTGGGCAGAAACCCATTGCCCGACTGTCTTCCGGTCTAAGGCAGAAAGCTGGATTTTGCCACCCATAGACCCAGGAAAGTCGCCGCTATACTCCTGGCCGCGACAATTTGGGAATTGAACAGGTTGTTTGCATCGACGTCCACCCGCGCCAGCCTCACATGAGTCTTCTCCGGCAGCGTGATCAGCGAAACCACCGCCTGCACCTGATTCGAATCCCGCAGGATCCGGCCCGGAATCACATAGCTCGCCTTCAGCGAAGTCCCGATGGCCAGCAGATCTCTTATCGCTTTGGGCTCGCGCAACGGGCTCGCATTGCCAATCACCTCAAATCGCCCCGGCCCCGCAGCCGCCAGCTCAGCGATCAAGGAATCCGTCAGTCCAGCCGCCAGACTATCGTATGCCGCGCTGCCGGTGTCGTTATCGAAGTGTGCGACCGCCACCCGAATTGGTGGCGCTATAAGCCAGGTGCTCAATACCCAAATCGCCACGAAGATGGCAACGCTGGCCACCACAATTGCCCTGCGAAATCGGCGCGACAAACTGGTAGCCCTTCTTCGGTACTGTGCGGCTGAAACGCGGCGACTCCGCTGATTCCCCCGGCGCCGCACGAATTTGCGCAATACATAAATTCAACCCACGGTCGAAGTCAACCAAGGTGTCCGCGCCACTCACCGCTCTCCGCAGCGTCCCCGAGACACCACTTCGCCCGAGTTTGCGATAAGCAGCCTCAGCACCCGCGCCGGTTACGCCTGCAGTTTCACCGGAATGCCCTCACGGCAAAGCCCCCCGCTTGCGGGGTCGAAGTCGAAGAGTCCGAACTGGCGGCGATCAGGCATTCCAGCTGGTCAGTTCATCCACCTGCAGGGTCCCTTCTCTGGGCACAGCCTCCAGCGGTAACCCATCCTGCCAAAAGGAAAGGCTCACTCCACCGAAATCGCCATTCATTAACACTGCAATCTCGAGCACATCGCGGAAAGCCGCCTGCAGGCCACTGCCATCAGCAACCGCCGCGCCACCCAGGATCCGGACCACGCCCGCCAATTCCCGAACCTTGCCGGAGTGAACCTGGATCTCCAGATTCTCCAGTGCCTTTGCTTCCTCGCCAAAGTCCACCCGCAGAAAAACGGAATCGCCATCGGCGCCGTAATGCACTTCTTTCACAAGCTGGCGCTTGCCATGCATCGAACCTTGCCGCTGATCCACCTTGTACAGCCCCGCGCCCAGCCATTCAAAATAGGAATCCACCGTGCCATTCACCGTGGGCGAAATCGGCCCCAGCGGGGGCGTATGGGCCTCCTCCACCTGCGACTTCAGAATCGGTCGCGAGAGCTCAACCGGCGGCGTAATCCCCAGCGCCCGATAAACATTAGCCAGGTGTTCCCGATAGATCTGGTCAAATTCGACCCGGTTGGCCGATTCGTGCTCCGGCCCGTACCACCAGTTCCAGTCGCTGCCTTCGGAAATCAGCAACTCCTCCAGTGCCAGCTTCCGGCGATCAGCGGGAACATTGGTTGCGCCCTCATATGCCTGCCGCGCTTCCAGCAAGAACCGCCACGCGACGTTGTCTTCTTCCGCGCCGATCCACACGTCAAAGTTCGCATTGATCCACGATCCTGGGAAGATATGGTCCAGCGGCTGGGCTTCCATACGCCGGAACGCCTCGCTCACCGTCACTGCCTCGATGTTGCGGTCGGCCTCAATCGCACCGTAAAGCTCGCGGAAGAACGGGCGGCCGCTGCGGTCGTAATACTCCCAGGCGTTCTCTCCGTCCAGGATAATTGGCACCAGCGCGTCCCGCCCGCTTGCCAGTATCCCCTGGCAATTTTCCCGCACACGCCGCAGGAAATCGTGCGCGGCGTCTCGTGCACCCATGCCCGAATAGACGAACCCAATCAGGTCGCTCATCAGATGGTCGCGAAAGATCATCTTCATGGCGTGTCCGTTCTGCTTCCATTCGTAAGGGCGATAGGTCACGTCGGGAGTGGCGGCACGGCCCAGCGTTCTATCCAGAACGCCGTTATCGGTTCCGGCCCATTCAAAGCCCACCGACGCCGCGATGTTCAGGGCCGCATCGGACACGGACCCCTCCGAAGGCCAAAGCCCCACGGGCGCAACACCAAACGTCTGTTTCACATACTCCCGCGCCATTTCCAGTTGCAGGCGGGCGTCTTCCGGATAACTAAAACGTGGCGGCAGCGGCACATGCGGATGCGAAATCGCAGCAATGTTGCTGTCACACAAAAGCGGCAGAATCGGATGGTAAAACGGTGTTGTGGAAATCTCGATCTGTCCCGACGCCGCCAGCTTCCGGTATTGCGGGATCACCTGCGCGCAAATCTCCTGCTGCTTTCGACCCATCAGCGCCTGGTCTTCGAGCGAATAATTCCGCCCCTTCGCAACCAGCGCAACAACCTCCTGGTCCTTGTCCAGAAACTCTTCGTCAAACCACGCCACCTGCGAAAGCACCTGCAGATCACGGAATTCCTGCGCTCCAAAGATCCCCCGGCCATCACCACCAGGCGCGGACTTCTGCGCCTGATACGCCGTGTAGAGCTCACCGTAGCGCGGGTAACGGTAGATCATCCGCGAAGGATTGGCCATGAAGAAGTTCTTCAGGATGAACGCCTGTTCCTCCTGCGTCAGCTTCTCAGAAGGCTTCAGGGCCAGCTTCAGAAACGGGTCGTTCGCCTCACCGCTCGCATACTCCTCCACCTGCACCATCATGGAGGGCACAAGGTTGAAAGTTTGCCGCACAGAGGGGAACTCCTCCAGGATTTTGACCATCCCGTAGTAGTCCTTCAGCGCGTGCATGCGCGTCCAGGGAAGGCGGTATTCACCGCTCACAAGGTCCTTGTAGAACGGCTGGTGCATGTGCCAGAGAAAGCAGAGATTAATCTTCGGCATCAGTGAGAAAAACGGCTGGCAACGGGTACAGGCAGGGGAGCCTGCGGGCCCTTGATCGCCGCCCAGAGAATCGAATTCAGTTCATCATCATCGACCTCATCGGCCTGATCGAACTTCATGCGCGCCGACCGTGCGGCGGAGGCGGTATTCGCCGGATTCCGCACATCGAGCGGCGTTTGCGCGGGCATCAGCTTATACGGATTGGTCGACGGCCGGTCGGCAAAAACGCTGAACATTGGTCGTGCGCCGGCGTCATAAGTCGTCAGCGGATGCAGGCCCAAAATCAGTTCCATCGTGCGCAGCACGGACGCCTGGTTGTACATCGTGCTGTTCACCGTACCTTTTTTCACCCATGGAGAAATCACGAAAGCCGGGGCGCGGTGCGAATCCACATGATCCGGTCCGTTTTGCGCATCATCTTCAATCACAAAGATCGCCGTCTCACTCCAGAACCTGCTCTTCGAAAGCGCCTCTACAATCGTGCCAACTGCCTGATCGTTATCGGCATTAGCCGAGAGTGGCGAGATCTTCCCTGCCGACGTACCGTTCGTATGGTCGTTCCCCAGCCGCATGATCATGAACTGTGGCATCTTGCCATCTTTCTCAAAATCCTTCAGTTCGTCGAGAAACTCTTTGGCGCGGTCCACGTCGGGATAGTCCAGATCGAAACCCCGGAAATTCGGGTCCGTAATCGGCGCCAAAATCGGATCGCGCACCGCTGTGATCTGCGTGCCATCGGCTTCTGCGGTCTTGCGATTGTCCACGTAATACCCGTAGTTCCGCATTGTTACGCCGGCCTGCGAAGCGGAATTCCAGATGTAGCCGGCGGGCGGCGCGTTCGCCGGCTCCTGCCCCTCGTAATCGTACGTCTTGCGACGCCCCGCATAGCTGTTCGGCCAGAAGCGCTGCGTCCAGTCCGGGGCGATGGCCGCGGTTGCCCAGTTGTGCCCGTCCGCGCTTACGTCAGAATTCTCGTAGAAATTATCGAGGAGCACAAACTCACTCGCCAGTTTATGCAGGTTCGGGGTCACTTTCTCGCCAAATAATACCAGCGAAGCGTCCCCGTTACCCTGCTTCATATCGCCCAGCACCTGGTCGTACGTCCGGTTCTCTTTCACGATGTAGAGCACGTGCTTAATCGGCCCGCCCGCGCGAACCGGGTTGCCCGCCGGCGTTCCGGCATCGTCCAGCTTCTCATCGCGATAAGGCGTGTTCGCCAGCACCTCCTTGCTCCACGATTCCAGTTGATGCATGTCCGAAACATCGGTGAACTGCACCGTACCCGTCTGGATGTGCCCCACATACTGAACGGTCGAAGGGACACCCTCGTGCAACGGCTCCGGCCTCTTCGCCGGATTCGGCCCACCCGGATTCGGATACGAACGCAGCCCGCGCCCGTTCAGCACGCCCATCCGCCCGTCCGGCAACCCAAACGCCGCGGTGGGATACCAGCCCGCCGGCACAAAACCCAGCACGCGACTGCGCGAATCCGTAATCTCCACCACCGCCGCCGCATTCGCATCCGCGCAGGCCACGAACAGCTTCTTGCCGTCCGCACTGAAGCCCAGACCGCTCGGGGTCATCCCAAAAGGCTGCCGCGGCGTCAACGCCAGATTGATATTTTCCAACCGCGAAAGCTCGCCCGATTCCGTCGCACCCAGCACATACACGCTGTTCGTATTGCTGGCCGAAACAAAAATCCGCGCATTGAATTCCGGGTGATCCTCCACAGGCCCGCTCTTCCACACCATATCGGTGGTGTGCGGGGCCACGCGAATCAGGTTCATTCGCTCGCCCGACGTCGCATTGTACTGGCCAATCGCACCATCGGACCAACTGGAAACATAGAAGCTCTTGCCCTCCGGGTGGAACAGAATCCGATAGGGCCGTCGGCCTGTTTTGATTCGCGAAATCACCAGTCCGGACTGCGGATTGATGACCGCCACCGAATCATGAAACATGTCCGCTGCATAGAGTAAACGGCCATCCGGCGAGAACTGTACATCGCCCGTAAAATCCGTCGGTTTCCGATCTTTCTCCGCGACTAAAGGGAAGATCCGCGAAGGCTTCAGCACCCCATTCGAGAGGGCAAATTCATACACCGCGCCCTTCGAGCCACCACCCACGTAAACCTTGTCACCGGCCTTCGTCATCGTAAGGCCCAGCCAGGCGTCCGGAACCGGCGTGCGGCTCAGCTCTTTCGCTGTCGCAATATCAATCATGCTGATGCTCGGCGGATTCCACCCGCCATTCAGCACCAGCATCAGTTTCTTATCCGGCGTCACTACCTGCGCCATGGGAAAAGTGTCCACAGGAATTTGCGTGCCGGCAGCTTTAATCCGCCAGCCACTGCTGAGCAGGAAACCGCCATCGGCCATCAGCCCGACCTGTTCGCGCACCGCCGGTTGGGAGACGAGGATGACGGCGCTGGCCGCCAGAATCAGGATGAGTACTCTGGTCTTCAATCGTTTTCCTGCCTTATTCGTTTTCGAAATACCGCTGCGCCACGGGGAAGCGCCGGCCCATGCCAAACGCCTTCGACGTAACCTTGAGACCCGGCGCGGCCTGCTGACGTTTGTATTCGTTGCGGTCCACTTTCAGCGCAACGTCCTTCACCAGATCCAGCGGCAGCGAAAGCTCTTCCGCGATCTCCTTCGCGCTGCGGAACTCTTCCACGTAGAGCCGCAGAATAGCGTCCAGCACTTCGTAGGGCGGCAGCGAATCGCTGTCCTTCTGATCGGGTCGTAGTTCGGCGGAGGGCGGCTTCACAAAGACCGCTTCCGGGATCGCATTATTGTGCCGCTTGTTCGCAATGCGCGAAAGGCCGTAAACCAGCGTCTTCGGCACATCGCTGATCACCGCCAGCCCGCCACACATGTCGCCATAGAGCGTGCAGTAGCCCACCGCGATCTCGCTCTTATTGCCGGTGGTCAGCACCATGGCGCCGAACTTATTCGACATCGCCATCAGTGTGAGCCCGCGCAGCCGCGCCTGGATGTTTTCTTCCGCCACGTCCGGCTTTCGGCCTTCGAAGACCGGGGTGAGGGTCCGCACCATTTCTTCGTAGCCAGGCGTAATCGGCACAATGTCGAATTCGATACCGAAGCGCTCCGCCATAGCTCGCGCATCACGCACGCTGTGGTCTGACGAAAATGGCCCGGGCATCGCAACGCCCCTCACGTTTTCCCTGCCCACTGCATCCACGGCCACCGCAGCCGTGAGAGACGAATCGATGCCGCCGCTCAGGCCGATCAGGACCTTCTTGAAACCACACTTACCGATGTAATCGCGTGTGCCCAGCACCAGCGCTTCATACACCGCTTCGGTATCGTCCGGCAAACTGGCACGCTGGTCCCCCATGCCTGTCGCAAGATCCGCAATCACCAGATCTTCCGCAAACGAAGCCGCCGACGCGATCACATTGCCCTGCGCATCCATCACAAAGCTGGACCCGTCGAACACCACCTGATCGTTCCCGCCCACCTGATTCACCACAATGAACGGAATCCTGTGGCGCAGCGCCATGGCGCGGAACATCTCCACACGCAACGCCCGCTTGCCCAGATGGAAGGGCGAGGCGTTGATGCTGATGGACAGCGTTCCGCCTCTCCGGATCAGTTCATCCACGGGGTCCCGCGTATAAAGAGGATGTCGCCAGAACTGCTTGTCGTTCCAGGCGTCTTCACAGATGGTCAGGGCAAGCTGCTCGCCGCCCATCGCCAGCAGAGACTGGCCCTCGCCCGGCATGAAGTTCCGCGCTTCATCGAAAACGTCATAGGTGGGCAGCAGGATCTTGTCCTGCCGCAGCAGGATCTCGCCGCCTCGCAGAATCGCCGCCGAATTCATCGCCTGTTTGCCGGTCGGGATGTGAGACTGCCCCACATACCCGGCAATCACCGCCAACGGCAGGTCTTTGGTTGCATCAGCCAGCTTGTGCAAAGCGGCTTCGGACTGTCCGATAAACGTGCGCTTCTCTACCAAATCGCGCGGCGGATAGCCCGTCACCGAAAGCTCCGGGAAGACAACTATCTCTGCCCCACGCGCCGCCGCCTCGCGCGCGAAGCGGACGCAGAGCGCCACATTCCCGGCAAGGTCGCCAACAGTTGTATTGATCTGCCCGAGGGCGATCCGCATGAATTACCAGTTTAGGGGATGGGTCCCGTTGCAGCCGGGAGCCCACTTTGATATCGTCTTTATCAGTACCTATTTTCAGCCAGGGTCATAAACAGGTCTTATGAAACACTTCACGCGCTTCGTTGCGCTGCTCTTCGTGAGCACACTCTCACTCCCACTCTTCGCGCAGACGTTCGGGTCCATCAACGGGGAAGTACACGACAGCAGCGGAGGCTCCATTGCCGCCGCGAAGCTGACGCTTACCAACACAGAGACCAATGCGGTTCGCGCTGCGGTCTCAAACGAATCAGGCAATTATTCATTCCCGGCGCTGCCGCCAGCCATTTATTCGTTGACCGTAACGAAGGAGGGTTTCAAAGCGATCACCCGATCAAACATTCAGATTCAGGTGCAGCAGGACGCTCGCGTGGATTTCGACCTGCCCGTTGGCCAAATTAGTGACGTCGTCGAAGTCTCCGGTTCCACCCAGCAGCTTGAAACCGAGAATGCCACAGTGGGGACGGTCATTGAGAACAAGCGCATTGTCGAACTGCCACTGAATGGCCGGAACTACCTGCAGCTGGTCTCGCTCGCGCCCAACGTAAGCGCGGGTTTCACCAGCGCCGGGCAGGCAAATTCCCGCCAGGGCGGCGACCGCGCCAACCAGAACATCTCGGTGGCCGGGCAGCGCGCCTACTTCAACCACTTCACCCTCGACGGTGTCGAGAATACGGACCCCAACTTCAACACATACGTGATCCAGCCGTCGATCGACGCGCTGCAGGAATTCAAAGTCCAGACGGGCGTGTACCCCGCTGAATTCGGTCGCGAAGCCACCCAAATCAATGTGTCGACCAAGGCGGGCACAAATGCCTTTCACGGTTCCGCTTTTGAGTTCCTGCGTAACGAAGTGCTGGATGCTAAGAATTACCAATTCACAACGAAAGCTGTCACCAAGAACCCGTTCAAGTGGAATCAGTATGGCGGCACCGTGGGCGGGCCCGTCTGGATCCCCAAAATTTTTAACGGTCACAACAAGCTCTTTTTTCTGGGCAACTACGAAGCGTTCCGGCAGCGGCAGAGCGCCGTCAGTACCTACACACTGCCTTCGCTCGCCATGCGGAGTGGAAATTTCTCTGAACTCTATAACGTAATTCCGGGTACACGTCCGAAGGCTGTTCAGCTCTACGATCCGGCAACTCGTGTCCTCGGCCCGAACGGGACGGCGACGTCTCAGCCTTTTGCAGGCAACATTATCCCAACCAGCCGCGAGTCTGCCATTGGAAAGAAGTTCCTGGAGTTCTATCCCACGCCCAATCTGGTAAATCCAAGTGGCAGTCTGGAGAGCGATTATCAGCAGTCTCAGGGCGCGCCACGCAATAAAGATCAGTTCATTCTTCGCATGGACTACGTGGAGTCCTCGAATTCCCAGTGGTTCGGGCGCTACAGCTGGGGCGATGAGAATTCGTTGAATCAGGGGTTGCGCCTGAATGGTTTCTCGGTGCTTACCAACGTGGAGCAATACGTGGGCTCAAATACGCGGGTCCTTTCTTCATCGCTCGTCAATGACGCCCGCTTTGGATACACGCGCTTTTTTAACTCGGCAGGCCGCGAACTGGCGTTCGTGCGCGATGTCACCAGCTCTCTCGGTATTCCGGGACTGAAGGGCGGAGCCCCGGTTACCTGGGGAATTCCGTCGGTGTCGCTGGGCAAATACTCTGGTTTCGGTGACGATTCCGAGGGCCCTTACGCCAACGACAATAACTCCCTGCAGTTTGTTGATAACGTTTCGTGGGTGCGCGGAAAGCACTCGTTCCGCTTCGGCGGTGAGTTCCGAAAGGATCAGTACAATCAGGTCGGCAATCAGTTCGCGCGCGGTTCATTCACGTTCGAGCCGAACGCTACCAGCAACCCGACCACTGCAACCGGCGGGGACGAATATGCAGACTTCTATTTGGGTCAGGTGAGGCGCGCCGAAGCGGCCGTGGCGATCGCTTCCGCGCAGTTCCGTTCCACCAGCTTCGCCGCCTATGTGGACGATGTATGGAAACTGACGCCCAAACTCACTCTCAGCCTCGGCCTCCGGTATGAGCGGACTCCGCCTTTTGAAGATCAGTCGGGGAAGCTGCTCACGGTGGGTCTTCCGGCCATGGACCAGACTCCCGGGGTGACCGACGCATCGCGTCATCCGTATTTTGAGCGCCAGGGCAGCGGTGGTTTCTACGATGGATTCCCGCTGATCTGGCCCAATATTTCGACCCGCAGAGACGGCCGCTTGGGAAATCGCCTGGTTAAGGTGGATAACAAGGACTTCGCGCCGCGGTTTGGCATTACGTGGAGTCCTAATCAGAAGTGGGTGTTCCGCGCCGGCACCGGCGTATTCTATTCCCAGGATACAGGGAATCCGCGATTCGACATGGCCCGAAACCTTGCCGGTCGCACGCGTTTTGAATCCGATAACGGCCTCACCCTTTATACCTTCGATAATTCGTTTGCCGGACTGGCAGGGGCGAAGCCCAGCATTTTCCGCCCTTACGCTTTCGCCAATGTCTACGATCGCGTAACGCCTCGCACGTATACCTATCTGTTTAACGTGCAGCGCGAACTGCCCCATAACCTGCTGCTCGAAGTTGGATACCTGGGCAATCTGAGCCGCCATCTGGAAGGGCTCCGCGCGGTAAACGAAGAGATTCCCGGCACGACGCCGCATTTGGACCGGACGCCGTACGTGGAATTTGGTCGCATTCAACTGGTGGATGGTGGCGCCAACGGGAACTACAACGCTCTGGCCGGAAAGCTAACCAAACGCTACAGCAATGGTCTTACTGCCCTGGTTTCGTACACGTACTCCAAGTCGATCGACGAGAGCAGTTCCATTCGCACCAACGATGGTGACACGTTGTTTCCGCAGAACAGCTATTGCCTGCGCTGCGAGCGCGCGCTTTCCATCTACAACACGAAGAGCCGCTACGTAACGTCCCTGCTCTATGATCTGCCTTTCGGGAAGGGCAGACAGTTCGATATTAAGAACCCGGTGCTGAACGCAGTTGCGGGCGGCTGGCAGATTGGCACCATCTTCACCTACCAGTCGGGGTTCCCGCTGACGATCGTCAGTGGCAGTGATCGCGCCAATACCGGAGGGGGCTTTGACCGCCCCAATGCGACGGGTACAGACCCCGTTCTTCCGAGAGACCAGCAGAACACCAGCCGCTTCTTCAACACCGCAGCGTTTGTCCTGCAGCCATTCGGTACGTTCGGCAACGTCGGACGGAATACGCTGGTCGGTCCGAGGATCTTCGACCTTGATGCGTCCGCCATCAAGGACTTCCATGTGACCGAAAAGCAGTACCTCCAGCTCCGGTGGGAGATGTTCAATGCCACCAACCATCCCAACTGGGGTAACCCGAACTCAAACGTGCAGTCGGGTGGATTCGGCACTATTACCGGTACCCGCACCTCAATGCGTCAGATGCAGGTAGCTCTAAAAATCGTGTTCTAACGCCGGGGATCTATCCGGAACAAAAAGGCCGTGCGATCTGCGCGGCCTTTTTTACTTTCGCCGCGTTTCCACTGCAATCCGAATCACCGGAATCAGCGAATGCCTGTCCTGCGTGCGCTCCGGCCGGGGGCGATTCGCCAGCTCCATATTCAGGTGCTGCACGAACTCCTCAATCTGCTGTTGCATCGCTTCCATTCTGGCCCGCATGTTCAGAATAATTTCCACGCCCGCCAGATTCACGCCCAAATCCCGCGTTAAATGCAGAATTACCTCCAGGCGCTCCAGATCCTCATCCGTATACAGCCGCGTGTTTCCGTCGCTGCGGCTGGGCTTCAGTAAGCCTTCGCGCTCATACAGGCGAAGCGTTTGCGGGTGAATCCCATATTGCTCCGCCACTGACGAAATCATGTAAGCAGCTTTTGATTTTTCACGCATTCTTTTCACACCTCAGCGCTACTCACCATCCGGAATATCGGCCCAAAGCTCCTTACGCGGATCGTCCTTCGGATCGGTCGACGCCATCTCTGACAACTGCCGCAAAATTTCCTTGGTCCGCTCATCGCGAATGTCCGGCATCTGCAACTGCACCTGCACAATCTGGTCGCCCCGCGTGCCCTTCCGCGAGTTCATTACACCGCGCTCTCGCAAACGGAATTTCTGGTTATTCTGCGTTCCCGCCGGAATCTTCAGCAGCGTTTTGCCATCAATGGTCGGCACCTCGATCTTGGCACCCAGGCCCGCCTCAGCGATGGTGACCGGCACTTTCATGTGGATGTTGTCGCCCTCACGATGGAACAGCGCATGCTGCTCGACGTGCGTCGTGATGTAAAGATCGCCCGGCGTTGCACCCATCGTACCGGCATTACCTTTGCCGCCGACGCGGAGCCGTGATCCATTCTGCGCACCTGCCGGGATGCGCACTTCCACCGGTTCAGTATGCGAGATCCGCCCGTCGCCACGGCAGGTCTGGCAGGAATTCTTCAGCCGGCCCTTGCCGCTGCATCGGGGGCAGGTCAGATTAAATTTCATGTTCCCGGCCATCTGGGAAACATTTCCGGTGCCGTTACACTGCGGGCAGGCTACAGAGCCGTTTTCATTGCCGCCGCCGCCATGGCAGGTCGGGCACTCTTCGTAACGCGTGATCTGGATGGTGGTCTGGGTGCCTTTAATGGCTTGCCAGAAAGTGATGTTGAGGCCGTACTCCAGGTCGGCGCCTTTCTCCGGAGCCGCCTCTGCCTCGCCCTCACCGCCGCGAAAGAACTGACTGAAGATGTCCTTGAACCCGCCACCGCCGGCACCTGCGCCAGATCCCGCGCCAGGGCCGCCACGCCGCGCCTGCGCTTCGGCCTGCGCATTGCGCAGTACATCAGAAAAATCAAACCCGCCGAACCCCATGTTTGGATGCTGCGCACCGGCAGGGCCAGGGCCGGCGCTCGGGAAGCCACTATCCGAGTAGTAGCCCACCTGGTCGTACATGCTCTTCTTTTTCGGGTCGTTCAGAACGTCGTAAGCTTCCTGCACGTTCTTAAAACGGTCTTCCGCCGCTTTGTCGCCGGGGTTCAGATCGGGGTGGTACTTTCGGGCGAGTTTCCGGTACGCTTTCCGAAGTTCTTCGGCGGAGGCGGTGCGCGGAACACCGAGGGTTTCGTAATAGTCGTGCTTGGGGCTGGCCGGCATTTAGGGGAAATGGGGCAGACGTTTCCGCCTGCCCCGCCTTCACTATTTCTTATCGTCTACGTCAACGAACTCAGCGTCAACAACATCTTCCTTCGGCTTGCCGCCGGTGGAAGGTCCGCTGCCCTGCTGCGCGCCGGGTGCACCTTCGGCCGGAGCGCCGGAGGTCGCCTTGTACATCGCCTCGGCTAGTTTATGGCTGGCCGTGGTCAGGCGATCCGTGGCTCCGTTCAGCTTCTCAGCATCGCCGTCGTTGATTGACCGCTTCACGTCCTCAATCGCCGTTTCAATGCTCTTGGCGTCACCGTCGCTGATCTTATCGCGATGCTCCTTCAGCGTTTTTTCCACGTTGTAGACCATGGCGTCCGCTCGGTTCCGGGCCTCGATATTGTCCTTCGCCTTGCGGTCGTCCGCCGAATTCGACTCAGCTTCCCGCGCCATCTTCTCCACTTCGTCCTTCGAAAGTCCGGACGAGGAAGTGATGGTGATCTTCTGCTCGTTATTGGTCGATTTATCCTTCGCCGCCACGTTCAGAATGCCGTTCGCGTCGATATCGAAGGTAACTTCAATTTGCGGCACGCCGCGCGCCGCCATCGGAATACCCACCAGCTGGAACAGGCCCAGCGAACGGTTGTCCTTCGCCATGGCGCGTTCGCCCTGGAACACCTTGATTTCCACCGAGGTCTGATTGTCCGCCGCTGTCGAGAAGACTTCACTCTTGCGCGTCGGAATCGTCGTGTTGCGGTCGATCAGCTTGGTGAAAACGCCACCCAGCGTTTCGATGCCGAGCGAGAGAGGCGTCACGTCCAGCAGCAGCACATCTTTCACTTCGCCGCCCAGCACGCCGCCCTGCACCGCCGCGCCGATCGCCACCACTTCGTCCGGATTCACGGTCTTGTTGGGCTCTCTGTTGAAGAGCTCCTTCACGATGGTCTGGATGCGCGGGATGCGCGTCGAGCCACCCACCAGCACCACTTCGTCAATCTTGTCCGGCGTCAAACCGGCGTCCGCCAGGGCCTGCTTGCAGGGGCCCACCGAGCGCTGGAAGATGTCTTCGCACATCTGTTCAAAGCGCGCCCGCGTCAGCTTCAGCAGCAGGTGCTTCGGACCCGACGCATCGGCCGTGATGAACGGCAGATTCACTTCGGTTTCCAGCAGCGTGGAAAGCTCCATCTTGGCCTTTTCCGCCGCTTCCTTCAGGCGCTGCAGCGCCATCTTGTCCTGCGTCAGGTCAATGCCCTGCTCGCGCTTGAACTCGCTGCCGATCCAGTCCATGACGCGCTTGTCGATGTTGTCGCCACCCAGGTGCGTGTCGCCGTTCGTCGACTTCACTTCCACAATGCCGTCGCCCACTTCGAGCACGGAAACATCGAAAGTTCCGCCACCAAAGTCATACACGGCGATAGTCTCGTTCTTCTTCTTATCCAGGCCGTAAGCCAGCGCGGCCGCCGTGGGCTCATTGATGATGCGCTTGACGTCGAGACCGGCAATTTTGCCCGCGTCCTTGGTCGCCTGCCGCTGCGCGTCGTTGAAATACGCCGGCACGGTGATCACCGCTTCGGTGACTTTCTGGCCCAGATACGCTTCCGCCGCTTCTTTCAGCTTGGTCAGAATCATGGCCGAGATCTCAGGCGGCGAATACTTCTGGCCCAAACATTCCACGCGCACATCGCCGTTATCGCCACGCACCGTCTGGTACGGGACCATCTTTTGCTCTTCGGACACTTCATCCGCACGGCGGCCCATGAAGCGCTTGATCGAGAAAACCGTGTTTTCCGGGTTCGTGATGGCCTGGCGTTTCGCCACCTGACCCACCAGCCGCTCGCCAGACTTCGTGAATGCCACAACCGACGGCGTGGTGCGCGCGCCTTCCTGGTTGGCGATAACGGTGGGCTGGCCACCTTCCATGACGGATACGACTGAGTTCGTCGTGCCCAGATCGATACCAATAATTTTGCCCATGTTCGTTTCCTTGAACCTTCCCCTGAATGCTCTGACTGAACTCCAGATGCTATTAGCTCAATCCAATTATGAAATGTGAGTGTTGGATTGTCAAGTAGTCTCTTGGTTTGAATCACCACCGGCGGGAATGGGGCAGTTTTGCCTGTCGATTTCACCCCGCCGACTCTGACTTGCAGAGGGTCCCGGTGCGGGTTTAACCGGCGTGGCGGGACTTTCAGGCGATGTCTGACAGGAGTGTGACTGGCGCGCCGGCAATCACCAGCCCCGGCCGGATCACGCGCGCATAGAAACCGCCGTGTGCCCAGTGAGGTGATGAAACGTCCCCCGCTTTGCAACGGGCGTCATAAAGTTCAGCCTTGATGGGCTTGCCGTAGACGTGCAGGTTGCGGCAGGGTGTTCGAAGTGTGGTGAGTTCGATGACCGCGTCTTCACCGATGCGGTAATGCTGGCCTGCGCGCCAGTTGTGCGGATCAAGGCCGGTGACGGTAAAGTTCTCTCCGATGGACCCATAGATCACATGGAACCCGACGGCTTTCAGGCTGTTCAAAAAATCGCCTGAAACCATCAGGATTGCCTTGTCCGGTCCGCCGTGATACTTGCGGTTGAGCTGCCAGTCGCCCTCGATTCCGGCAGGGCCCAGCATCACGGGCCCCGGCACCGCGAACTTCGGCAGACCACCCTTCGAGCGGCTGATTTGCGCCAACAGGCCTGTCATCGCGCTAACCTCGTGATTTGGATAACCTGACGCACTCAATGGTTGGATTGTATCTGGCCAGGACGGGATTCAGAGAGCTAACCCCGCAGGGCACAGCAATTCTAATGCTGGCCGCCAACGCACCGGACTTCGACGTCGTGTCTCTGCTGGGCGGGAGCGAAACCTACATTGTGTGGCACCGGCACTTCACGCATTCGCTCATTGCCATGCCGTTCATGGCTCTGCTAACGGTGGTTATTGTTTGGTTATTGAGTGTGCGTGTTTGGGGCCGCGAGCCTCTGCGCTGGTGGAACGCGTTTTTAATTGCCCTGCTGGGCGTGGCGTCTCACCTCTTGCTGGACCTGACGAACGTTTATGGCGTCCGCCTGCTGCTGCCGTTTTCGGGGCAGTGGTTTCACTGGGACATTGCACCAATAGTGGATTTCAGTATCTGGGGCATTCTGTTGCTGGGTCTCGCCGCTCCGGCGCTGGCCCGTTTAGTGGGGTCGGAAATCGGTGACAGAAAGAACACCGGCGGCGAAGGCGGCTGGGCTGTTGTCGCTCTTTTTCTGCTGATGAGTTACGACTATGGACGAAGCATTCTGCATGACAAAGCGGCCGCGGCGGTGGATATCCACCGCTATAGTGGCCTGACCCCGAGGCGCTCCGGTGCATTCCCCACCGCGAATCCGATGGTCTGGACAGGGATGGCGGAGCTGAGCAACGCCTACGTTCAGGTGCCTGTGGACCTGCGTGCGAACTTTCACGTGAATGACGCGGAAATGTTCTTCAAGGCCGAACGGACCGGAGCGATTGAAGCCGCGCTGCGCACACCTGCATTTCAGAGCTTCCTCACGTTTGTGCAATACCCGTTGTGGATTTCAGAACCCGTCGCGGATGAGAAGGGGAACACGCGTGTGCAGTTGCTGGATCTGCGATTTGGCAATCCTAGAAATGTCGGGTTTGCAGCGACTGCGATGGTGAATGAGCGGGACCAGGTAATCGATTCTTCATTTGGAATGGGAGGCGCGCGACCGAAGTGACCCCGGCACTGAGACCAACCCGCACGAAGGCCGGCGGCTGGGTGAAGGCATCGGAGATCGAACGCGCTGAAACCGGGAGAGCTGTTTGCCGGTGGTGCAAAAACGAAGTCGTCAAAGGGCGGAGGACATTTTGTTCCGATAGCTGCGTGCACGAATGGAAACTGCGCACAAACCCCGGCTATCTGCGCGAGAGAGTCTTCGAGCGCGATAAAGGAGTGTGCGCGCAGTGCGGAGTGAACACGGTGACGGTGCGCCAGGACATGCGCAAACTCGATTTCGCCGCGCGCAGAAAATTACTCAAAGACTGGGGGCTGCGGGAAGGCAGCCGCAAGTCGATGTGGGACGCCGATCACACGGTGCCGGTGGCAGAGGGCGGCGGACAATGTGATCTTTCAAATATGCGCACGTTATGCCTGCGCTGCCATCGTGCGGCAACGTCGGCCCTGCGGTTAAGACTGAAAGAAACAGGAAGAGCTTCTTTAGATTAATTTTTAAGGTTACTTCTTAAAGAGACGTTCGAAGGCATCCCGGGCATCCGCCGCACTACGCGGGGGCGGCGTGTTCTGGTTGGGAGCGGGGCGACCGTTGAAGCCGGTCCCGTTGCCATTCGTATTTCCGGCGGCGGGTGGGTTGTTCACCATTTCACGTGCAACCGTGACGCGCGGCGAAAACAGCGTGCAGTCGTTCTGTTTATCCTTGATGGCGATGCGCGCAGGCACGGGTTTCATGCACTGGAATCGCGTGGAAGGTTCAAAGTGGGAGCACTGTTTGCAGCAGTGCAGTTCGACCGCGCATTTTGGGCAGGGGCCGGTAAAGTCGGTGCCCGGAGGCAACGTGACACTGCAGCTGTAACAACGGGAAGCGGTGACCGTATTGACCAGCCGCGGAAGTCGCGGGCCGGTTATATCAATCGACGGACGTGGTCCCGAGGGTTTCGGTTTCTGTCCGTTGCCATTGCCGTTGGGCAGGCTGACGTGGTCGGAATATCCGTGTTGTCGGTATTTACGATCGGAGTCCATGCGGATCAAAACTCCTGGTTCTTTCTGAGATACGCCGGGTACGGACGGGGAGTCCGGGCGTGGAATCTATGTATTTTGGACATGCTGTTGCTGGAATAGACAGCGGAACTCCGTTGGACAGAACTGAAATCGGATCCCCGCTGCTACACCCCATTATTACCACGGAATGTTTCGGCTGTACAGGCCATCTGTGTCAATAGTTAGTGACAGGATTTACTTCAGCGTTGCAGGGAGAAAGAATTCGGCGGGTTTGGGTACCATTGGGCATGCTTGCGCTGTTGCTGGCGGCGGTAGTTTCGGGGACAACCGCGGCGCCGCCTGTGTTCACGAAAGATATCGCGCCGATTCTTTATATGCACTGCGCCGGATGCCATCACGAAGGTGAGGTTGCGCCGTTCCCGTTGATTCAATATGAGGACGCGCGGAAGCGCGCCGGCTTGATTGCGAAGGTGACGCGGACCAGGTTGATGCCGCCGTGGAAACCGGTGGCGGGGTTCAATCACTTCGACGGCGAACGAAGGTTGTCGGCGTTGCAAATCGCGACCTTGCAGCGGTGGGCAGCGACGGGCGCAAGGGAAGGTGACCCCGCAAAGCTGCCGCCGGCGCCGGTCTTCGCGAACGGCTGGCAACTGGGTGAGCCGGATCTGGTGGTGATGCTGCCTATGCCATTTGCAGTTCCGGCAGATGGCGCCGATGTCTATCAGTGCTTCGTGCTGCCCATGAATACTCATGAGCAACGCTACATCCGCGCTGTGCAGTTTCGTCCTTCCAACCGGCGTGTGGTGCATCATGCATTGCTGTTTACGGATGCGAGCCGCATCCCGCATGAGCCGCAGTACCCCTGCTTCGGATCAATCGGGCTGCTGCCCACGCTGGGGGTGGGCGGGTGGTCACCGGGGAATGAGGCGATCCGAATGCCGGAGGGCGCGGCGCTACCGCTTGCGGCGAATTCGAGACTGGTGGCGCAGGTTCACTATCATCCTTCCGGGAAGCCGGAGGAGGATCAATGGAGCGTGGGTCTTTACTTCACGGATCGGGCACCGGTGCGGCGCGTGGTGGATGTGGGGCTGGCGTCGAAGGTGATCGATATCCCGGCGGGCGAATCGCATTATGTGGTGAAGGCGCATTTCACGACACCGATCGCGGTGGATGCGGTAGGGATCATCCCGCATGCGCATCTGTTGTGCCGGGAGATGCGGGGCTGGGCGATCTTCCCGGATGGATCGAAGCACTGGTTGCTGAATATCAAAGACTGGGATTTCAACTGGCAGGATCAGTTGAAATACGCGAGGCCAATTCGGCTGCCGGCGGATACGCGGGTGGAGATGGAGTTTGTGTATGACAACTCGATTGCGAATACGCGTAACCCGCATTCGCCCCCGCAGCGGGTTGTGTGGGGGCCCGGCACGGATGACGAGATGGCCGGGCTGCATGTGCAGTCGATTCCGGTTCACATGGAGGAGCTGCCGGAGTTGGGGCGGGCCTTGTGGGGTGCGGTGATGCGGTCTGTGGGAGGGAGTTTTTACAGGCTGCCGGAATGAAGGTCAGTCTGAACTGCTGCCGCTGTCACCCGAGTCTTCTCCTGAACTGAATTCATTGCCGGCCCAGGTCTGAGACGACATCAAGCGCCAGGATGTCGAACTCCTCATAAAGGCCGTGGGCAACATGGCCCGTATTGCAATATTTGCAATACACTGTAATACATGAAGTCCGAAGTCTTCACCTGGCGGGTTTCGCCGGAGATCAAGGCCCAACCTGAGGTCGAGGCGAGGCGCCACAATTCCACTGTTTCGGCGGTCCGTCAACCACTGAACCGGAATTCTCCCGACGCGGGCGATGTTCGGGAACCGCTGAGGCGACGTGCGGGCTAGTGCTCTGGTCGACACCGGATTGATCGTTGCCGTTCTGAATCGCTGTTTCAATTGGTCGGAGAAAGCCTTGCTCAGATTGACGCAGCCTGGCGGTTGCTCCGCTCAGGCAGTGTGGTGCCCGGCACGATTGACGAAGCGGAGTCGGGTGAGGTCGAAGCGCTGATGACGAAGTACGCGGAATGCCCCATGGACTTAGCGGACGCTGCCCTTGTATATCTGGCCCGGCGAGAGTCGCTCAGTACGATTCTGACCATCAAACATTCCGATTTCAAAGCCTGCCGGATCGAAGGGCGCAAGGTTTTTCGGATATTTGCCGAACGCAGGCCTTGAATTGATGCGAGCAGAACAGCTCAGGCTGCTTCCCTGCCTGCTGAAGTGGGCGGCGATCAGCGCCGTGGTGGGCGCGATGGCCGGCACAGCTTCAGCAGTGCTGCTGGCTTCGCTGGAATGGGCGACCGCAACGCGCGAGGCGCATCGTTGGATCATCGCGCTGTTGCCCGTGGCAGGGCTGCTGGTGGGGCTTCTCTACAAGTACCTGGGCGCTTCGGTCGAGGCGGGGAACAATCTGCTGCTCGATGAAATCCACAATCCCAGGGCGGTGATTCCTTTCCGCATGACTCCGCTGGTCTTGCTGGGCACATTCATGAGTCACCTCTTCGGCGGGTCAGCCGGGCGTGAAGGGACAGCGCTGCAGACGGGCGCATCCCTCGCCGATCAGTTGACCAGGCCGCTGCGACTGGGCGATCAGGATCGTCGCATTCTGTTGATGGCCGGGATCAGCGGGGGCTTTGCATCGGTGTTCGGGACGCCGCTTGCGGGCGCGGTATTCGGGCTGGAAGTGCTGTCGATCGGGCGGCTGCGATATGACGCGATTCTGCCGTGTTTGCTGAGTGCCATCATTGCGGACCGGGTGACAATCCTCTGGGGCATTCACCATACGCTTTATCGAATTCCGTTTGTGCCGAAGACCGATGTGGTTGGCGTGATTGTGGCGATACTGGCCGGTATCGCGTTTGGCATAACGGGGATGCTTTTCGCAGCAGCAACTCACTCGATCAGCCGCTACGGCAGGAAGCTGATCCACTATGCGCCGCTGCGACCGTTGCTGGGCGGCATCATCGTCAGCGCAGCGGTGTTCGCGATTGGAACCACGAGGTACATTGGCCTGGGAATACCCACCATTGTGGCGGCATTCGCCGGCCCGCTTCCACCGTGGGATTTCGCGGCAAAGTTCGCGTTCACGGTGGTGACCCTCGGGCTGGGGTTCAAGGGTGGCGAAGTCACACCACTTTTCTTCATCGGCGCCACGCTGGGCAATGCTTTGGGCTACTTCCTCCCTCTGCCCACGCCACTTCTGGCCGGCATGGGCTTCGTGGCGGTTTTCGCGGGTGCGGCCAATACACCGATCGCGTCAACGTTGATGGCGATGGAGCTGTTTGGCTCAGAAGCCGGAGTCTATGCCGGGATCGCTTGCGTCGTCAGCTATGTTTTTTCGGGACACGCCGGGATTTATCGGGCACAACGAATCGGACAGGGGAAACTCGGAGCCTGAAGATTCAAGCTCGGTCCCACCGTCGGGGAATCCTGTATAGCCGGCACGGTTGAAGGCTTCGATCTCGGCGATTTGTTTCGCAGCTATCGGTTCAGGGTACTTCAGCAAAGGCAACTTCAGTTCCGGGTTCGGGAATCGGAAGGCCGTCCTCCCCCATCCCTGCACATGGCAGATCCGGTATGTACGCCCCGACAACAACGGTACTTTGGCATGAATCGCCCGACTCTGCAAAACTGGTAATGCAGCTCCCCCATACGCAACCCCATGCCCGAAAAGACATACGACCACAACCAGATCGAGATGAAATGGCACGAAAGCTGGGCCGCCGAGCCCGCGCTGTACAAGGCGGAGGAGAATTCCTCCAAACCGAAGTACTACGTGTTGGAGATGCTGCCTTATCCATCGGGCGCGCTTCACATCGGTCATATCCGCAATTACTCCATCGGCGACGCGCTGGCCCGTTATATGTGGATGCGCGGGTATAACGTGCTGCACCCCATGGGCTGGGATGCGTTCGGGCTCCCGGCAGAAAACGCCGCTATCAAGAACAACCGGCCCCCGCGCGAGTGGACTCTCTCCAACGTGGAGAAGATGAAGATCACGCACGGGCGCTTTGCGTTCAGCTACGACTGGGACCGCGAAGTGACCACCTGCGAGCCGGATTACTATCGCTGGAACCAGTGGTTCTTCCTGCGCATGCTGGAAAAGGGCCTGGCGTATCGCAAACAGGCGCTTGTGAACTGGTGCAACAAGTGCGCCACGGTGCTGGCGAACGAACAGGTTGTGGATGGCTGCTGCTGGCGGCATGAAGACACGCCGGTGGAGCAGCGGGCGCTGGATCAGTGGTTCCTGAAGACCACCGCGTATGCCGATGAACTGCTGAAGGACATCTCGATCCTGGAAGGCTCCTGGCCGGATCGGGTGCTGACCATGCAGCGGAACTGGATCGGTCGCAGCGAGGGTGCGGAGGTCGATTTCGAAATTGAAGGACATGGACCTGCACGGGTTTTCACGACGCGCATCGACACCATCTACGGCGCTACCTGCATGATTCTCGCGCCGGGTCATCCGCTGGTTTCAACCCTGGGTGATACGGCGCGTGCGGAAGCGAAGCGCATGATCGATGCTGCCGCGGCGCAGGGTCCGGGCGACGTCGAAAAGGAAGGCTTCGATACCGGGCTGAAAGCCGTGAACCCGTTCAGCGGCGAACGCATTCCGGTGTGGGTGGGGAACTTCGTGCTGATGGGCTATGGCACGGGCGCGATCATGGCTGTGCCCGCCCACGACGAACGTGATTTCGAATTCTGCAAGAAGTACGGTATCAACATCCGTCCGGTGATTCGCCCGGTGGATGGCGTGACGCCAGACGTCGCCACTATGCAGGAAGCTTCCGGCGAATACGGGATTGTGGAGAACTCCGGCCCATACTCCGGGATGACCAGCGAAGACGCGCGCCGTGAGATGGCTGCCCGTGCGGAACGGGAAAGCTTCGGCAAGGCTGCCGTCACGTTCCGCATCAAGGACTGGGGCATTTCCCGGCAGCGCTATTGGGGTACGCCGATTCCCGTGATTCACTGCACCACCTGCGGCGTCGTACCCGTGCCGGACGATCAGTTGCCCGTGCTGTTGCCGCGCCAGATCCAGATCACCGGCAAGGGCCGCTCACCGCTGGATGAGGTGCCGGAGTTCGTGAATGTCGATTGTCCGAAGTGCGGTCAGCCTGCGCGTCGCGAGACCGACACGATGGACACGTTTGTCGATTCCAGCTGGTACTTCTATCGCTACTGCGATGCGCAGAATGCCAATGCGCCGTTCGACAAGGCGAAGATCGATTACTGGTTCCCCATCGACCAGTACATCGGCGGCGTGGAGCACGCTATTCTGCACCTGATCTATTCGCGCTTCTGGACAAAGATGATGCGCGATATCGGGCTGATCACCAACGACGAGCCGGTGAAGAAACTGTTCACCCAGGGCATGGTGCTGGCGAACGGCATGAAGATGTCGAAATCGAAGGGCAACGTGGTGGACGCGATTGGTGTGGCGGATTCGCACGGGGCTGACACGGCGCGCCTGTTCGCGCTTTTCGCCGCCCCGCCGGAACGCGACATGGACTGGACGGAATCCGGCGTGGAGGGTATCCACCGCTTCCTCGGCCGCGTCTATCGTTTCGCCACACGCAATATCGGACAGCCGGGCGGCGATGGTTCCGCCGATACCAAGATCCTGCGCAAACTCCATCAGGTACTGCGCAAGATCACGCAGGACTTCGACCAGCGCTGGCATTTCAACACCTCCATTGCGGCCATGATGGAACTGGTGAACGAGTCGTATCTGGAAGAATCGAAGATCTCTGCGGCGGCGATGCAGCAGCTGATT
>JBBQDH010000029.1:0-35223 GCA_038319515.1 Bryobacterales bacterium
GCCAATACAGCGCCAATCTGGTTTATGACCGCACCGGTAAAGTGCAGCCCGCAGGAACCGGAGTCGCCCGCAACTTCAAGACTGAAGAGTATGAGGGCTACGTGCAGGATTCCTGGCGCGTTCGCCCCACCCTGACCGTGACCGCCGGTCTTCGCTGGTCCACCTCGACGCCGGTGTACGAAGCTGCCGGATACCAGGTTGCCCCCACCACGAGCCTTGGCGACTTCTTCGACCAGCGCGTAGCCGGTTCCGCCAAGGGCACGCCCTACAACGGTCTCATCACCCTGGATTACGCGGGCAAAGCAAACAACAAGCCCGGCTTCTATTCTCAGGCCTGGAACAATTTTGCGCCCACCGTCTCCGCAGCCTGGCAGTTCAACAAGAACACTGTCCTCCGCGGCGGCTACCGGCTCGTTTACGACCGTATTGGCAGCGCTCTCGCCGTCAACTTTGATTCCGTGAACACCATCGGCTTCACCTCTTCGGCCCAAATCAACGCCAACACTTTCAACGTGAGCAATAACCTGGGTCCGCTGCTCACTGGACTGAACCAGGACGTCCGCTCCCTGCCAAAGCTGGTGATTCCCCAAAGCCTCACCTTCCCGGCGGGCCAGCCGGCAGACTCTGACCGTCGCATCCAGAGTTCGCTTGACAGCAGACTGACTACCCCTTACAACCACGCTTTCAACATGAGCCTCGGTCGCGACCTGGGCCATGGCTTCTCCATTGAAGCCGCCTACGTCGGTCGCATCGCCCGGTCGCTGCTGATCAGTCGCGATGTGGCAACTCCCAACAACATCAAGGATCCACAATCCGGTGCGGACTGGTATACGTCTATCCGCCAACTGATCGGATTGCGCGATGCCGTTACCCCCATCACCTCGGTCGGCAAGATTCCCTTTTTTGAAAACGTGGTGCCGAAGCTGGCTGGTAACTACACCTTCCTCGGTGCAACGCAACCCCTGACGGCAACTCAGGCGGCGTATCGCCGCATCGCCCGCACCGTCGTCGGTGGCAACAACACCACCGACTACACCACCGTGCAGGATCTGTGGGATTTCCGCGGCCCCACCACGGCCCCCATCTTCTACCAGCCGCAGTATGGGGCTCTGACTGCTTTCTCCACTTTGGGGACGTCAGACTACCACTCCGCGCAGGTCTCCATCCGCAAGCAACTCAGCAAGGGCTTCTCGTTCGATATGAACTACACCTGGAGCCACTCGCTCGACACTGCTTCCGGCGCCCAGAACACAAGCAGCACCGGCAACTTCGGCTCGCCTTTCGTGCAGAATCCCTTCGATCTGACCGCCAACCGGGCCAACTCGAACTTCGACATCCGGCACAACGTCAACGTCAACGCACTCTACGAACTCCCGTTCGGCAAGGGCAAGATGTTCTTCGCAAACACCAATCGCTGGGGTCAGGGCATCATTGGCGGCTGGCAGGCCACCGGCATCTTCCGCTGGGCCTCCGGTCTTCCTTCCGGCCAGCCTTTTGATGCCAGCCAGTGGGCCACCAACTGGAACGCGCAGGCAAACGGCGTCGCCATTCGCAATGTTGCCAGTGCGCCCACCCGCACCGGCGACCCGAACCTGTTCAGCGATCCGACCTACGCCTACAACAGCTACCGCAATGCCTATCCCGGCGAAGGCGGGAACCGCGACATTCTCCGTTACCCCAGCTCAATCAATACGGATCTGGGCCTTTACAAGACCTTCCCGATTCGGGAACGGCTCCGCATGACGCTCCGCGGAGAGGCGTTCAACATCACCAACACGCAGCACTTTACAGGCATCTCGACCTTCGGTCTGGTGCGCGATCCGTTCACCTCGCAGACGCCGGGCGGCACGGCTCCTGCTCCACCTTCCACGTTCGGAAAGTTTACCGGAATCCAGGGTGCCCCCCGCGTCTTCCAGTTCGCTCTCCGGCTGGATTTCTGATCGACCCGTAACGTTAGCTGAATACCAGGGGCGTCCGCCCTGCCATCGTTTTTACAAACGACGGCAGGAACGGACGCCCTTATTTTGTTAGCTTTTCAAATACAACCAACGTTCCCCACCGGGTGCGTTTTATGGCAATGGCACAGGCTCCGGACTGCCTGAAACCGCGACAGGGATTCGGGGCTCCGTTCGCTGCAGCTGATCTTTGCTTAGTTGCTTGTCTTCGTACATCCGCGCATCGGCATTCCGCCAGGCTTGTTCGAGCCCTCCCTCGATCAGTCGAGTCTCACTACCGACCGCCGCGGCAACGCCTGCTTTGTCCAATGCCAGCCGGATTTGTGTCGCCGGGCACACTTCCCCTTTGGCACGTCCCTCTGTCATTAGCACAGCGAACTCATCTCCACCCACCCGCGCGACGACATCCTGCTCCCTGAAGTTGGCCACTAAAACTTCCGCCGCCTTCCGGATCAGTCTGTCCCCTGCTTCATGTCCACTGGTATCGTTCACTGCCTTCAGCCCGTTGATATCGAGCGACAGAATACAGGCTGGATGCCCATATCGTCGGCACCGTTCTTCTTCAATCGCGAGCAGCTTGTCCCACGCGCGGCGATTGAAAAGCCCCGTCAGTGCATCGGTTTCTGCGTCGATTCGCGCTCGCTCAGCCTTCCGCACCAGTTCGGCGATCATCAGGTCTTTCCATAGCTGTTCACTAAGGATTCTCCCCATGAATTCCACGAACGGCAACTCTGCTGTAATCTCCTGCGGCCTGGGTAGCGGGTCAATCGCGCACAAAGTGCCGAACAGCGTCCCGTCCGGCCACGTCAACGGTACTCCTATGTATGCCCCAATCGGTATCTTGAGTCCGAGCGGGGCCTCTGCATAAGCCGGAACTTCGGCCGAGGACGGTGCGATCCGGGGGCCCTCACCGCTGACCATCCGAGAGCAGAATGAGTCTGTCCAGCGAAAGAGTGTCGGAGGCTCGACTCCGTAGCCATGATCTTCCGCTTCCAGCACAATCCAGTCATCACCCTCCACCCGCGTGACCATCCATAAGCCAAAACCAAGTCGGTGATGGAGTTGTTGCAGGACGGTCCTCGCCGTGGCTGAAAAGCTTGTCGGTCCAGTCCATTCGGAAACAGCAGTTTCGAGAATCATCGCACTTCTATAGTATCGGCTCTTGTGATAGAAACCTTTACCGCCGGCGCGATGCCTGAAACGGCATTGCTATTGGAATAAGGCCATCAGAGCATCAGCGAAAAGACGCAATCCCTGTGCATTCGGGTGGTTAATTGCATTCACCAGCAGTGTGCTGTAGGGGACACCTTGTCGCCACAACCGCCCCCAGCGCAGCGAGGCATCCGCCAGCGCCACATCGTGCTTCGCCGCGAACTGCCGAAGCCCTTCCACGTAGGGGCGCGGGTCATTGTCGATCTCCCGTTCCCTCGTCAGCTCCATCCAATCCGGACGCACATAGTGCGGGGTCAGGATAATCCACTCCGCTCCGATGGCGCGAAAATCAGCCAGCAGCGCACTGTACCGCTCCTCCACCTGCGCAGGCTTCAGGCTTGCGTCATTCACAAACTCCGAAATGATCAGATCCGGCTTCATGTCTAACACCGTCTCGCGGTAGTTGTGCGCGCTGCCCGCGGGTTCTGCCAGATAACTGCCCGTGTTCCTGCCGCCCCAGGCTTGTGTCAGCAGTTCAATCCGCGCCTTCGGGAATCGGGCACCCAGCCGCGCCACAAACTGCTCCTGCCAACTGTCCGTGTCTTTATTCGCCAGCCAGGACGCGTCAGTCACACTGTCGCCCCATGCCAGAATCCGCAACTGCCCGCCATTTTCCAGCCGCCGCACCAGGCGAGAAACCGTGGCGTTCTCCAGCTTCGCCGACTCCGGAAACGCCGCTTCCAGCACCGGGAAAAAATGTTCCGGTTCCAGTTTGGTCAGGAATCCGGGCAGGTAAATATTTCCAAGCAACCGCTCACTCGCGCTCACGGTGGGCGTCGCCGGGGCCGCTGCCCGCGCCTCGCCCTGACGCAATTCAATCCGCCCGCCTGCCGTCAGCACCACCGAGTCGACCCGCATCAGGCCATGCCGATAGCTGGCATAGACGGCCTGATCCGCTCCGATCCGGCTCTCCGGCAGCCTCCCGAAAGTACCCCAGCTCAGATCGATATCGTAGTCTTTGCCAACCGTGAATAACACTGCGTCCGGCTCCGGCCCGGCGCGCAGCGTGAAGCCGGAGGTGTCCAGAAGGTTCCGGCTGGTGGTCTCCTGGGCCTTCACCCCGCTTAGCTGAGCGCCTTTGACCCACCCGCCCGCCTTCGGATTAAACACCGGAATTGAGGCATACTTCTCCGCTGTCACGCGAATTATCCGGGGCGGCGTCACATGCAACGTTCCACTCACGCTGCCGGGCAGGGAAACCCGCACATCCCAATCTCCGGCGATAGAGAACGTTGCGGCTTCCTGTGCGGAAGCCGCAACGCACCAAAGCCCGGCAATTAAAATAGCGACGTGTGGCATACGTTTCACTTTTTATACGAAACGCGCCAGATCACTCTGCCGCCATCGTCGGAAACCAGCATGCTGCCGTCCTTCATCTGCAGCAGCCCAACCGGACGGCCCCACACTTCCTTCTTGTCCGCGCCCAGCATCCAGCCCGTGGCGAAATCGCGCACCGGCCCTGCCGGCTTGCCTTTCTTAAACGGCACAAACGACACCGAATACCCCACGCGCTGCTCCGTCTGCGCCGAGCCGTGATTGGCCAGAAACGCCCCGTTCCGATACTCCGCCGGGAACTGGGAACCCGTGTAGAACAGGAAGTCCAGCACGGCGATATGCGGCTCCAGTACGATCTCCGGTTTTATCGCCTGCTTCACCATCTCCGGCTTCTGGTCTTTCTCCGCGATCCTGGGGTCCGCATTTGGTCCCACATACGCATACGGCCAGCCATAGAACCCGCCCGGCTTCAGGCTCGTGAAGAAATCGGCCACCACCACGTTGGGCGCATCGTTGCGCTCTTCCACCGTCGCCCACAACTGGGTCGTTCCCGGCACCAACCGCAGCCCGACTGTATTCCGCAGCCCCGTCGAAATCACTTCATGCCCCGTGCCGTCCGGATTGAAGCGGTGTACCGCCGCCCGCATCTCCGGGTCGCCCGTCACCAGATCGGCAGACGAGCCGATAGTCAGATACAGCTTGCCCGCCTTCTCGTCGAAAAGAATCGTCCGCGTGACATGGCCCTTCGAGAATCCCTTCATTGAGACCACTTCTTCACCCGGCCCGGCGGTCAGCGTTTTCGAATCGTACTTGTATCGCTTCAGCGTTTCCGGTTCCGCGACGTAAAGGTACTCTTTCCAAAGCCCGACGCCGTAAGGCCTGTCCAGCCCTGACAAAAGCGTCTTCTTCACCCCGGCCCGCACCGCAAGCACTGAACCGTTGGCAATCGAATCGCTGACAATCACCTCACCACCGGGCCCTTCCACCATGAAACGTGGCCGGGCGAATCCGCTCGCGTACTCCTCCACCGAAAACCCTGCGGGAACCTTGATCTGCGCACCGGCAGGGCGGGGCACAATCGTTGGCCCGTTTTGAAGGGGAGGCTGGGCGGCCAGCAGGCCGGCAAGGAAGGTGAAGGTAAGAATTGGTTTCATGTGAGTCCGCGACCATTTTACAGGCATGCTAAACTTCCCGCAGGTTCACTATGCAGGTCGCCCTTGATGCCTTCGCCGACTCACAGGATTGGCTTGTGCACGTCACTACCCGTCGCGCGGTTACGCCTGCGGAGTATCGGGCCTTTTGCCATGCCAATCCCGAGCTTCGAATCGAACGCTCCGTTGAGGGAGAGATGATCGTCATGGCACCAGCTTTGCCTTCGACAGTTCGACCGGTTTTGACTTGCCCAACGGTTCCAATCGATCTCCCGACGCTTCCTGGGTTCTGACGAGCAGGCTCGACGCGCTACACCGGGAGGACCGCGACGAATTTCTTCCTCTCTGCCCCGATTTCGTGATCGAACTGCGCTCGTCCTCCGACCGTTTGCCCATTCTGCAGGCGAAAGTGCGCGAGTACCTTTCCTGCGGAGCCCAGCTGGGCTGGCTCATTGATCCCCAGGAACGCCGTGTCTGGGTCTACCAGCCAGGTAAGTCGGTGGAGCGCCTGGAAGAACCGGCATCCATTTCCGCAGAACCCTTCATGCACGGCTTCATTATCGATCTCGCCCTGATCTGGAATCCGCCAGTCTGACTCGTTTTTGCCGCATGCTCTCGCGTGTCCCCCCCTTGCTGCCCACTGCCTCTCCAGGGCTGGTCCCGCCGCTAGGTTTTCACACGTTCGTGAGATCCGGCGCAGGTTCTGCCCCGGGAACCTTCATCGGCAAAATACCTGCTTCCTGATTTCCGTCAATATCGAGTAGTTCGCGAAAAGTCCCTTCAATCGTTCGCACGGCGCCGCTCAGTTCATGCAGCCAGTTGCCCCAGAACTGCTCAATCGAAGGCACCTCATTGCTCTGGCGAATCTCGCGCAGGATGTCTTTCCGCCACGAAGGAAGATCAAAGCCCCGCAGCATCGCCGACCCGGCGTCCGTAAGATTGATCCGGTCGTTCACGTCGAGGCAGAACAGGTCTTTGCGGAACGTGCGTTGCCCGCCATCCTTACCGGTAAACGACACGCGCTCCTGAAACGTGATGGCTCCCGAAAGAACTTTGGCGTCGTTCGTCATTTGCAACAGCGTCGTCGCTGTCGTGGGGGCTTTCACTCCAATGGGCGGACTGGTGTCCTGCAACCGCACCTGCGCCGGTCCTGAGATGCCAACCCACATATCGCTTGCCAGCAACGTCATCGAAAAATAGTTAGCGACAATGCCTTCCAGTTCCCGGTCGTCCAGCTTCTCAATTTCCTTTGGCTTGAACCGCGTCGCTTCATCAGCGCGTTTGATGAAATCGTCCTGAAACTGCGTGCCGGCATACAACCGGTTGAGAAGTTCCGCCGTCCAGTTGGACTGGCCATAAGTCCATGCCACAGGCATCACCCCGGCACCCAACTGCTGCAACCGCACCCCGATCGCATAAATCAGTTTCTTGTTGCTGCTCTCAATGTAGACGCGGCCTTCGTTGAAATCGAGCAGCACCGGAACCTGTACCCGCATGGCCGCGGTTACGCCCTTCGTCTCCTGTTCAACCGTTTTCTTGTCGATGGCCTGCAGAAACCGATAAGGCCGCTCCAGGAGGACGTAAGAACGGTGCTCCTTGATGGAGGCCAGATCACTTACATCCTTCCATTCATTCCAGACCGCCCACAGCCCGTACCAGGGCATTGTGTCGTGAAGCTTGAATTTCGCCTCGGTAACCCCGTAGCCCGCGCAGTCCAGAACCTCATCGGGAAGCGTTTGATCGGAACCTTCTTCACGCTCCGTGATCGCAAATTGCGCCAGTGCTTCCTGGTGATCCAGGCCGAGAGGGTACTCCTCGTCCAGTCGGGGAGCGCGGAAAGGATTGATCCCGAGCGCATCGGCGCTGAACTGTCGGGTGATGGCGACGGCAGCCATCTGCGAACTTCCGGCCATCACCGCCCGGTCTTCCAGGTTTGCTCTGAAGTTTTCCAGTGAGTCTTGCGCGAGCCCAACAATGGCCCAGGTACCACGTCCAAACATGTGTAAGTCCTGTTCTTGTTCTGGTGAGGTCGGTCAACCGCGCGGGGCACTGTCGGTGCCTTCCGGATCCGGCCTGCGGGATCCGCGCCCGTGACACCAGGGCCTGGCGGCAACGCCTCACCTCCCCACCTTTTTACCACGCCGGGCCTTACTCCCACCGCCACCCCATGCGCTTCAGCACAAACCCCGCCAGGTCGTCAGGCGCTGGTGCGGAGAACACCTCCGTCCCTTCTTCCGTATCAAACTCCACCTGTGTGCAATGCAGCCCCTGGCGGTCCAGCAGTAACTGTTCGAGCAACTCCGGGCCCATCCCGTCCCGCATGAAGCGAATCATCAGCGAGGGGTCAGGGCCGTACAGTTTGTCGCCCACCAGAGGGAAACCCACGGCTGCCGCATGAACGCGGATCTGGTGGCGTCGTCCCGTGTGAGGGTGCACCCGTGCCAGTGTGTATCCGCCGCCGTGCGCAATGGGGATGAATTCCGTTTCCGCCGCATCGCCGCCTTCTTCCACAACCGTCCTGCGCGAGTAAAATTCTGCTCCCACGTCCGGGCCGATGGAGCCCTTCGCGGTGACTGCGGTTTCCAGATGGCCGGTGAGCACGGCGTGATAGGTCTTGCGGAAGCAACGGAACTGTACCGCGCGCTGCAGACGGGTCCCGGCCTCTTTCGTTCTGGCCAGTACCAATATTCCGCTCGTCTCGCGATCCAGTCGGAAGGGCATGCGGAGAACGTCCGCACCCAGATATTCCCGGCACGCCCCAACCAGGCTGGACCATGGGCCATAACGCGAACGATGAACGACGACGTGCGGTGGCTTGTTGAGGATGAGCAGGTCGGGAGTCTCCTCAAGAATCCAGCCGCTCAGCTCCGCGGGTGTGATCATCCATCCCCAATCTGTGGCAGGCATTGTAGCTTCCATTGTCGATGCCCGCAGCAACAAGCGGTGAATATCCACCGGTGTGGTGGTCAGGCAGCCACCTGCCCGGAACGTCCGTCCCTTTATTTGCAATAGTCTGGCTTTGGCGCGACGTGTGCAATATGCAGGGTCAGAGGTCGTAACTAAAATGAAAAACGCAATGATCCTTACTGCGGCACTCGTGATGACAATCGCACCCATGGCTGCATTCGCACGCGGACGTATCGTAGTCCGTGAACCCGTATTCGCCGGCGGGTACTACGGCGGCAACTGGGGGCCCGGTTACGGGGCGGACTATCGTCTAAGCCCGTACTCGGGTACCGGCGAAGTGAAATTCGAAACTAAAACGAAGGATGCGTCAGTGTTCGTGAACGGCGGCTATGCCGGCCAGACCAAAGATGTGAGGAGCATGCACCTGCGGCCCGGTACCTATGACATCACCGTGCGTCACCCAGGCGTTCCGGAGTTTCATGAGCGGGTGTTCGTGGTGGTCGGCAAGACTCTCCATCTGCATCCAAATTTATAGTCACCGACTGAGCCTTACGGGATGCGGACGGTGAGCACACCAACCTGCTTGCCGTCCGCGTCGAAGCCGACTGCTGACACGGTATTTGCGTTGGCGTTCGTCACCATCAGCCGCGGGCTGACCACTGCTCCCGGCTTGCCTGCAACCGAAGCGACTCCCTCCGGATTTGCCACCACGCTGGAATTGCCGGTCAGCACGTCGTAAATCACCAGATTCGAAGTTTTCCTGTCAGCGGAAATGCCGCGTGCCAGAATCTTGCGCGTGGCCGGAAAGAAGCCTGCCAGTGACACCGAGGCGAAGCCGTCAGGCAGCGCCAAATGCTTCGCAGTGCCGTTTGCCAGATCGAAAAATGCGAACCCAATATCGCCTGCGGCGCGCCGTAATCCCAATGCAATCAGCGCATCCATGGCGGGAATTGCGGTGGGGGCCTGAAAAGCGCTGATGCCTGTTGGCGGATCAAGCTTCAGGGGTGACCCGTCTGAACCGTCAATCGCGTAGATGGTGGAAGCGGTGCGTGCGGTGGCGGAAAAATTGGTGCCGTAGAGGAAGTCGTTGAAGTTACCGGTCGCAGCGCCCACCACCATATCGGAATTCGATGGAAGGGCGACGGCGCTCAGTGCCCCGGTTGCGATATTCACTTCCACAAAGCCCGACGCCGGGCAGGATGCTTTGTAGGTGTTCACGCCGGAGTTGGAGGCGAACAAACCGAGTTGCTTGCCGAGCACAAAATTATAGGTTCGGATCGCGTTCGTGCAGGCGGCGAGGAACCAGCCCGCGGGGAGGTTCACCACGGTCGCGTCCGAGCCGTCTGCCGGAAACGAAACAAACGAGTGCGCTGAATCGTCCGGCATCTTCGCGGCCACATAGACAGCCTTCTTTTCAGCCAGATAAAACGCGAGGCCGGTCGCTCCGACAACGGGAGCGGCGGCATTGCCCTGCGGAGGAGCCGGTGGTGCCAGAAGCGGCACCAGGCCCAAGGGCAGGGGAGTGGCAGAAACGTTGTCCCCGTTGGTCTTCAGAATGGCGAACTCCACCCTGGTGGGCTTCGTCGTGTCGTCCGCGACGACCACCGCGAACATGCCGCCAGGGATGGTGATGCGCGCGGTGAGAAGCTTCGTCAGGCCATCCACCGAAACTGCCACGGGAGTCGCTGCGATTCCGCCGACGCCTGCGGGCGCGTCTGCCGTCCTCACAGTGCCGTTGGCTGCGGTGATGGTGTCGATGGTAACTGTGCCGCCTGTTGTTGCGGCGGGGATTGTTGCTGTGAACCTGCCGCCCGCGCCGCTCGTAAGAACCGATGCCGCACCGCTGAGGTCCGCCGTGCGCTCAGCCTTGCCCGGGCTGTAGATGAGTACCTGGTTGGCAATGCCTCCGGGCGCGGTTCCTGCCGCCGGACCGATAAACGCCGCGACATACTCTGTGCCGGTGGCATTCACGAAAGGCGGCAGCGCATTCGCCGGGCTAATCAGGCAGGGGTTCGACGCCGCGCCCTGTTTCTTTGAAAAATCAAATGTGAATGCCGGGAAGCAGCCCTTGCTGTCTTTCACAGCGGTACCCAGGACGAACATGCCGCTCACATCCGGGGTGGCAATCTGTACCAGGTCCGGCGCGCCATCGGGCAGCTTTACGAATTGAACGTCAGCCGCGGCCAGAGGTTGAAGCACCACGGGATTCGCAGGCCGGGCATTTACAGTGATGTAAGCGAGGTCTCCCGGTCGGGCCTGACCGGGCACTTCGACCAGGGCTTCAAACAAACCCGGAATCGCCTTCGACTCGGTCGTGGTGACCTTCGCCGGATTTCCGCCAACGTACGCCACAACCGTGCCCGCGCGGGGATTGCCTGCGCCGAACCCGGTGCCGCTCAGAGTGACCGGCGACTTCGAAAATTCCCCTGCCGCTACTCCGAACCCGGAACCATCTTTCGAAACGATCCCGGGCTGTACCGCAGCCACCGTGAAGGTCTGGGGCGCGCTCGCCGCATCGCCCGATTTCACGACCACGGACGCCACACCCAGCGCCGCATCCACCGGAACCTGCGCCACAACCCTGTCTTTGGCAACCGAGTAAAGCGGGGCAGCAGTGCCGTTAATGAGCACCTGAATCTTCGCATCCCCCAATACCGTCGGCAGCGGCACACCGGAGGCCTTTAGCTCCGGATCCGGCCCCAGATTAAAGCCCGTGAGTTGCAGCATGCCGCCACGTGCCACAGTGGCCGGAGCCGGGTCCTGGCGCGTAGCATCCGTCACGCCCCGGGCGAAGATCACCGGGACGTTGACAGCCTGCCCGTTAACAAGGGAGACCACCGCTAAGAAGAGCAAAAAAGAGCGCATGATGATTCCCAAGTCTAACCCGTCGGCGGGGACCGAGTTGCGCCCCTCGACTACTTTCCGGCCAGCGTGAGCGCGTACAGGCAATCGCCCGCGCCCACCAGCAGAACCTGCTTGCCATCCATCATGTAGCTGGAAGGTCCGTTGCTTAGCGGCGACATCAGCGACTGGTGCCACAGGATCTTGCCCGTGGCAGGGTCGAACGCCACCAGATTGCCGCTGTCGCCGGTGAACAGCAGCTTACCCGCCGTGGTCAGGATCCCGCCGCCCGGGCCACCGCCCTGTCCCGCGTGCGAGTGTTTCCACTTCACCGCACCGGTTCGGATATCCATGGCGAAGAGAGAACTTCGGCCGTCGAAATTGCCACCGCTGCCGCCGCCGTAGCCTTCCGGATTCGTCGAGGTGTCGTAAAGATAAGCCATGCCGTAGCCTTCCGTGCCATTCAGATAAAACAGTTCCGTCTGTGGCGAATAGCTGGGCGGCTGCCAATTGGTAGCGCCCATTGCAGGCATGTCGATCATGGAGCCATCCACTTTTGGCTCCTTGTCCGGATCGGGGATCGGCTGACCCTTGGCATCGACGCCTTTTGCCCAGTTGCCGGTGCCGGTGAAGGGCTTCGAGACCAGGTTTTTTCCGTTGGTTCGGTCCAGCACGAAGAACCAACCGGCGCGAGAACCCTGGGCCAGAAGTTTGCGTGGCTTGCCGTCAATCTTCGCATCGAAGAGGACGGGCGTTTCCACGTTGTCCCAGTCATGCGTGTCATGCGGGGAAGCCTGGAAATACCATTCCAGCTTGCCGGTATCGGCATTCAGAGCCACGATGCAGGCCGTGTAGAGGTTAGAACCTTTGCGTCCCTGGCCGGCGAAAACCGGATTGGCATTGCCGGTGCCCCAGTACAGCAGATTCAGTTCCGGGTCATAGGTGCCGGGCAGCCAGGTCATGCCGCCGCCGTGGTCCATCGCCGCCTGATTGGGCCAGGTTTCGGAACCGGTCTCGCCCATCCTGAGTGGCTGGCTCCACCATTTCCATTGGACTTCGCCCGTTTCCGGGTCGCGCGATTCCAGATAGCCCCGCACGTCCATTGCGTCGCCACCAACTCCAACGATCACGTGATTCTTCACGATCATCGGCGCAATGGTGGTGAAGTACTGAAGCTTTTCATCGGCGACTTTCTTGCGCCAGCGTTCCTTGCCGTCCTTCGCGTTCAGCGAAATAAACCAGCCATCCGGCGTGAGGAAATACAGCCAGTTGCCATACATGGCGACGCCGCGCTGCCCCACCAGGTGCCCGCCTTTGTCTTCGAAATCGAACTGCCAGAGTTGCTCACCGGTGCGGGCGCTGATGGCAAAGACGTGGTCGGGAATGGTGAAATACAGGATGTCGTTGACCAGCAGCGGGGTCGATTTGATTGTCGGACTACCTACCCCGCGCTGCGGTCCAACGCCCTGGATGCGGAAGATCCAGTCGATCTTCAAGAGGTTGATGTCCGCCTGGTTGATTTGGTCGTGATCACTGAATCGGCGACCTGAATAATCGCCGTTATAAGTCGGCCAGGTGTTCGCAGGGCGGTTGAAAAGCGTCAGGGACTTCGGGTCCAGACCTTGCGCGAGGGCGAGACAGGGCAGGAATGCAAGGATCAGGCTTTTCATTTGAGATTCACCAGATAAGCGGTCATGTTATGGATATCCGCGTTCGAGTACTTCGCGAGCATCGAACGGTGGCCCTGCATCTTGTCTTCTTTTTCCACCTTGACTTTGCTCAGCGGCCAGTTGTAATACTCGCCCTTGTCGTCATAGACAGAGATGTTGAAGTCGTCTTCGCGGCTCACAGTGCCGGTCACTTTGGCGCCGGTGGAGGTGGTGACGGTCACCTTCGCCGGGCCGTTCGGAGCGGGCCACAGGAAGCGTTGCTGCAACTGCGCGGCCTGCTGAAATTTCGAACCGACTGTTGCCATGTCACCGGTTGCCGAATGGCACGCAGTGCAGTTGGTTTTGAAGAACGCTTCGCCTGCCTTCGCGTCGCCGGTGACCTTGTTGCGCAGATCGCCGTAGGTCTGCCCATACGTGCCGCGGTTGGCAGCCAGTTCAACCTGCAGTTTTAAATACTGCGCGATGCTGTAAACGTCGTCCTGAGAAAGGCCGGGGAACGGGGGCATGCCGGGCCGGCCGGCCTTGATGATCGGGCCAAGCTCTTCACCTTTTTCGTCATGCAATACGGCCACGGAACGAACCAGATTCGGACCCTGCGCGCCGCGTGCGTTATCGCCATGGCAGGTAGCACAATTCTGTTTGTAGAGCGGTTCGCCCTTCTTTGCAGCTGCCGCATCGGGCGCCGTACCCAGGCCCAGGAAGTCGCGTAGTCCGGCAGCTCCGCGACCGCCGCGGCCGCCGCCTCGTCCGGCACCCCGGCCACCGCGTCCCGCTCCGCCTCCACCGGCGTCAGGTTCCTGAGCGCAGAGAGCTGCCGACAGGGCGAGGGCGGCAAACCACACGAACTTTCTCATTCTGGACATAGTCAGCAAGCAGTATATATTCAAACCGGTCTCCATAAGGAATCACGCGGAACAGGCGCGTCTGCGCTGTTGTTTGGGGCGATGCGGATACGAAGCTGGTTACCCGCCAATCCGCGTTCGAGCCGTCTCCGTAGTGAAAACTGAATATGGCAGAACAACACGTGAGCACCTGGCGGACTCGCCGGACTCCCGAAACGACGTCCCCGACAGGGCAGCCAGGTTCGTGCGCTTCCGGCTCGCGGCGAAAAGATTCTCTCGGGCCTGTTTCCCGGCCTGCCACCGTCTGACGGATTTTGCAGGCCAGTCTCCGGTAGCATATATTGGCTGCATGCTCCGTCGCCTTTTCCTGTTCTGCCTGCTCTCCTCTGCCGCGTTCGCGCAGAATCACGATCTGGGGTATGACAATACCCCGACCTACCCCGGCATGAAATGGCGTGTTCACGATGTAAACCGTCCCCACCCTGAAGTGATCACGCCGGGCATGTGCAATGCTCCGTCACTCCGCGCGCCTTCCGATGCGGAGGTGCTGTTCGATGGGAAAGACACGTCAAAATGGATGCCACTTGCGTGGAAGCTGGAGAACGGTTACATGGAAGTGATTCCGAAGAAGGGTGGCGCGGTCACGAAGGAATCCTTTGGCGATATTCAGCTCCATGTGGAATGGGCCGCCCCGGCGAAGGTCGAAGGCAGCAGTCAGAACCGTGGGAACAGTGGCATCCTGCTGATGGGGAAATATGAAGTGCAGGTGCTGGATTCGTTTGAGAACCCGACCTACGCCGATGGTCAGGCGGCGTCTGTCTACGGCCAGTACACGCCGCTTGTGAATGCGTCCTGCAAGCCGGGTGAATGGCAGTTCTACGACATCATTTTCGAAGCCCCGAAATTCGATGGCGAGAAGCTGGTGAAGCCTGCCTTTGTGACCGTGATCCACAACGGCGTGATCGTGCAGAATCATGAGCAGATTCTGGGGACGACACCCCATGCGCAGTTGGGCACGTACACCCCGCATGGCGACCTGCCGCTGCAACTGCAGAATCACAATACGGCGGTGCGGTACCGGAATATTTGGGTGCGCCGGCTAAAGCCCCGGGTTTAGTTTATGGATGAGCCGCCAGACGCCGAGCGAATCCGGGAGAAGCTCATACTGGCGGGCTTGTATCTTTCAAGATTCGATAAGGCCGGTCTGGACAAACTGGGCTTCGAAGGCTTCACGGAAGCATTTAACGTGATCGGATATGCGCTGGGATCAAAGCCCGCCTCCGTAAAAAACTACCGCGATGAGTTCGATCCGCTCGTTCCGAATCCGCGCAAAGGCTGGCGGAATCGACCGATTCGGGCGTACTGTCTCCAGGTCTATGAGCAATACCGCGACCTCGACTTCGAGTCCTTCACCGACTTAGTCAAATCTTTCGTCGAGCCACATCAGACCGTGGATTCCGATGATTCGGAGTCGCCCTTCGCCAAACGTCTGATCACCGGGTTGGCCGCAGAGCAATACTTCGAATCCATCTATTCCGGCCTTCCCGAGTTCAGTGGCTGTTCGATTGAAAACACAACCCGATTAGGCTGCGGCTACGATTTTCGATTGCGACGCCGGCAGGAGCAATCGGTTTTCCTCGCCGTCGAAGTGAAAGGCCTGAGAGAGCGCTCCGGGGCTGTCTCGCTTACGAACCGGGAATACTCAACCGCAGTTGGACTGCGGGACAGGTTTTATCTGTTTGTAGTAAAAAACTTCCACCAGAAGCCGTATCACGCAATCTTCCAGGACCCGGCTTCCGGTTCTCTTCAGCTCCGCAGGACCGAGCAGATCGTCGTGCAGGTGTCCTGGCTCATGAACGTCTAAAATGTAAACCGTATTCCTAACTGTAAGCGCCGCGCATCAAAAGCCGAGGTGAATCCCAGCGGATCCGTGGGCTTTCTGTCATTCCGCCCGCTCACATTGAAAGGCCCCGTATAGGATCCGACCGTATTGTTCACGCTCTGGTAGTTCAGCTTATTAAAAAGATTGAAAGCCTCGAACATGAAATCGAGCCGCATCTTTTCTTTCAGAGCGAATCCGCGCTGAATCCGCGAATCGAAGGTCCAGAACGCCGGCCCCAGACCTGTGTTCCGCCCCGCATAGGCCGGACGATCCGTTGTATTGTGCCGATCGTTATTCAAATCCGCACCACCCACCAGCAGGTTGAACGGCTGGCCGCTGTGGTACTGATAAATCGGTGAATACGTCCAGTCCTTCACCCACGCGCCGCGTGATGACGGCGACTTCAGCACCGCATAAGCCACAATCTTGTGGCGCTCATCAAACGACGAAGACGCGCGGTCGCAGCGGCGGCAGAACTGATTGTTCGGCTCGAAATCGCTGTTGTAGTCGGTCGTCTCATCCGTCGCGTGGCTCCAGGTGTAGTTCGCGTTAATCTGCACGCTGCGGCCAATCCGCTTGCTTGCCTCCAGCATCAGGCCGCCATAGAACGAATTGGAATTCGACTCATAGACGTTACTCTGGTAAATCAGCGGATTTACAAAATAGCCGCCGGGATGCGTCGCATCCGCCAGATAGTTCTGGGTTCCGATGTTCTTGTCAAACGGGGCGGAAGACAGCAGATTCTTGTCGTAGGCGTCGGTCAGATGCGCGCCGCGTACATAGACGGCATTGGCCGAAAGGTTGAGGCCCTGCCCGAATTCACGCTGAATCCCCAGGCTCGCCTGCTGTGTTTGCGGATTCCGGTAGTCCGGCGAAGCGCTGAAAACAACGGAGAGTGGGGGCAGGGGACCGGTTTGGCTGATATTGATGCCGAACTGCGTCAGGTCCGCCGGAGTGATGGAGCGCCCGGGTGTCGGAATCCCGATCACGCCCTTCGCCTTCAGCGTGCTGAAGATGTTGGCCGCGCTCTGGGCTCCGGGCGTCTGGATTGTCGTGAGCACCTGCGCGATGGGCCGGAAGCCACTCGGCGTCACGCCCAGCGCATAGACGCTGTAGTCGATCTGGTAGTCGATGGTGGCGTAGTAAATCCCATAGCCGCCGCGCACCACGGTCTTGCCGCCGGGGCTCCATGCGAAGCCGACGCGAGGGCCGATTTCCTTGTGGTCAGTTGGCAAAGGCGAGCGGCGGTTGTCCACTTCGTAGCGCAGGCCGGCGTTCACTGTGAGCGACGGCGTGACGCGCCATTCATCCTGCACATAGCCCGCATACAACGGATACGTCGCGGTCACAATACCATTGCCAAAACCCTGCTGGTAACTCTGCGCGAGGCCCAGATTGAAAGCCTGCAGCGAGTTGATGGTGGTGGATGCCAGCGCGGCATTCACCAACCCGCCGGGCAGCGGACCAAACGTAAAACGCCCGCTGAAGAACGTGGCAGAATCGGAATGCTCAGACCGAATCAGAGCATACGCCCCTGTCCGAACGGTATGGCGGCCCAGATTGAACGTGATGTTGTCGGAAAACTCCACGCGACGGGAAATGCTCTCGCTGGGCAGGAACCGGTCGCGATTGAAGTTCCCGAATCCGGCCAGCTCCAGCGCCGGGCCGAACTTGTCATTGGTGCCCGTCAACTGGTCATAGTAGTTGAATTGCGCGTGCGCTTCGTTAATGATCCGGGGCGTGAATGTATGAATCCAGCTGAGCGCGCCGGAGGTATCGAAAGTGTCCTGCAGGAAGCCGCGGGAAATGCCGGTAAGTGCGCTTACGTTCGGATTGGTGTCAAAGACCTTGCTGGTATTGAAGCGCGCAGAAAGCTGGTTACTTTGGTTCCACGAATGGTCCAGGCGCAGCAGACCCTGATGCTGATCGGTTTGGAACGGGAAGATGCCGCTGTTCAGCTGGAACATTTGCTGCACGGCCAACGGCGTGGAAAGAACCGCGGTCAGCTGCGCGGAAGCTGCGGCGGGCAACTGAGCCAGAATCGCTTTCTGGGCCGCCGTTGGGCCGAACACGGACAGATCGGTCAGGATGGGCACCGCTGTCGACTCACGCCGTCTCTGCTGCTCGTAATCGAGGAAGAAGAAGGTCTTGTCCTTTGTGATCGGCCCGCCGACCGTTGCGCCGAACTGCTGTCGTGCCGATTCCGGCTTCACCCGCGTCAATTTGTTCGAGGTGGTATCCAGCACCACATTGAACGGATTGGTCGCGTCCAGCCCCTGGTTGCGAAAGAACCCAAATACGCTGCCGTGGACGCCGTTGGTGCCGCCCTTGGTGACGATGTTCACCACACCGCCCCGCGAACCGCCATACTCGGCCGTGTAGTTCGAACGGTTCACCTGGAACTCGCGAACCGCTTCCTGGCCAATGGTGGGCCGCACACCGCCGCCCCCGTCGTTCGATTCGCCGCCGTCCACGTTCACGGTATTGCCTCGACCGTTACTGCCGTAGAAAGACAGACCGGAATCCGGCGTCTGTTTCACGCGGTATGTGTTCGAATCGGCATGCGCCTTCGAGTCTGAAACGCCCGGGGCCAGCAGCGAGAAGGCCAGATAGTCGCGGCGGTCGATGGGCAATTCCGTGATGGCTTTCTGATCGATCACGTTCGATTGCTGGGTGCGCGTCGCTTCGATGGGCGGAGCATCCGACACGATCTCGATCGTCTCGATGTTGCTGCTCACCTGCAAACGAAAATCCAGCCTTGCCGCGGCACCGACAGTCAATTGAACGCCGCGCTGCAGGACCGGGCTAAAACCGCTGTGCTCGGCCTTGAGGTCGTAGTTGCCCGGGGGCAGCAGATCGAAGCGCCATGCACCTTCCGCGTCAGTGGCGGCGCTTCGCTTCAGCTGCGTATCCACGTTCGTGGCGGTGATCGAGGTGTTGGGGATCACCGAGTCCGTGGCGTCGGTCACAACGCCGCTGAGCGTCGCGGTCCTGTTCGACTGCGCAAAGACTCCTGCGGATGACAAGAGCAACAACAATATGGTTTGTTTCATGACATTCCTGTTAAATAGCCGTCCATCAGTTTCTATCTATGGCACCCATTTGTCAAAGGGTGCCCGCAAAGAGCGAAGATAGAGAGGACACGTCCAAATGGATCCTTCCTCTACACGCGGCATCGGCAAGTACGCTTCCCTCGCGCTGCTGCTGCCGATTTCTACCCTCATCGGGTATGCAATGGGCTACGGGCTTGACACGCTGTTCCACATCTCCTGGTTGCGATATGTCTTCCTTGTGCTGGGTACGGTGTCTGGTTTTATCTCGCTGATTCGGGAGCTTGATAAGGACGCCTGATGGAGGATTTCGATCTTGCCATCTCGCGCCTGCCTCGCTGGATCCTGCTGCTGGGCGCACTGGGAACGGTGCTGGTGGCCTTCCGGTTCGGCGTATCGGTTGCCGGCGGATTCCTGGTGGGAGCGCTCTGCGCTTACCTGAATCTGTGGGTGATTGAACGTGCTGTAAACCGCATCGCGAGGCTGGCTTCGCACGACGGAGGAAAGCCCGGTGGAGGAAAGCCCGGTGGAGGAGCCGGCGCCTGGGTCTTCATCCAGTTCAGCGGGCTGCTTTTATGCGCACTTGTTATACTAAACGTTTCCGGGTTCAGTTCCGTTGCGGCCTTCTGGGGCCTCATGATTTGCCCCGGTGCCGTGATCGCCGAAATCGTCTACGAACTGGTGACCCTCAAACTTTAAACGCATGACCCACGAAACCCTGCTGGCTCAGTTTTTCAACCATTATCTCGCCGGACCCGGCAATGGCATTCTTGCTCTGTTTCACATCACGGCCGCAGATCCGAAAGAGCCCTGGGCCGATCACATCGTGATGCAGATTCTGGTGGCGGTCCTCATGGTCCTGCTGTTCCTGGTTCTCCGCAGCCAGTTGTCGGTTTCGAAACCAGGCAAGCTGCAACACACCATGGAACTGGTGCATGGCTTCATCAAGGAGCAGGCGGACGATCAGGTCGGTCATCACGACGCCCATGAACACGTTCTGGTCTTCGAAACGCTCTTTATCTTTCTGCTGCTCTCGAACCTGCTGGGGATCGTCCCAGGCTTCATGAGCCCCACGCAGACCGTGTACGTTCCGGCGGGTTGCGCTTTACTTGCCTTTCTTTACTACAACGTGATCGGGTTTAAGAAGCATCCGGGGACGTACCTGAAGCAGTTCCTCGGGCCCATTCCGGCCATGGCGCCGCTGATGATCCCCATCGAAATTATCAGCCATCTGGCACGACCGCTTTCCCTCACCATCCGTCTGTTCGCCAACATGTATGCGGGCGAACAGGTGACGCTGGTGTTCCTGAGCCTGACCTATCTTTTCGTCCCGGTTGTATTCATGGGACTGCACGTTTTCGTTTCCATGCTGCAGGCTTATATCTTCGTGCTGCTGACGATGATGTACGTGGCCGGCGCCGTGGCGGAAGAACACTAAAATTTCCATTCGGCATCATGCCGTTTTCCGCGTGAGGCCTCCCGCCCCCAGGCGAGGAACGCAACCACCTCCGGAGAACGATTCTTATAAAAAGGAGTAACAAACAAATGAAGACAAAGATGTATTTCCTCATGATCGCGATGATGTTCCTCGCGGTTCCGATGTTCGCCCAGGGTGGCGGCTCGGCAGCAGCAGGCAGCAACCAGTGGGTTGCAGTGACCGCCGGCTTCTCCATGGCGATCGCTTCCGGCCTCTGCGCACTGGCTCAGGGCAAGGCTGTTGCTGGCGCTGCCGAAGGCATGGCTCGCAATCCGGCGGCTGCACCGGCCATCCGGTTCGCGCTGATTCTTGGTCTGGTTCTCATCGAATCCCTGGCGCTCTACACCTTCGCCATCATTTTCGTTAAGGTTCAGTAGTTTCCCGTTCCGACGTGCGTTGCCCGACAATTTGCCGGGCAACGCGCTGTATTATCTTCCCTCCTCTCTGCTATCATCATGACCGCTCCCGCTATGGACCAGGCCAGCCGGATTATCGCAAAGTGGAGTGCCGTTTCAGACCTGATTTCAGGTGAACGCATCGCCTGCGGTGCCTGGAAAAAAGCTGTCGGAAAACGCCTTGCCGACCGCACCCAGGCCGTCAAACTCGTCCGCGATAAACTGATCGTTGAAGTTGAAGATGAAATCTGGCGTAAGAACCTGTGGGGCCTGCGCTACCAAATCATGCAGAATCTCCGTAAGGCAATCGGTCCGGATCTGGTCAACGATATTGAATTCCGCGTCATGCCGCTGCGCCGCGAAGCCGGACGGGCCACGGTGCCAGCTCTCGTCAATCCGGCGCTGTCAGAAGACGATTCCCTCGCCATTCAGGATCCCGGCATGCGTCGTATTTATCGCAATGCCCGTCGCCGTGAAACCGCCTAAAAGGAAACCCGGAAATTGAAGCTGACCGAAACAGACGTCCGATACGTCGCCAATCTCGCCAATCTGAGCCTGTCTGAACAGGAAGTGGTCCGAATGGTGGACGATCTGGGCGGGATTCTCGAACTGATGGACCAGTTGGCGGCCATTGATACCGAGGGCATTGCGCCCATGTTGCAAGTGCTATATCCCGCGGCAGAGACTGCCACGCTGCGGCCCGATGTAGAGCGTGCCCCGGTCGGCAATGAGCTGGCGGTCGCCAACGCGGCCATCTCCGGTGCCGGATACTTCAAGGTTCCCCGGGTGATCGAACGATGAACGATCTGCCTCTGCTGACCATCACTTCCATCCACGAAGGCCTGAAGAAGAAGGACTTCAGCGCTGTGGAACTGACACGTTCAGTTCTGGAGTTCGCGGAACGCGAAAATCCGAAGACGAACGCGTACGTTTTATTTTGCCCCGAACGGGCATTGGCCGCTGCGGAGCGTGTGGATGACCGCATTGCCGCCGGACACGACCCCGGCCCGCTGGGCGGCGTTCCGGTCGCTGTCAAAGACGTCATTCTGACGAAGGGCGTCCGGACAACCTGCGCATCGAAGATCCTTGCGAATTACATCCCGCCGTATGACGCCACCGCGATTGAGCGGATCGAAGCGGCGGGCGGAATCATTATTGGGAAGACGAACTGCGACGAGTTCGCCATGGGTTCCTCGAACGAGAACAGTGCCTTCGGGCCCGTTCGGAATCCGGTTGCCCTGGATCGTGTGCCCGGCGGATCGAGCGGCGGCTCGGCAGCCGTGGTTGCGCAGGGTACGGCGGTTGTCTCGCTCGGGTCCGACACCGGTGGTTCCGTGCGGCAACCCGCCTCTTTCTGCGGTATTGTCGGGGTCACGCCGACCTATGGACGCGTTTCCCGGTATGGTCTGGTAGCTTATGCCAGCTCGCTCGATCACGTGGCACCGTTTGCCCGCAACGTGCGGGATTCGGCGACGGTGCTGGAAGTGATGGCCGGTCGGGATCCGCTGGATTCCACCTGTGCCGATGCGCCTGTCCCCAACTACACTGCACACCTGACCCGCGACGTACGTGGCATGAAACTCGGTTTGCCAGTCGAATACATGAAGCACGCGACGGGGGAGACTGCGGACCTGATCAACCGTTCTGTCCGCGATCTGGAGTCCCTGGGGTGTGAGGTACAGGAAATCAGCCTGCCTTCCACCGACTATGCCGTTGCGGCGTACTACATCATCAGCTGCGCGGAAGCCAGTTCGAATCTGGCACGGTACGACGGCGTTCGCTACGGCATTCGCTGCAACATGCGATCCGCGAAATCAGACACCCTGAGCGCCATGTACCAGAATACCCGGGGCGAAGGTTTCGGCGATGAAGTGAAGCGCCGCATCATGCTGGGCACCTACGTGCTAAGTCATGGGTACTATGATGCGTACTACGTCAAAGCCCAGAAGGTGCGCGCGCTGATCGCCCGCGATTTCACGCGCGCTTTCGCTTCGGTCGACGCCATTGTGGCGCCGGTTTCCCCGTCCCCTGCGTTCAAGATAGGTGAAAAGATCAATGACCCGCTGCAAATGTATCTTTCCGATATCTACACCATCACGGGCAGCCTGGCCGGTATTCCGTGCATGAGTGTACCCTGCGGAGTCACCGGGGATGGCCTTCCCGTTGGCCTGCAGATTCTGTGTAACCATTTCGACGAGCAGAGCATGTTCCGGCTCGCCGACGCGTTTGAATCACGAGCTTTCTAAAATCGCATCTTTCCAAGGAGAAAAAGGAGAAAATTATGGCTTTTACACTTCCGCAACTGCCCTACGCCACTGACGCCCTCGAACCCTTCATCGACAAACTGACGATGGAAATCCACCACGGCAAGCACCACAATGCCTACGTGACCAATTTGAATAAGGCGCTCGAATCGGCCCCTGAACTGGCCGGTAAGAGCCTGGAAGAACTGTTGGCGAACAATCTGGCGATCGTGCCGGACGCCATCAAGACTGCCGTTCGCAACAATGGAGGCGGGCACGCCAACCACTCGATGTTCTGGACGATCCTCGCTCCGGCTGCCGAATCCGGCGCGCCTTCCGGTGAACTGGCCGCAGCGATTGATGCTTCTTTTGGCAGCCTGGCCGGCCTGAAGGAAAAGTTCAATGCCGCTGCCACCACACGGTTCGGCTCCGGCTGGGCCTGGCTGATTAAGGTTGGTGGCAAGCTCGAAGTTACTTCCACGCCGAACCAGGACACCCCGATCATGGAAGGCAAGGCGGTCGTGATGGGACTCGACGTTTGGGAACATGCCTACTACCTGAACTACCAGAATCGTCGTCCGGACTACATCGGTGCGTTCTGGAGCATTGTGAACTGGAAAGAAGTGGAAGCGCGCTTCCACGCCCGCTAGTATTTCCCGGCTGCATGTAAAAAGGGGTATCCTGACCAGTGGTCAGGATACCCCTTTTTTAATTGTTCCCGGTCTGAAATTAACCAATCTTCGACATCAACTGGCGAATATCGTTTTCCTGGGCCTTGGTGGGCCGGTTCGCCAGCGCTGCCTGGCATTCCTTCCGGGCGTTGTCACGATCACCCTTCTGGTTGAGCGCCATCGCGTAATGGTAGTGGTAAACCGCATTCTGCGGAGCCTGAATCACCAGGTTCTTGAACTGGTCAATCGCACTGTCCGTCAGGTTCTTCTTCAGGTAGATCCAGCCGAGGGTGTCGGAGATCTCAGAGAAGTTCGGCAATTTCTGCTTCGCCGTCTGCGCATAGGTGAGGGCGAGATTGAGGTCGCCATTCGATTCGGAGATCAGATACGCCAGATTGTTCAGCGCGTATGCGTTATTGGCATCAAGCTTAATGGCCAGTTCATAGTTCTTGCGGGCAATGTCATTCTTGCCGATTTCCTCATAGAGCATGGCAAGATTAGTCAGGATATTGCTGTTGTCCGGCAAGCCCTGATGCGCCTTTTCGAGCGCCTCAACGGCGTGCTGCACATCACCCTTATACCGATAGGACTGGGCGATGCGGCTCCAGACGTCTGATTGCAGGCGCGGATCTTTCGCCTTCGAAAGCAGGTTCTGGTAGCTGGCCACGGCTTCATCAAAGTGACCGGCGGCCATCTGCGCGTTGCCCAGTTCGCGGAGCAAATCCTGCCGCTCCGGATATTTCAGTGCTTCCGCTTTGACTACTTCAATGGACTTTTCCGCTTGTCCATCGGCCAGATAGGCTTTGGACATGCCAAGAAGACCCCGGATGTTGGCCGGAGCCGCCTGGTAGGCGCGCTGGAAGTATTCGATTGCTTCCTTGTTCTTGCGTTCATTCAAATCCAGCACTGCAAGTTCCAGCAGGGCTTCCACCTGATTGGGGTTGGCCTGGATGATGGGCATCAGCAAAGCGCGGGCATCGCCAAACTTCTGCATTCTCTGCAGTGCAGCCGCTTTCATCACCCGTCCCTGCACGTTGTTCGCATTGACACGCAGAATTTCATCAGAGAAGCGCACCGCAGATTCAAAGTCGCCGCGAAGCAGTGCAACCTGCGTCTGAGCCAAACGGGCAGGCAGATAATCGGGCCGAAGTTCAATGGCTTTGTCGAATTCCTGCCGGGCCTGTTCATACTCGCCGCGGGCAAAGTGCGCGCGACCAAGGTTGAACCGAGCCACAAAGTTATTGGGCTTCGCCGTCACCACAGACTGCAGTTCCGTCAACGCCTGCGTGATCTCACCCTTGTCCAGCAGGAAGGTCGCCTTCAGGCCCCGCGCTTCCGGGTCCTTCGGGTCGCTTTTCAGAATCTCTTCATTCTTCGCCTTGGCCAGATCCAGCTTATTCTGGCGAACATAAGCTTCAATCTCGTGCTTCAGGTACGAATTCTTCTGGCCGGGGTCTTTCTTGATGCCTTCCTCGTACTGCTTAACCGCTTCGTCGAACTGGTTCACCCGCAGGAAGAAGTCGCCCGATTGCATGAATGCCTGGGGGAAATCCTTCAGGTTCGCCTTCATCTGACTCAGTAACGCCAGCAGGCTGTCTTTGTTGTTTGTCGCGAAGTAGAAGCGGGCGAGTTCCAAACGAAGCTGAGTGTCCTTCGGGTTGTCTTTGATCCCGGTCTTCAGCAGGGTTTCTGCCTCCGGGAAGCGCCGCAGTCCGATGTACAGACGGTAAAGGTCGTACATGCCGGTCAGATTCTTTTTGTCTTTTTCGACCAGTGATTTGAACAGGCTTTCCGCCTCAGCGGTCTCGCCATCCAGCACCAGGGTGCGGCCCAGCGCCAGCGTGATCACATAGTCGCCCGGTTTGGCCGTCAGCGCCGTTCGATACTCACCGATAGCCTTGCCCAGTGCGGCCTTCGCTTCCTGTCCCAGATTCTTGCGATACTTGGCAACCGTGTCCAGCATGTTCAGATCGCCAGCCAGCTTGTGGCCCTGCCAGGAATTTGGATTCCGCTTCAGCAACCCTGCCGTGTAGTCGGTTACGTCTTTGATGATGGGCTCGTTCCGCTCCTGCGATTGCGCAGCAACGACCATGATTTCCGAAAGCTTCAGAATGGCATCGTCCGAATCCGCCGTACCTGGCGTCAGCAGTTCGACGGCGCGTCGCAGCGCGGGCACCGCGTTCGCTACATGATCCGATTTCAGGTCTGTGAGTGCCAGCCGATAGTAAGCTTCGCCATAACGACGATCTTTTTCGATCGCCTTGCGGTACATGATGGAGGCTTCCCGATAGCGGCCCGCATCATAATACTTCTTACCGCTGTCGACGTACTTCTGCTTAAGATAATTGGGATCCCGATTGCAGGAGATCAGGGTGAGAGAGGCGAGGGCAAGTGCCAGAAATCGCATACTATTGACTCCTTATATTCTCCTACAAAAAAAGGATCAACGGTACGGAGTAGCCCAAATAGCCTGGCTTCGCTTCGTTACGGTACCGTTTTGGGGCGGGACTGTAACAAAAGGAAACAGAAACACACCACCCGCCTTCCCTTTAGTTCACCGAAACGTGAGGTGCCAGTGCCCCGGTGGTGGAACTGCTGACTCCCCCGATTTTGACGGTCACGGGCAGCGCCGAACCTTTGCCATGGAAGCCCGGTACCGTAATCGTGATTTGCGCCACCCCGATCATACCCGGCACCAGCGTGCTGGAGCGGACGATCATCGCGGATTGCCTGTACAGCGGGTTACCGAAAAAGACCTGTACGGCATCCGTCACGGCGAGCGGGCTGGTGGGTGCGACATTACCGGTCGTCACCGCACCGCCGTGCGTCACGCCCATTCCCAGCGCGTAAATTGTCAGTGTTTCATCCCGCTGGGCCGGCTTGCTCTGGTTCACAAGCTGCCCGTTCTTGTGCATGATCGCGGCCTGGCCGTCGCTTGATACCACCACCGCCGGTGCGTACTTTGAAACCGTTATGGTAGTGGGCACCGATATCGCCGAGTTGTCAATGGACCGAATCACCAGCGGGTAGCGGCCAGCCGCCAGCGTGACGGGAATTTGTGCGTTGATCTGACTCGCAGAGGTCATATTCAGGGGAATGAGCTGGTTGTTCAGCGTGACGCACAGACCGCCCAGCAGGTTCGGCAGCGGAGGCGTGGCGGTCTGAGAAGTGCCGAAGTTCCTGCCCATGATCGCGAAGATCTGTCCCGGCGCCAGGTTCGCGGAGTTGTCGGCGGCGCTCACTACCCCCCCGACGTTCACGGTCGGGCGCAGCACTGCCGGTGCGGGACCCTGATTGACTTTGACAATCGACAAACCTGTTGTGGTCAGTACATACGCGGTGGAGGCGGTCGCATCATAGGCGAGCATCCGGGAAAATGTGGTAATCCGGCCCATTCCATTAGCTGTCGCGGCGGGTCCCTCGAGCGTCGCGCCATTTCCAGTAATAAGTCCGGTAGTGGGGTCGTACAATTCCAACAAACCGGCATCCGGCACAGCCACGTTCCCGTTGGCGCGAGCCGGCAGGGTGAAGAGAGCGACCTGGCTGGCCGAAATTGCAGCCACCGCCGGAACCAGCCGGTTATTCGCGGAAAGTCCGTTGGTGCTTCCCTGCACCGGAGTCAGCGATGCGTTCAGAATCGTACCGCCAACGGAGTAATAACGGCCCTGCGGCCCTGCGGTCAGCGGGCCGATATAACCTGCAATACCCTGCAGAACCTGCTTCGTGAGCACAAAATCGTCAACCGTGTAGTCGTAGAGGAAGCCAACGCCTCCGCCGTTCACAACCAGCACGAATTCCCCGCCTGGAGTCGCCGCCATGCTCCACAGCGCCGGGTTGCCGCCGGGGATACCGCGTGCCACGCCGAAAATACTCGCGTTCAGTGTGCGCGGAATCGCCTGTCCGGTGCTGTCGATTTTCCACCAGACTCCGTCAGATGTGATGAATTGTGGTCCACGTCCGGTCACCACGATGGCCACCGGGTTCGTAATCCCGACAGACGCGTTAAACGGGAATGCAGGGAAGACCACCCGACCGGTCTGGACACCCTTCACCAGGTCGACAATCGAAACCGACTCGCCGCCCGTGTTCGCGACGTACAGCGTAATCCCGTCCATACCAAGCGCCATCTGGTGCGGTAACTGACCCACTTTGATGGGGTTGAGGAACTTCTGTGTTTTGATGTCGAAGACTTCCAGCCGGTTCAGGCCCGAATTGGCAATGTAGATCCGCTGCCTCGCGTTGTCGAGAAGGATATCGGTGAGGCCCTCCGTGGTGGTGGCACCAATGCCAACCGGCACCACAGTGCCCACTGTGATGGAGTCGCGGTTGTTCTGGTAGACGTGAATTGTCGCAGGAATATTGATGGCTTCCGGCGAACTCACAATGTAATTCACGGGCCCCGCAGTTCCCGGGCTGATGGCATTCGCCGCGTTGTAGCGGAAAGTGACCGCAGGTGTTGCCCCGGTATTCGAAACCGTCAGCGTGGGGGCCGGCACGTTTACCGCTGGCTGCGGCGGCTGCCCTGGTCCACCAATGGCCCCGAAATTCGGTAGTGCGGTCAGGTTCACGGTGAACCGTCCCCGCCCCGCATTGTCAAAATTATCCACCGCCGTAATTCCCTTGAAAACGCCGCACAAGTCGTTCGTCAGCAGCACGGAGAGATTTTGCGGAACCGCGAGGGGCGATTGGGCGATGGTGCTCACCGGCAGAATGATAAAGCCGGAATCCGAAATGGCATAGACGTTGGCACCGGTCGATTCAATCACCATCTTGCCTGCCAGGTTCTCCGGCATCTGCAATCCCATGGTGATGAGCAGGTTGTCCGGGTCGTTCACCATCAGTTCGGTGATGTTCGGGCGCGCCGCCAGCAGCGGTGCGGTATTAAATGCAGCGTAAATTGCTGAGCCATCCGGTGCGAAGACACTGCCACCCTGGTTCTGCTGTGCGTTAAACACAGCCGTGCCATTCTGGGCGCCGAAAAAGGTAAATGGCGCATTGGCTGTGTTTTCCTGGGCTATCACCTGGAGCGTCCTGCCGTCGAACAACGTCCCGCCGGCCATGAACTTTGTGGCATCCGCATTCACGGAAAGAGCCGTCGACAGGTTAGTCACCGTTCGGCTTCGCAATACGGTGCCGGATACCGTTTCGTAAACAAAAACGGTCTTCATGTTTGCTGCCAGGCCATTCAGTCCGATGATCCACTTGCCGTCGGGAGTCGCCAGCAGGCGGCTGCGGTAGGAATTGTAAATCCGTCCGGAGGGTGTAGGCAGAACAGGCGGAGTCGCGGCAGGGGGAACCACAGGTACATTCGCAATTGGATTTGCCGCGTTCGGTGCGGGGTCGTAGATCAGCAGGCTGTTCGCGTTGCCGACTGACGGAATGGCTGTGATCAGCACTCTGCCATCCGCGCCCACCGCCACACCTTCCGGATTCGCCGGCATCGGGATTCGTCCGTTCACCGGTATCTGGCCCAGGTTCAAGTCGATGATATCCAGAATCGGCGGTTGGTAGGCCGTGACGTACAGAAAGCGGCCATCTCGCGACAGCGCCGCCGAAACCGGCTGCGTGTCCGTCGTAATCGGCGCGAGGAATGCACGGGTTCGGTAGTTATAGATGTCGATCCGGTTTAGCGTCGTGTTGACCAGATAGAGCCGGGTCCGCGCTTCATCCAGCACGATATCTGAGTACGCCGAGCCGACGGTGGGGGCTACCACCGTTCCGAAGGTCGCGCCGAACAACTGCGGGACAAAACACAATAAGATCGCGCTTAGATATCGCATGAAGCACCTAATGATAACGTGGCGGCTGTAGCGCATGGGTACAAAAATCCGGGACATCAATTGGTATTGTCGGCGTCCCCCGATGAAGTTCCTCAAAGTCTGTCCTTTCAGATCGCCTTAGATCGCCGCTTTCACTGTCGCCAGAAGTTCGATGCCGGTCTTCAGATCCCGCATTCGCTCCGCATGGTCCGGAGCTTCGCGTTCCACCGCCAGGGGCCCGGTGTAACCAATCTTCACCAACTGCCGCAGGAATCGCTCCATCCCGACCGAGCCCGTGCCCAGCCTCCGTTCTGTCCCGAGAGCCTGGGGCTGATCCGCGGGCGGCCAGTCGCCATCTTTGGCATGGACGGAAATCACATGTTCGCCCAGCACTCCCAGGGCCTCGATCGGGTCACCAGTGCCATATAAAATCATGTTCGCCGGATCGAAATTGATGCCCAGATTGGGGCGGTTCACGCCCAGCATGAAGTCGAGCAGCACAGGAGCGCTCTCCTGACCCGTTTCCAGGGCTAATTTCTGCCCGTTGGCCGCAGCGTAGTCACAGATCCGCCGCACCATTTCGCGCACCGCGATGTGGTCCCGGTCGGTCGAATCCTCCGGCACACAGCCCACGTGAGTGGCCAGAGCAGGTGCGCCCAGTGCCTTCGCAAAATCACTGACGTCACAGGTGCGCTTTTCCCGTTCGGCCCGGGTGGCGGGCGGAGTGAACCCCACAGTCCGCACCACGGTCGGCTTATCGGCGTAGTCTTCCCCGGTAAACGTGGCAAAGACCGTATAGACCGTAAAATTCGCCGCCTGCAGCGCTTCGCGCCAGGCACCCACGCAGCTCAGGTCCAGATCTCCCGGCAGCGCCAGTTGGCCGCAGCGAACGCCAAGAGCAGTCAATTCCGCCAGCGTTTCCGCAGGGTTCCGGCCTGCCCAAAACATCACTCCGGTTTCAAGGGGTTGCATGTCAGACATAAAGTGTTTCTCCTGTTTTGTATCGGGTTTCGCTGCGGGATTTCAGCATCAGGCGCATCAGTGACACGGCCTGTGCGGATTGTTCCGGTGGACAGAACCCGGGCTTCCGGTTGTTCTGCACGCAGTCCGCGAAATAAGTCAGCTCTGCGGCAAACACGTCACTCGCGGGCAGTTCGTGCATCACGGCGGTCCCGTCTGCCTTATACTCCCGCAGGTCCGGCGCCCCAAAAGACCATTCGAAGGTGGCGTGCTCCGCAACCACAGTAAACTCCATGGAAAACGGATACGACTTAGGGTGGTGCCAGCCGCCGGTGATCACGACCGGTCCGATGCCCGGGTACTCCAGTTCTGCATGAATGATGTCGACACCCGCGGCGAGATCTTCAAAACCTGTTGCGCGCACCGAACGCGGCATACCCCACACAGAAATGCAGAAATCCACATCGTGGATCAACAGGTCGAAGACGCCCCCGCCGCTTCTCGACGGATCCGCCAGCCACCGGCTCCATGCAGGCGCCGAACAGCGCCGCCGAAAGAATCCGCTCCGCAGCGGCCCGGCAGTCTTCAAATGTTCGGTCAGAAGCCTGTAAGCCGGAATGAACCGCAGCACCTGCCCCGCCATCAGAATCCGTCCGGCCAGCTCGGCTTCGCGTACCACTGCATCCGCCTCCGCACCAGTCAGCGCGATGGGCTTTTCCACCAGTACATGTTTTCCGGCGCGCAGGGCAGCAATCGCCACCGAAGAATGCAGATCGGTTGGCAGGCAGATATCGACGGCATCGATATCCTGATCCGCCAGCGCGGCTTCCACGGTCCGATGCTTACGCACAGCAGAAAAATCGAGCATCTCGCCCGAATTTCCAAGGTTCCCCTCAATCGCGGTCAGGTCGCCGGAGAGCTTCCGTTCATCGGAACTCATCACGGCGGCCAGGGTCACGCCCGGCACCTTCTTCCATGCACTTAGATGCGTGGCGCCCATGTATCCAAGGCCCAGGACCGCCAGTCTCATTGGGGGTTTCTCACTGCGCATTTCTCACTGAGCGTTTCTCATTGAGAAACGCGCCTCGCAATAATCAGCGTGATGTCGTCAGATTGTGGCGCGCCGCGGGTGAAGTCCGCCACGGCCTTGTTGACGTCCGCCACAATCTGTGAGGCTGAGAGATGTCGGCTCTTTGCAATCGCCTCGACCAGACGTTCCACTTCAAACTCTTCGCTGTCGGGATCCTCCGCTTCCGTCACGCCGTCTGAATAAATCGCCAGCGTATCCCCCGCTTCCATGTGAAGCCGGTATTCCTGATACTCAATGGAAGGCAGAATCCCGATCACCGGCCCGCCGCCTTTTAATTGTTCCCACTCGCCGTTTGCACGAATCACCAGCGGAGGATTGTGGCCCGCGTTGCAGAATGTCAGTTCGCCGGTATCGCCATCCAAAATGCAGAAGAACAGGCTGATAAAGCGGTTCGAAGGGCAATTGGCGGAAGTGATGCGGTTCAGCTTCGTCATCACCTGCGCCAGGTCTTTGGGCTCTTCAATCAGCACTTCCACCCGCGCCTGCAAACCCATCATCAGCAGCGACGCAGGCATGCCCTTACCGGAAACGTCGCCCAGCACCATGGCTACGCGGCCGGCTTCGTAGGGGAAGAAGTCGTAGTAATCGCCGCCCACCGTACGGCAAGCCGCGTTGTGGCCCGCCAGATCCAATCCGCGGATAGTCGGTGCGACGCCCGGCAGGAAGCGCTTCTGAATTTCCGCCGCCTGCTCCAGATCACGCGCCAGCAACTGCCTCACCTGCTCGATCTCCGCAAACCGCGTCTGTTCAATTCGAATGGCAGCAACGTTCGCCATCACCGTCAGCACGCTCAGGTCGTCTTTTGCGAACTCACGCAGCAGAGAAGGCGAATCAACATAAATGATTCCGATGATCTGATCCCGCGTCTGCAGCGGCACCGCCATCAGCGTCCGGATGTTCTGCTCCACAATGCTGCGCCGCTCTTTAAACGCGTCGTCGATTGACGTGTCCCGCACCAGCACAGATGAGCCGCTGTTCAGCACACGGTCGCGGACCGCCGAACTGATGCGGAACCCTTCGCCCTTGTTGGCGCGGACCACCAGTTCACCGTCTTCCAGCGTCAGCAGCACGCCCCGGTCGGCTTTCACGGCCTGAATCGCAAGGTCCAGAATGAAGCGGAACAGCTCTGGTAAGGGGCGATGGTTCGCCAGTTCGTTGCCGGCGCGAATCAGGGCCGAAACCTGCGCCGCTGCGATGCCGGAATTCTCATTCTTATCCGGCGCGATCACGCCTTGCAGGTTCGTGATCACCGTGGAGGAACTGGTGTTCTCTTCGGCTTCCGCCTCACCCGGGTCAAAAATCACCACCGGTTTCGAAATATGGGTAGTGGCACCGTCATAAACCATGATCAGGTGCCCGGCCGTCACGCGGTCGCCCGATTTCAGCAGCGTCCGCTCCGCCAGCTTTGCCCCGTTCAAAATGGTGCCGTTCTTACTGTTCAGGTCGTGAAGGAACCAGACTTCACCCTCGCGTTCGAAGGAAAGGTGCTGGCGGGAAAGCCCGGTGTCGTCAGGGAAACACAATTCCGCAGCGCTCGACCGACCGAGTGTGATTCGGTCGCCCTCCATCTGCATCACTCGGCTCTTGCCATCGGGGGATAGAATCTGCAGTTCTCTCATCAGGTTTTGCTTCGTCCTATGTTAACCGAACGAACTAACTGAACAGCGCCGTCGGACCCGCGCGCAATTTTGGGTTGTTACAATGCCGACGTGAACAATACCGGATTAAAAGGTCGCAACGCCCTGATCACAGGTGCAAGTAAGGGTCTTGGCCGCGCCATGGCTGTCGCACTGGCCAAACAGGGGGCTCACCTGGTCCTCATCGCCCGCGACAAAGAGAAATTGGAGAGCGTTGCCGCCGAGGTCGCTGAAGCGGGCGGCACCGCCGACGTCTTCACCGCCGATATCAGCCGGGAAGCCGACGTTCTCGCGCTCGAACAGCAGGTGATCGCCAGGGTTGGCAAGGTTCAAATCCTGATCAACAACGCCGGCACCAACCTGCGCAAAAGCATTACCGACTTCACCCTGGATGAGTGGATGGGCGTGCAGAACACCAACGTCACCAGCGTCTTTTTGATGTGCCGGTCTTTCGTGCCGCACATGAAGGGTGCAGGCTATGGCCGGATCATCAATATGACGTCGATCATGGCGCATGTGTCCATGCCGCAACGCACCCTCTATTCGTCCACGAAGTTCGCGCTGCTCGGCTTGACGAAGGCGCTGGCCCTCGAACTGGCTACGGAAGGCATCACTGTCAACGGCATCAGCCCGGGCCCGTTTGCGACAGAGATGAACACGCCAATTATGCAAAATCCGGAATTAAACGCCCAGTTTATTTCGAAAATCCCCGTCGGCCGCTGGGGCAAGGTCGAAGAAATCGGCGCGCTGGCCGTGTTCCTCTGTGGCGATGATGCCGGATTTATCACCGGTACTGACATTCTGATCGATGGAGGTTGGTGTGCGATGTAAGCGCTGCTGCCTGGCTGCAGTCGCCCTGCTCGCAATCTCCTGCAACCGGCAACAGCAGACCCGCATTGCCGTCATCCCGAAAGGCACCGCCCACCTCTTCTGGCAGTCCGTCCATGCGGGTGCCGTCGCCGCCGGGCGGGAGTTTCACGCCGAGATCATGTGGGACGGCCCTCCCAATGAAACCGACTATAGCCGTCAATTGGAAATACTCGATTCCATGCTGAACCGCCACGTCGATGGCGTCGTGGTGGCGGCCGCTGACAAGACGATTCTCAATGGCTCGCTGGACCGCGCGGCACGCGAGAAGATCCCTGTTGTCGTCTTCGATTCCGGCGTCGATTCCACCAACTATGTGTCGTTCGTAGCCACGAACAACTTCGAAGCGGGCAAGCTGGGCGCACGCAAACTGGGTGAGCTTTTACATGGCAAAGGCAAAGCCGCCATGATCCAGAATGCCCCCGGCAGCGCTTCCACCATGGACCGCGAAGGTGGTTTTAAAGAGGCGTTGGCGAAAGAGTTCCCCGGCATCCAGCTGGTGGCTGAGCAGTACAGTATGTCAAACCGTGCCAAAGCCATGTCGGCTGCGGAGAATATTCTGACCGCTCATCCCGATCTCGACGGTATCTTCGCTTCCTCCGAGCCGAGTTCGGTCGGGACCTCGCAGGCCGTGAAATCCCGTGGCCTGCAGGGCAAGCTCAGGTTCGTCGGTTTCGATTCGAGCGACGGAGTGGTGGAAGATCTGAATGCTGGTGTGATTGATGCGCTGGTGGTACAGGATCCCTTTAAAATGGGCTTCGAAGCGGTGCGGGCTGTTACCGACAAGCTGGCCGGGAAGACTCCCAATAAACAGATTGACCTGACTGCCGTTGTGATCACGAAGTCCGATCTGGACAAGCCGGAGATTAAAGCGCTGTTGCATCCGGACCTCGAAAAATACCTGGGGAAATAGCTTGAGACTCGCCCCGTTTTTCCTGTTTGCCGCGCTGGTGCATGGCCAGACCAAACAGTTCGATGTGCTGATCACCGGGGCACGCATCATTGATGGAACCGGCGGGCCCTGGTTTCTCGGTGACATCGGCATCCGTGGCGATACGATAGCTGCTTTGGGCAACCTGCCAGGCGCGACTGCCGGCCTGAGAATCGACGCGCGCGGGATGGTGGTGGCTCCAGGCTTCATTGACATTCATTCGCACGGTGACCGCGGGCTTCTGCGGGTACCCACTGCGGAGAACTACCTGCGGGAAGGTGTCACCACCATCGTGGGCGGGCCAGACGGCAGTTCCGCGTTGCCCCTCGCCCCGTTTCTTGATTCCGTTGCCAGGACGCCGGTTTCCATCAACTACGCCACCATGGTGGGGCAGGGAAGTATCCGTAC
>JBBQDH010000030.1:0-34648 GCA_038319515.1 Bryobacterales bacterium
GACAGATAGATGTCCGAATCACTGGACGACATCGCCCGGGCAGTATTCGCTTCCTGCCCGATCACCGCATTTGGTGCCATACGGTCCACGTCGATTGTCGCCGTGGACTCATAGTAGGGAGTCAAACGGCTCGAAACAACAATGGTTGACGCCACGGCAATCGCCACAAACAGCAACAGTCGCCATTTGTGGCGGCTGAGCATCCAGATATAGTGCGCAATCGGAAGCGCATTGCCTCCCGGTTCCGCCTCGCCGTTTGGTGGCTGGTAGAACGCAACCCTCTCCACATTCGCACTCATTCCCATGTTTGCGTCGGGCGAAGGTACCAGATATTTTTGTTCGTTATTCATTCAGTCTCAGGCAGGGCGGATCGTCTCGCGATTCGTAGTTGCACTCAGAGTGCCACTCCAGGGCATTAGAAGCCCACAACTCTATTCTACCGGACGCTCATTTTGTGTCGCCCGCCCCCCCGAATGTTTCAGTCTCGCGGCATTTCAGGCCTGTGAAGCCGCCAGAGCCTGATCGAAGTCTGCCTTGATGTCCTCAATGTCCTCAATTCCCACGGACACCCGGATATACTCAGGCCGCACGCCCGCCTGCACCTGTTCCTCTTCGGTCAGCTGCTGATGGGTGGTCGATGCCGGGTGAATCACCAGCGTTTTGGCATCCCCCAGGTTCGCCAGGTGGCTGGCGAGCTTGACGTTGTTGATCATCTTCACGCCCGCCGCCTTTCCACCCTTGATTCCGAAGCCGACAATTGCGCCAGGCCCGCCCGGCACGTACCGCTTCGCATTTTCATGGTGCGGATGCTGCGGCAAGCCCGGATAATTCACCCACTCCACCGCCGGATGCCCCGTCAGCCATTCCGCAAACGCCTGTGCATTCGCTGTGTGCCGCTCCATCCGCAGATGCAGCGTTTCAATACCCAGCAGGAACAGGAATGCCGCATGCGGACTCATTGCGCCGCCCGTGTCCCGCAGCCAGTGTGTCCGCATATGAATGATGTAGGCGATATTCCCGATCGGCGCCAGCGCTTCCGCGAATACCATTCCGTGGTAGGACGGATCGGGAGCAGTAAATTCCGGCCACTTCGCGGGTTCCGCCATCCAGGGGAACTTCCCGCTGTCCACTACAATTCCGCCGACATGGACGCCGTGGCCGCCCAGAAACTTCGTTGCAGAATAAATAGCGATGTCGACACCATGGTCGAACGGCCTGAAAAGCGCAGGCGTCAGCACGGTGTTGTCCATCAGCACCGGTAACCCGTGTGAATGCGCAATTCCCGTGATCGCCTCAAAGTCCGGCACGTCGTTCTTTGGATTTCCGATGGATTCCAGAAACACAATCCGCGTGTTCGCGTCTACCAGCTTGTGGATCTCTTCCGGATGGTCCGGGTTAAAGAAACGAACCTCAACCCCCAGCAGTCGCAGCGTTTGGGTGAACAGCGTCCAGGTTCCGCCATAGAGGCTGGTCGACGAGACAATATTGTGCCCGGAATGCGCAATCGTGAGAATCGCAGCGGTAGTCGCAGCCTGTCCGCTCGCGAAAGCCAGCGCTCCGGCACCGCCCTCCAGTGCAGCCATGCGCTTTTCCAGCACATCGCAGGTCGGGTTCATCAGGCGCGAATAGATGAATCCAAACTCCTTCAGCGCGAACAAATTCGCCGCGTGGTCCGTGTCTTTGAATACATAGCTGGTTGTGCTGTAAATCGGAACCGCCCGCGCGCCTGTAGCGGGGTCAGGCTCCTGTCCGGCGTGCAGGGCGAGTGTTCCGGGGCGGTGCTGTGCTTTTGAATTCGACATGGTTTTCTCCGAATCCGCCATCATACGATAAGCTGAGTTCCGTGACACGGCCCACCGGACAGAATGTGAGAAACTGACGCTTCATGTCTGTGTTCCAGGGCACTTTCGCCAGCCTTCTCGCCGCCATCGCCCTGACCTCGCCCCTTGCGCTTTCGCAGACTCCACCGCCTGCGCACGAGGTTCTGCACTACGCCATCGAATGGCGGCTGGTCCCGGCCGGCACGGCCACCCTCGCTTTCACGCCCCTTCCTCGCCCCTCGGCAGCGGCAGGCGAAGTCCGCTTCCACATCGAATCCGCCGGTCTGGTCTCCCGGCTTTTCCGCGTCGAAGATGACTACACTTCCCTGCAGGGACAGAATTCCTGTGTGCAGAGTTCCTTCCTGACCGCCCATGAAGGCAATCGCAGTCGGGAAACCCGGGTTCTCTTTGATGCCGCCAATCGCAAAGCCACCTGGCTCGAAAAAGATTTCACCAAAAACGCCACCAATACCCAAAGCGTGGATATCCTGCCGTGCGTGCACGACGTCCTGGGCGGGCTCTTTGTTCTTCGTAACCTCCACATCGAAGCCGGAAAAACCGTCCGCATCCCTCTCAGCGACGGCAAAAAGTTCGTCCTGGCCCGCGTCGACGCCCAGATTCGTGAAGAAATCCAGACCCCGCTCGGCAGGTTCAAGACCATCCGCTATGAAGTCTTCATTTTCGACAATGTGCTTTACAAGCGCCCCGGCCATCTCCACATCTGGCTGACGGATGACGAGCGCCGCCTCCCTGTTCAGCTTCAGGTCCGCCTGCAGTTCACCATCGGCACCATGACCTTCCGGCTGACGAAAGACGAAAAGTAATCATGCGACCTCTGATTCTGCTTGCCTTCGCTGCATTTGCCTTTCCCGCCACCCTTGGCGCTCAAACGACGGGTGATGCCCCGAAACCGCTGCTCAACGCCCAGGCCGCCACCCAGCTTGCCACCCGCGCGGTGCAACTGATGGAGTCCACGGCTGCCGCTGTTCCGGGTCTTCCGGCTGCTTCTGAAGCTCTTCGGCATACCGCCGAACAAACGCTTGCTGCTTTGGTTGCCACCCCGCAAAGCCCGGGCTTCACCTGGCAGTTCTCCAACCAGCTCCGCGCCTATGTCTCGTTAAGTGACGCTTTCTCCCGGCCCCATCCCTTCCCCCAAACCGCGGCCGACCAGTTCACCGAACTTCGTGACGCGCAGGACCGTCTGCAACGCCACATGGGGGCTCTGCTCGAAGCGAACGTTCGGACCACGGCTGCCCGCGACGCCGACCCCAACAACCTGAAGCGTTTCGCTGACGCCAACTCCAAACTCCTGCCCGTCACGAAACTTCCCCGCGTCGTCTTTATGGGCGATTCCATCACGGATTTCTGGCGGCTTAACGAATACTTCACCGGTCGCGATTTCGTCAACCGCGGCATCAGCGGCCAGACAACCACCCAAATGCTGGGCCGCTTCAAACAGGATGTACTCGACCTGAAACCCAAGGCGGTCCTGATCCTCGCCGGCACCAACGACATCGCGCGAGGCATCCCCGCCGGCGCCGTTGAAGACAATCTCAGCATGATGGGTGAGCTTGCCAAAGCCCACGGAATTAAGGTCCTGTTCGCCTCCATCCTTCCGGTCAGCGATTACCACAAGGCTGAAGGCCCGCGCTTTGAGATGACAAAGAACCATCCGCCATTCACTATTCAGCAGGTGAACATCTGGCTAAAAGAGTACTGCCGTAAGGAGGGCTTCGCGTACGTGGACTATTACTCCGCCATGGCCGACGCCAACGGACAGATTCCCGCAGACCAGTCCGACGACGGACTGCATCCAAATGCAAAAGGCTACCGGGTGATGTCGCCGGTCGCGCTCCAATCCATTGATCGCGTTGTCTCCATATCGGCACCTGTGGACCCGACACCCGCTCAGCAGAAGCGCCGCTTTGCAGTTCTTTCGCCAAGCCCGGGCAGGTAGAAACAGTACTATCTGTGCCCTTAGTACTGTTACTAAAGTTAATGACTTCTCGGGTTCTACCTTGGTATATTACTCGTTGCTTGGGATTTCTCCTGCTTCTCTGCCCAAGCTGAGGGCACCTAAAAATGAAGGCTTTACAACTCAACATTCTCCCGCTCCTGGTGGCGGGCATTTTCAGTCAGGCTCCGGCCATTGCGCAATCCATCACGCTTCCGTCCACCGTGACTATTTCGAATACCGCGATCAATAATCCGAGTGTTCCGTCGTCGTCCGGCACTGGCTACTTCACCCTCACGCTGTCCGGCATCCCCGGGGGCTATAGCATCACAAACCAGCCTTATGCGGCGTGGTGTGGCTCATGGTTCAATGCCAGCCTCCAGAACGCCACCTCCGATTCGCCCCTGACGGCTCTGCCGATTTACAACACCAGTCCTTCAGCTGTTCCTGCCATCTACAATCCGCTCAATCCCCCCGACAACTTTTCCATGGTGAACTACATCCTGAATAACAAACAGGGTACGGTTGCCGAAGTCCAGGACGCAATCTGGCTCATTATGACTGGGTTTATCGACTCCGGGCATTCGGCTTCAAGCGCTACGCAGAGCATGGTCGCACTCGCCCGGGCCAACGCGTCTTATGTCCCCACCAGTGGCGTTGTAGCTGCGTTTATTCAGATTGTTCCGAACGCTCTGGCCAACAACCCCACGGCAGGCGGAAATGTTTTTCAGAATCTGCTGATCGAAGTTCCGGCCCCCGTTACCACCACCATCTCCGCCCTTTGCTCTTCCGGCAGCGCACAGGTTGGGTCGGCCTACAGTTCTTCACTCTCTGCCTCCGGCGGTACCGGCTCCTACACTTTCGCGCTGAGTGGCGGCTCGCTACCCGCCGGACTCTCGATTACCTCAGCTGGTCTCATCTCAGGCACCCCGACCACTGCAGCCATCTTCCCGTTCACCTTCACCGCAACTGACTCCGCGGGCCATTCCACTTCCGGAACCGGCCAGAGCTGCTCCATCACCGTTGTGCCCCGGACGCTCTCGCTCGCCTGCGCAGGCGCAACCACCGGCCAGGTCGGTTCAGCCTATAGTTCTTCGCTCGTGGCCACCGGCGGCACACCCGCTTACACCTACTCCATACTGAGCGGTACACTGCCGCCAGCCCTGAGTCTGGCTCCGTCCACCGGGCTCATCTCCGGCACGGCAACCACTGTCGGCACCTATAGTTTCATTGCCAAAGTTGTCGATTCCGCCACCACTCAGGCCGGCGCGACTTCGTCCTGTGGCATTACCATCTCGAACGTTCCGCCGCCGACCATCGGCCACGGCGACACCGCGACCATTGGATTCTGGCACAACAGGAACGGCCAATATATCATCAGCATTCTGAATGGTGGCGGCACCTCGAAGCTCCTGGCCAACTGGCTGGCGAACAACTATCCGTATCTTTACGGAGTGAACAGCACCACGAATCTGACTAACATGACGAACGCGAACGTGGCAGCGTACTTCATGACCCTGTTCAACGTCAGCGGGCAGAAAACTTACGCCCAGATTCTGGGGGGCGCGCTGGCAAGCTACACCACCAGCACTACGCTCGGCGGAACTGATGCGGTCATCGTCGCGGCCCGCTCTAAGTTTGGCTTCAACTCGTCCACTGGCGGTACGGGGTCCAGGGCTTACAACGTCGGCTCGAACGGGGCGGCAGCGGGACTGACCAACAATACCTCCTACACGGTCAGCCAGTTGCTGGTTGCGGCTAACTTTGCCATCAACAACGGCACGTTCAACGCAAACGCCTTCAACTCGATCTTTGACGGCATCAACCAGAGCGGTGACATCATCTAGTCGAACTCCGCTTGCAAAACAGAACGCCCCGGGCAACCAGCCCCGGGGCGTTTTCATTTGTGCCTTCTAAATCACGCGCCGACGCCAGAGAATCTGTACCAGGCCCAGCACCACTGCTCCAACAAACAGCACATGCGCCCAGCCGCCGAAAGTATGCCGGCTCACCAGCAGCACCAGCCAGGTCACCAGCATCATTACAAAAACAGTCCAGAGCATTACTCTTTATTCTGTCAGTTCTCCCGGCGTCGCCGAACTCCTGCGGCTGCTACCATTCCGCTTGCCAGCAAAACCCACGTCCCTGGTTCGGGCGTCGCCGTCACGTCACTGCCGATAATCCGCAGCGCACCCTGCGTATCGGCCGCCTGGACCGTCCAGACGTTGGAAATGAAACGCGAATCTCCTGAGGCTACCTGGTCGTTGTAGTTCCAGATCACGTTGTTCTGCGGCGCCTCCAGCGAGATCCAGTACGTTGTGCCCGCAGACAGTGCCAGTTGCGTCACCGGAATCCACTGAAAAATTCCCGGCGTGACGCTCAATAAACCGTCAAAGACCCCCGTGCCCACAGACGTGCCCGGATGCCCGCCGGTATCCCCCGACAGCCTCACCGTCAGTTGGTTCACACTACCTGCTACTCGCAGCGACACTGCGAAATCCACCTCATTCAGTACCTGATCGACAGCCGAAATAAACGAGATGGAGGGCTTCTGGTCAACCGGCGCCCCGGAGTCCGTGTGAAAAGAATCCGCCGGCCCGAAGTTGCTGTATATCACTCCCGCCCGCGCGCTCTCCGCCATCGCCACGAACGTCACCGCAAGAAAAATGATTAGCCGCATACCACTCTTATATGCCCGACCGGACCCCTGAAGCCAGTCTGGATTTGGACAACATTGACTATCTAACTTCCGATAGGGTTTTCCTGTCCACTATCGTCGATCTTGAGATTCAGTTGCCACTCAGGCACTATCAGGGTGTATGCGCCGAGTTCCATTTGCCCCAGCCGGTGCCACCAAACGTCGCGGCAACAGCATCATCGAATTTTCGCTGCTGATGCCCTGGTATATTTTTCTGTTCGTCGGAGCCTACGACTATGGCTTCTTTTCCTATTCCCTGATCGCGTCCCAGGAAGCTGCCAGCGTGGGCGCCATGTATACCGGCACCAGTTCCGCTACGGTCACTGACTCCACCACTGCCTGCGGTTACGCTCTGGACCAGCTTCGCAACCTGCCGAATGTCGGCAGCGCTCTGACCACTTGCGGCAACGCCGGTACTGTCACCGACGCCGCCCCGTTGTCAGTCGCGGCCGCCTCCATAACGGGCCCGGATTCCGCCCCGGCCACCCAGGTTACAGTCGTCTATCTGACCCCTCAGCTGATTCCCATTCCGGGGCTTCTGCCTGGTCGGCTCACCATCACCAGAGTCGTGAAAATGCCAATTCGCAGTTAATCGTAACAGAATGGCCAGAAATCCAAAGTCACGCCTTGGTAACGCCCTTATCGAGTTTGTTCTCGTCGGGGTACCCATCATCTTCATCACAATCTCGATTGTCGAAGTCTCCATCGATATGTGGGAGTATCACAGTCTGGCCTACGCCACTGAGGTGACCGCGCGTTACGTCACCACGCACGGCGCCACGTGCTCTGCCAATGGAAACAGCTGCACCATCACCATCGGCGATGTGGCCACCTACTTCGCCACCCACGCACTGGCCCTCGACGCGTCCAGGGTGATTGTGAAGATAACCGACGGCAGCGGCACCACAACCTGCAATCCGGTTAACTCCTGCAACGGTTCAACCGGTACACAGTTTCCGAATGCGGCTTACAACAGCGTTGGTTCGGACATCAAGATCGTCGCCACCTACACGCTGCGCAACCCGCTCGCCCTGTACTGGCCACCTGATGTCGACGCGGCCGGTACCTTCACGGTGGGCGCGACATCCAGACAAAGAATTGTGTTCTGATTCAGCGGTTCACTGAATTATTGTGGTGCTGCTTTGTACGAGTCCGGTGTACGTTCCGGCGGTATCGTTCTTCAGTTGACTGCTGCCGATAATTGCCAGGGTATCCACTACGAATGCGGCAAACACGGGAGTGGCCACATTCCCCGTGAGGGACATGGCGGTGCTGTAAAAATAGTAGGTTCCGGTAATATTCACAGTCGAAGAATTAGCTATCGCGTTGGAAGTGCTGTAGTAAACCGTTCGGTCCTGAAAAAAGGCAATCCCCTTGTAAGCGCCTGAGGTGGGCGCGGACAGGCTGATGACCGGGTTGCCCGTAATCAGCACGGGTGCCGCGACATTTCCGAATTTACCCGTATTGAAAAACGTGATACCAGTTCCATTCAGGTGTGAGGAATTGGAAACTTTCAACCCGCCACCATTGAGAATGTATGTTCCCGGGTTCAGGTTCAAGGTAGAATTGCCGATGGCCGATATCCCTCCACAGTAGGTTCCGGGGTTTATTGTTGCGGTATTGGAATTGGTGATCTGGTAATTCGTACTGTCGCACGTAGCCGGAACCGTCGGGGCGGCGAGAGCCGCAAGCGGATCTGAGACCGAGGCCGCACCAGTTATCGCCGTCGGAGTAATCGTCGAAGTGCCCCCGATATAGGTGCTTCCATGCACGTAGATCTTCCCGCTACCGGACGCAGTCACGGTTGATGAACCGGTCACATTCAGTGCAGACGCACTGCTGGAGTTTACATACGCACCACAACTGGACGCGTTGAGGGACGACGCGCCGGTGATGCTGAGCGCCTGGTTTGCCGTGGCGTTGAGGACATAGACGCAACTGGTCGGAGCGATCAAGGTGACCGCCGCGATCGCCTGGGCTGCAATTGTGGCGGTCGTGAAGCCCGCCGAGAACAGAAAATTGTTGGGCCGGGTCGTCGTTACAGTCGCCTTAATCCACAGTGAGGGCGTGTTGCCGGTCACCCCAGGCGGGGCTGTGTTGTTTTCGATCAGGGTGGCCGACATACTGGGTGGTCCGTCCGCAGTGGCATACAGGCACCCTGCCTGCAGGGATGTGGTGGGCGGAGTGGTGCCGACACAGGTGTAGCTCACACCGCAACTGATGGTTCCGCAGGTATCGCCGTGACTCTTCGCATAGACGACCGCCGATACCGCCGCCGCATCCGCCGCTGTTTGCACGCGCATCTTCAGGAAATAGCACCAGCCAAAGTCGATGGCCAGTCCCATCGTCGCCAGCACGAACATCAGACTGGCGGTCACCATGACGATCGCCTGACCGCTGCGCCGGTCACGCCCCGCCGGGCGTTGCTTGTTGATCTGCAAATGGAGTACCACCCTTGTATGGTGACGGAAGTTTTCAAAACGTTCAAGATCGCGAAAGGTTAACAGGTCAACGTCAACCGGAGTTAGCCCTTTCTCTGCTACGATGGCCTTCTGCGTATCGGAATCCACACCTCCGTCTCAAAGTCCCTCGAAGACGCGGCTGTCAAAGCCCACGAACTCGGCGGCAACACTTGTCAGATTTTCTCCGCCAGCCCACGCATGTGGCGGGCTGCCGCGCCTGATCCTGTCGCCGTCAAACACCTCCGCGCGGCGCGCGAACGTCTGGATGTGAACCCTCTTGTCATCCACTGCAATTACCTCGCGAATCTCGCCAGTCTCGACCCTGACATCCGTTCGAAGTCCATCAGGTCTTTTCGTGGAGAACTGGACCGCGCGGCCATCATCGGCGCCGACTATCTTGTGCTCCATCCCGGCAATCACAAAGGCCAGTCGCTTCATGAAGGACTCGCGGCGTTCGTGCTGGGCCTTGCGGAGGCTGCCAATGGATTTGACCCGCGCGGCGTCACGGTGCTGCTCGAAAATACCGTCGGCTCCCTGAACCAGATCGGCTCCCGCTTTGAGGAACTCCGTATGATTCGCGACCTGGCCGCAAGGGAAACCGCGCTCCCGCTGGGCTACTGCCTCGATACCTGCCACCTGCTGGGCGCAGGCTTTGATATCACTACCCCGGAAGGCCTTGAGCAAACTCTCGTCACCGCCGAAACCACTCTTGGTCTGGATCTTGTCCGCGTGATCCACGCCAACGATTCCAAAGGCGCGCTCGGTTCCCATCTTGACCGGCACGAGAATATCGGCAAAGGCTTCATCGGCGAAGACGCCTTCCGCCGCATCCTCACGCACGCCGCACTGCGCGATAAGCCCTTCATCCTCGAAACTCCCGTGGAGGACGATGCCATGGGCAAAGCCGACATCGCCGCCCTCAAACGCCTCGCGTCCATTGCGGTGGCGCAATAATAGGATTTGGCCGTACTCTCAGGAATTCACCCCGTCGCTGAAGCGCTCCGCGCCAGGCGCCCCCTCGAACGTGTGCTCATTGCGAAAGGCCTCGCCGGGCCCCGCATTCAGGAGGTCGTGGAACTCGCCCGCGAAAACGGCACTCCCGTGCGTTTCGAAGACCGTGGTGCGCTCGACCGTCTGGCCGCGTCCAAAGCCCATCAGGGCGTGGTGGCCGTCGGCTCCGCGAAACAATACGCAGATCTCTCGGACGTTGCCCCGCATTCCAAAATGCTGGTGGTTCTGGATGGTGTGGAAGATCCCCACAACCTGGGTGCCATTATCCGCACTGCGCATGCCGCCGGCGCCGGAGCCGTCATCATCCCGGAGCGCCGCGCCGTCGGCCTCACCGACGTTGTGGGCAAAGCGGCGGCCGGAGCCATCGAGCATTTGCCCATTGTCCGCGTAGGTAATATCAACACCACGCTGCGCGACCTCAGAGACATGGGCTATTTCGTCTACGGTCTTGATGAGCGTGGCACAACAACACATGACGCCGTGGACTGGGCAGGGAACTCAGTCGTCGTAATGGGCGCGGAAGGCCACGGACTTCACGAACTGGTCAAAAAGAACTGCGACATGTTGATCCGCATCCCGATGGCGGGAAGCATCGCTTCGCTCAACGTGTCGGTCGCGACAGGTGTGGTGCTCTTTGCCTGGGTCTCACATCAATCCGGCTCACATCAATCCCGGAAGCCCTGAATCAGTTCATCCAGGGACTGCCCAGGATTGCGGGCCACCCGCAAAGCTCCAGGCGGGTTGGTCCCCGCCGACAGCACCGTCGCGATCTTCGCTATAATCCCGTCGGCAAACGAAAGCCCCGCAGCAGAGACTGCCGCGCCCCCGGTTCCGCGTTCAGAATGATCCGGACGCAAAACATGGTGTATTCCAGGGGCTGTCGTTTTCCGGTCCGGTACGATTCGGAATCGTACTTCATGTACGACGGCTCCGTTGTCAGACGGTATTGATAGCGGGAACTATTGCGTTAGAAGCAGACCTGAACCGCCCGGGCATCCCAACAGATCCCCGGCGCAAACCGCCCGGACCCCCTGGCAACCGCCGAACTTCTCGCCAATCCCGAAGCAGGTGCGCACCTGCAGCAGTCGGTCGCCTGACAGGCCCTCAGATCTACGCGTGCCCCCCGAACCCCATTTCGCTCAGATTCGTCAGATGCTGTGGCAACACCATCTCCGCCGACCACTCCGTCTCATCGGAAAACCGTATCCCGACAAAATACCCGTCGTCCCGAAACACGCAGTATGAAACCTGCCCTGAAAATACAGCAGCCCCGATTGTCAGAGTAATCGGCGAGTCCAGTGCAATCGATTCCTCCACCTGCACACAAGCCCCGAATGCTGAGATATCCTCCAGCACTGCATCCGTCACCTGCTCCTCCCACGTGACCCGGACCAGGTCCGCACACAAAAAACGATTGTCACTACGCCGTTCCGAAATGCTCATGCCTTACTATCGGCGGAACGCCTGACCGAGTTTATATATCCTCGGTTAGTTCGCGCGGGGGCCGCGACGCGCGGCGCGTCGCAAAAGGAAGCCGATACCCGAAATCTGGTGGGGTCGCCCGACCGGGAAGGCAACTCTCCTTGAAACCCTCACTGTTCAGCCCCTGACAATGAAGAAAAAGATAGCTCCGGACCCGATGATACCCTCGCCGCAGCCACCGACAGATGCGCAGATGACTACTCCCGGTTTGCCTCTGAAACGAAAGCAGATCAACATTTATCACCGTTACTGCCGGAAGCGGGCAGCCAGATGGACAGCGCGAGATCGGGGGTGATTCCGAGCATGTCGAGCCTCCGGGGAGAATTCGCTACACGGGAATCTACCATGAAAAGCATGGACAACGGGTGGGAGGGGTCGGCGGAAGCGTGGATTGCAGACATGGGGGAGAGCGGGGATTTTGGGCGGCGATATGTGCTGGATCCCGTGATGCTGCCGCGGGCGCTGGCCCGGTCACCCAGGCGGGTACTCGATGTGGGGTGTGGGGAAGGGCGGTTCTGCCGGATGCTGAAACGGCATGGCGTGGAAGTGACGGGTATGGATCCCACGGCGGCACTGATCGGGGCTGCGCGCAGGCGCGATGTGGCGGGCGGGTATGTCCGGGCCGGGGCAGGGCGGCTGCCCTTTCGTGATGAGGCTTTCGATTTGGTGGTGAGTTATCTGTCGCTGATCGATATACCGGATATTGAAGCGGCGATTCCGGAAATGGCGCGGGTGCTGAAGCCTGGTGGCGCACTGCTGATTGCGAATCTGACCAGTTTCAACACGGCGGGCGCGGAGACTGGCTGGATGAAGAATGCGGCAGGGGAGAAAATTTGCTTTCCGATTGACCGCTATCTGGAGGAGCGGGCGACGTGGATTGAGTATCGGGGGATACGGGTGCTGAATCATCACCGCCCGCTGAGCGCGTATTTTCGGGTGTTGCTGGGGGCGGGGTTGCAGATGACCTGGTTTGACGAACCTGCACCGGGCGCGGATCTGCGTTTGGCGAAAGCGAAGAGCTATTGCCGGGCACCTTGGTTTCTGGTGATGGAGTGGGTTAAGCCGCTGACTTCGGCGTGACCTTGCCCTTGCTTTTGACCTGAAGATTGAGGGCAACCGCAGCGCGGATAAGACCCTTCAGAGCCGCTTCATTGAGAGTGTCGGATTCATGGATGTCGATGGCCCGGCGGACGTTGCCTTCGAGGCTGGAATTGAAGAGACCGGAAGGGTCGTTTAATGCGGCACCTTTGGCAAATGTGAGTTTGACGATGGTTTTATATGTCTCTCCGGTGCAGACAATTCCGCCGCGGGACCAAACGGGAACTCCGCGCCACTTCCACTCTTCGAGAATTTCGGGTTCGGCCTGGTGAATCAGTTCGCGCACTTTTGCCAGGGTGCTGCCGCGCCAGTCTGCGAGTTGCGCGATCCGGGCGTCGATCAATACCGGGGCGGATTCCATGGTTTAATTCTGTACCATCCCGAGCCAGACCGGAGATCGAAGAGCGCAGTGGCGGCCAGGCGTCCGATGGGCGCGTCCGCGAGGAGGTGATCCCAAACAGAGGGAGATTATGGCCCGGTTATGCGGAGCCACTGCCGATTGCGAGGCAGCGCGGGACTAAAATGAAAAAAGTCGAAATTCACTCATGATGCCGCCACTTGATCTGTTTACTGTGAGGGCGATGACGCTGATCACGATCCTGATATCGTGCATGGCAACGCTGTTCGCGTGGCGCATTAATCGGGCGGTGCAGGGCATGGGGTGGTTCGTTGCGGGGATTGTGTCGATGGGTCTGGGCGGCTGCGTCGGGATCGTGGCGTCAGAAACGGACTCTTACATACTGATGATTGTGAGCTCCGGGCTGCGGTTCGGGGGCATGATTCTTGTAGTGCAAAGCATCCGTCTGTTTCGGGGTTTCCGGACCTGGCCCCGGGCCGTGATGGCGCTATATGTGGCGGCGACCTGCGTGCTGTTCGGGCGATGGCTGTTCGGAGAGGACAATCTGGCGATGAGAACGGGCGTGCTCTCGCTCGCGATGGCACTGCTGACAGCGGACGGCGCAGCCTCGATGTTTCGGGAGGTTCCGAGGCGGGAGCGGCTGACAAATTGGTCGACGGGGCTGGTGTTTTGTTTCACCGCGCTGTTCCTGGCGATTCGGGGGGTCGTGCAGATCCTGGGGGCGGGGCGCCCGGGGACGGTATCACACAGCGCGGTAGAGATCCCGGCAACGATCTGCATCAATATTGCATTTATTGCCGCGGTGTTCGGCATGCTGCTGGCATCGAATGCGCGACTGCGGCAGGCCGCGGAGATGAGCGCGCTTTTTGACTCACTGACGAATTTGCCGAACCGGCGATTCTTCGAAGACCGATTGCAGCAGGCGGAACAGCGCGCGGGTGAGAAAGGCAGCCGACTGGGGGTGATCTATGTTGACCTGGATGACTTTAAGCAGGTGAATGACACGCTGGGGCATCACGCGGGTGATGAGTTGCTGCGGAAGGTGGGAGCGGCGATGGCGCAGGTGCTGAGACCGGGAGATTGCCTGGCGCGTGTGGGCGGGGATGAGTTTGTGGTGCTGGTGGAGGATATCGAGAGCCGGGCGCAACTGGCGATGCTGGCGGAACGGCTGGGCAGGGCGATTGGCAGCGCGTCAGAACCGGGTGCGGTGACCCGGGCCAGCTACGGAGTGGCGCTGTTTCCGGAAGACGGGATTAGTCTCAAGGACGTGATGCGTGGCGCGGACACGGCGATGTATCTGGCGAAACGGGAGGGTCGGCAGAACCTTCCGGCGGCGTTGACTACGAACTGAGGCGGGCAGTCAGGTCTGAAAAGCGAGAAGAAGTATGCCGATGACGACTCAATCCACCATCAACTACCAGGCGGAATTTAATGTCAGCAGCGCACCGGCGACGACATGCTAACGGCTCCGGCGTGAGGTGAACCACCCCAACGGGGCCGAAGATCCCCGGTGCGGATTTTGAGAATTACTATCACAGCGTCGGGCAGGCGGCTCCGCATCCAAAGTTTGTTCGCGCCAGCATTTATACGATGCCGGAAAGCGGTGGGAAGCAATTCATTGACTACGCCCGTGTTTTGGGTATTTTGCGCAAGGCGAATTACAACGGGTTCGTCAGCCTGATTTACGAAGGTGCGGAAGACAGGTTCAAGACAATCCCCGCCGGGTTCGGCTGCTGCGGTCTTTAGCCGGAACTGCCTGCAGTGGCCATTAATCGGTGAACAGGAATTCGTTGGTATTCAGGAGCAGGCGGCAGAGATTTTGCATGCCTTCGCGCTGCAGGTAGGCGTTGAGGGTTTTGGCTTCGGCTATTGTCGGCTCGCGCTGGAAGAGAGTTCGGTAGGCCTCTTCGACCGTGCGGACGCGTTCGGCTAAGTGCTCGGCCTGTTTCAGAACGAACGGATTGTTCATGAGCGCCAGGGCCTGGATGGCCGTAATAGTGGTGGTGCGTTTGGCGGTGATCATGGAGACGTCGGGGCAGTCGAAGCGTTCCATCAGGGGATCGGGGACGCTGCGGACCAGCAAGCGGTAGACGCTGCGGCGGTAGTTGCCGGAAGCGTCGGGGTCGAAGCGGGCGTAGTCGTAGGTGGGGGAGTGGTCGTCTTTGAAGAAAAACTGTTCGACGGAGGGGCCACCCATGGTGAGGTCGAGCTTGCCGTTGGCGGCGAGGATGGAGTCGCGGATGGACTCGGCGTCGAGGCGCTGGCGGTTGGCTCGCCAAAGGTAGCGGTTGTCGGCGTCTGTTTTTGCATTTTCGGCGTTGTCAGTTGAGGACTGGCGGTAAGTCTTGCTCATCAGGATGAGCTTGTGAAGTTGTTTGAAAGACCCGCCGGAAGCGCGGAACTGCACGGCGAGCCAGTCGAGGAGCTCGGGATGGGTGGGCAGGGAGCCCATGTGGCCGAAGTCGTTGGGGCTGTCAACGATGCCGGCGCCGAAGTGGTAGTGCCAGACGCGGTTGACGATGGAGCGCCAGGTCAGGACGTTGTCGCGGTGGGTGATCCATTGCGCGAGAGCGGCGCGGCGTTCGCCATCGGTGGTGGCGTTGAACTGCGGTTTCAGGCCCTGCACGGCGGAGAGTGCACCGGGGGTGGAGGCGCGGCCGGGGGCTTCCACGCTGCCGCGAATCAGCAGATTCACGGGACGCGGTTCGGGGGCAAAGCGGAAGGTTCCAATGGCATCGAAGTAGCTGGTGGCGGCGTAGACGAGTTGGGGCTTCGGGAGGGCTTTGATTTCTTCGTCAACGGCGGCGATTTCCGTGCGGAGGCCTTCGATTTGCGTGAGCACGGCCGGGGGAGTGGCGGCGCGGACGAGTTCACGGCGACGCGTCGTGCCCCGGGCGATTTGCGCGTTGATTTCGGCGGGGCGTTTGGCGGGGTCGGTGGCAGAGACTTCCTTCCACTGGGCGATCTGTTTATCGAGTGCTTCAATTTCGGGCGTGTTGATGGCAGCCATCTCGTCTTCGAGGGGGCGCAGGGCGATGGAGATTTCGCGGCGCTTCGCGAGAAAGGTGTTGCGGCGGCGGAAGGTGGCGGGGTCGGAATCCACGGGGCGGTCGGCGCGGTCGACACCGGCGAAGACGGCCTGCAGGTTGTAGTAATCAGCCGTGGGAATGGGATCGAATTTGTGGTCGTGGCAGCGGGCGCAGTGGGCGGTCATGGAGGTGAAGGCGGACATGGTGACGGTGACCATGTCGTCGCGATCAAGGGTGCGGGTCAGATTTTTGTCCACAGTGCCTTCGCGGAGTTCAGCCTGGCCGACGTAATCCCAGGGGCCGGTGGCGATAAAGCCGAGGGCGATGGTGGCCTGGGGTGAATCGGGGAAGAGGACGTCGCCGGCGAGTTGTTCCTGAACGAAGCGGGGGTATGGTTTGTCGGCGTTGAAGGAGGAGATGACGTAGTCGCGGTAGGGCCAGGCGTTGCGGCGGGGCTTGTCTTTGTCGTAGCCGTGGGATTCGCCGTAGTGAACGGTGTCGAGCCAGTGACGGCCCCAGCGTTCGCCGTAGCGGGGGGAGGCGAGGAGGCGGTCGACCAGGTGTTCGTATGCTTTGGGGGAAGGGTCGGCGGTGAAGGCGGCGACTTCGGTCGGGGTGGGGGGTAGGCCCTGGAGGTCGTAAGTAAGGCGGCGGATGAGGGTCCGGCGGTCGGCTTCGGGGGAAGGGGTCAGGCCCTTTTCTTTCAGTTTCGCGGCAATGAAATTGTCAATGGATCCGGGGCGCTGAGTCGGAAGCGGCTGGAGTGACCACCATTTATCGGACTCGGTCCAGGAGGCTCCTTTTTCGATCCATTGGCGGATGGTTTGCACTTCGGTTTTGGTGAGGGGCTCGCCTTCGCGGGGCATGGACGGAGTCGAGCCCGAGATGAGCTTGTAGAGGACGCTTTGATCCGGTTTGCCGGGGACGATGGCAGCGCCACGGGAGCCACCTTTTCGCATGGCGGCCATGGTGGTGAGGGATAGCCCGCTGGAGGTGTTCTGGTCGTTGTGGCAGGTCTGGCAGCGGGAGGTGATGAGTTGCTGGGCAGTCGGCTGGGAAAGAGCCGGCAGAGGGATGAATAGCGGGATAAAGAGGGCGAGGCGCACGTTCGCCCTATTTTATGTTGTTCCGGTCCGGAATGCGAGGCACTGCTCCCCCGGCTTACTTTTGCGTAACCGGGACGGTGGCGCGGCGGCGAGCAACTGGCCGGTGAATTTCCCGCTGCCGGCGGGCGTCATCGTGCCGATCAGGACACCTGTTGTGGCGTTCAAAACCTTCATGAACGCTGTGGTGGTGTGGTTGGACGAGGCTCCCGGTTTGAACTGGAGCTTACTGACCAGGAACTCGGTTTTGGTGATGGTTAGTATCCGTTGCTCTCAGGACGTTGAGGGTTCCGGTGTTCGACGACCTCTGCGTGGAGGCAGTGATGTTGACTGTCGTATTGGCGGCGAGCGGCAATGCGCTGATCAGGAAGACGGCGGAGTTTGCTCCGGCAGCAACCGCGAGTGTGGCCTGGACTGAGGCCGCGCCAGAGTTCGAGCTGGTAGAGGTTAACGACGAGGTTGTCGGAAGCGGGTCCGCCGAGTCTCACTGTTCCGAAGGAAGAGTTGCCGCCGAAGAAGCTGAAGACGATGGAAGGCGCTGCAGTCACTGAGGAGATGGAGATAACGGGAACAACAGTGAATCCGGCGTTCAGGATAACGGCGCCCAGCGATGTGCCGATGTTCACGGGGGTGCCTGCGGCGACGGCGAGGGTAGCGATGGTGACTGTTGCAGAGTTGGCGCCGGCCGGGATGGTGACAGTGTAGAAGAAAGCGTGGAGCAGGACTTTGGCCTGAGGGAGCGTCCGGCCCATGCTGAAGCTGGTGTCGAAGACGATACCGATGGAGGCAGGCAGATCCTGCTCGCCACAAGGAAACGATGGCCCGGGGCTGGCCGTCCCGGGTGACGGAAAAGGCGGTGGCGGGGAGGCTGGCCATCACTGTGCCGTGGCGGTCGATGTGTCGATGCCGGTCGCGGGGACCAGGACGAGATCCGCGTTCGCCGGGTGCTGCGGTAAGGAGTGTAGTGGCGGCTAGGCCGCAGGAGCAGAGCTTCACCATAAGTACTACGGAGTTTAGAGTTGGAAAGGGTGAGGATGGCGTAAGGGGGAGTGAGGGCTTCGTTTACGGGTCGATATGCTGCCGGGCGGAGGCAGGGAATATGCGGTGGCCGGGTGTTGCGAGAGTCGTAAGTTCCTACAGGAACGCCTCCGCGTTCTTGCGGAATGCCATGGCCATTTCATAGGGATCCGTCTGCTGGTATTTCGGGTAGAAAAGTTCAAGCGACAGGGGGCCCGTATACTGCTTTTCGCGCAGTTTGGCGATGATGCGGGCTGTTGGGGCGACGCCGGTGCCGGGGATTTCGCGGGTGATGCTGTCGAGCAGTTCACGGGGCATGTCGGGGACGTCCTGAATGTGCACGTGGTGGAGTTCGCCGGGGCGGATGAGGTCGAGGTCTTCGAATTTGCTGAGGCCGGTCCAGAAGTGGTAGAAGTCCAGCATCGGTTTGACGTTGGGCTGGGCGGCCTCCCGGGTCAGATGCAGCACGGTTGGCAGAGTTCCAATCAGCGTTGAGGAGCGGGTGAATTCCATCATCACGGTGACGCTGAATTGTTTCGCGATGTCGCCGACTTCGCGCATGTGGGCGATAACGGTCTTGTAGTCATCGGGAGTGAATTTGCCGGTGGCGACGCAGGGGGCCATCAGCCGGTCGATGCCGAGTGAGGCGGCGGCCTCGGCATTGTGCTTCATTTCGTCGATGGCTTTCGCATGGTCGGGGGAGGGTTCCCAGATGCCTGGACGACCTCCGTGGCTGACGGGGGTGAGGCCAAGGTCGGAGAGGAGGCGACGGGCGGCGGGGAGGCCTTCGGACTTGAGGAAAGGGTCCAGGTGGGGGGCGATGATCTCGACGGACTTGATGCCGGCACGGGCGTAGCCTTCGAGAGACGGGCGGAACCCGGCGGCGAGGGAGGTGGTTTGGTGGATGGAGAGGTGCATTTTGGGTTGGGCGGATTTCAGATGCAGGGCTGTCGCGGGGAGTAGCGCAAGGATTTCGCGACGGCTGTGCATGACGTGAGGATATCGCAGTCAAGCGGAGGCTATGCTGCTAACTCCGCGGCAATTCCGTCTCGAGTGCTCCACCGGACGGGCTGTATAGAGTAATTTCTGAACGCATCCAAAACGAATGACGGGCATTCATCGTCCCTGTCGTTCAGGACGGCATAGGCCTTTGAATCGGACGCTCTCACTTCTCGTGTGTCGCTCCACTTGTGCATAACGATTCCGCCGTGTCCGGGAGCGGAAAAACTTAGCCATGGCACTAAGTGGTTGTGATCCGGCTTCAGTGTAAGTGATCGAAGACCCCGGAGGGCACTTGTTTTTTCGCCCGGTGGTTGACGCGCCCATTTTCACTTTTCACTCCCGGCCAGCACCTCCTTCACCACATTGCCGATCTGCAGGAAATCGGCCAGGTCGGGTGGCTTGGTGATGAATCGGGAAATTCGCAATGCTTCTGCCTGAGCGCTTTCAAGGGGAGCACACGACGAGGTCACAATGACAACGGGAACGTCCGCCAGGTCATGGTTCCTGCGGATCGCGGCCAGAATTTCGATGCCGCCGTTGGAAGGCAGGTTGAGGTCGAGAATAGCCAGGTCGGGTCGTCGGTTTTCGGGTGATTTTTTGAAGTTGCGGACAAACGACATCCCCTCGGCCCCGTCATCAATGACCGACAATTCGAAATTAACCCCGGCTTTCCGGAGTGCCTGCCGGATGAGGTAAACGTCGGCGGGATTGTCTTCCACCACGAAGATGGCAAATGTTTTAGAAGTGATCATGCGGAAATTTTCCAGCCTCGCTGCTAACCGGCAACGTAAAACAAAACGTCGCGCCTTGGTCTGGTGCGGATTCGACCCAAATGCGGCCCTTGTACCGTTCGACAACCCTCTGACAGATTGCCAGACCAATACCCGTGCCGGGAATCCTTTTGCCATGAAGTCGTTTAAACACACCAAAAATGTTTTCGTGATATTCAGGAGCAATTCCAATGCCATTGTCGGCTACTGCAAAACGCCGCGTGCCGTTCTGCTCCTCCACCGAAACATGAACGCGGCACGGGCATTCGGAGCGATATTTGATAGCGTTGCTGACAAGGTTTTGGAAGAGCTGGACGAAATGCGCCCGGTGGCCGCTGATGACGGGCAGGGGGGCGCTGGTGACAACGGCTCCACTTTCTTCAACCGACACCTTCATATTTTTGATCACTTCCTCGACAAGCAGATTGAGGTCGATGGATTCAGCCTCGTCAGTTAATTGGGCATCGACGGCGGTGTAGGTCAAAAGATCAGAAAGCAGCTCCCTCATCCGTCGGGTTCCATCAGTGATATAGTCCACGCACAGGGCTGCCTCGCCATCAAGCCGGCCACGATAGCCGTTGACGAGCATCTGGGTGTAGATGGTGATCATCCGCAATGGCTCCTGCAGGTCATGGCTGGCCGAGTAAGCAAACGATTCAAGATCCTGATTGGCGCGGCGAAGCTGGTTCTCCACTTCACGCTGGTCGGTGATGTCGGTGTTGGTGCCAAAGATGCGGACGACCTTTCCCGACAGATCGCGAATGCAGTTCATACGGGACAGGAACCAGCGATAGTTGCCGTCCTTGCCGCGCAGCGGGAAACTGTCTTCCCAGTCCACGGCTGCCTTGACATGATCGGAAAATTTCCGAATGACGCGTTCGGCGTAATCAGGATGGTGAACCTTGTGCCAGCCTGAGCCCTGCATCTCTTCGAGCGTGGTTCCGGTATAGAAGAACCAGTTCCTGTTGAACCAGTGGACCTGGCCGTCAGTGCCGGCGTCGGCGATCCATGCCAGTTGGGGGATGTTGTCGGCAATCGCGCGGAAACGCTCCTCGGCTTCCAGCAGTTTCTCTTCGATTTGCTTTCGCTCCGTGATGTCAGTGTGAACGCCCACCCATTCCCGAATTGCGCCCGTCGCGTCGAGTATTGGCAGAGCGCAAATTGAACAAACACGCCAAACCCCGTCGTGCCTGCGGACACGGTGTTCAAACACAAATTTTCGGCGTTCTGCCACGGCTCGATTCCATTCCTCAATGGACGGTTGCGCATCATCGGGATGCACTGCTTTGGCCCAACCATACCCCTCGTACTCATCTATGGATTGACCCGTGAACCCGCCCCACCCCGGCTGCTCGCCTTCCATTTCTCCTTTTGCGTTGTTCGTCCACAGAATATCGCTGACCGCCGAAACCGCCGTGCGGAACCGTTGCTCGGCCTGCTTTATTTCGCTTTCCGCTTGCTTGCGCTCGCTTATATTCCGGAAAACCAGAACCACGCCCGAAATATTTCCGGCCGCGTTGCGGATGGGGGCAGCGCTGTCGTCGATCGGGGTTTGCCGGCCATTTTTCGCGGTGAGACTGGTGTGGTTCGCAAGGCCCACGATTCTGCCTTCGCGTAACACCCTGGTGACGGGACTTTCCACCGTTGCGCCGGTATCTTCATGGCTGATGACGAATACCTGATCGAGAGGAACTCCCGTCGCTTCCTCCTGAGTCCAGCCTGTCAGGGACTCGGCCACTTCATTGAGGAAGGTAATTTTGGCAGTGGCGTCGGTGGCGATGACAGCATCTCCAATACTGGTCAGGGTCGTTTGAAACCAATCGCGGGCCTGTCGGCTTTGGTCGTAACTTTCTTCCAGATTCTGAATGAGCTGTAGTCTTCGCCGGGTTCCCTGCCGAATGGTGGAGGTTGCCAGCATGAGCAACGCCAGCAGGGCTACCGGGCCGAGGGTGCCGACCAAGGCCATCTTATGAATGCGGTCGAGCATCTCCGCGGATTGCCGGGCAGAGCGGCCATCGGCGACCGATTCCATCTCTGCGAAAATCCTGCGAATCTGATCCATGGTGGCCTTGCCTTGACCACTCATCGCAACGGACAGAGCCGCGCCGGAGCCTTGTGACCGGCTGAGCTCAATTGTCTGCAGCAGTTCTTGCAGTTTGTCCTGAACCAATGGTTTGACCGCTTCTGCCCACCGGGTTTGATCCGGCCTGGGGGCGGTGACAATTGTCAATTCGGCCAGCTCCTTCGGGATGCGGGAAAGGGCTTCGTTATACGGCCCAAGGTAATTTTCCCCGCTGGTCAACAGAAATCCGCGTTGGGCTGTTTCGGCATCCCGGAGGGTGGAAAGAACCGCGTTTGTCGCCCGCATAATGCGGCGGGAAATGTCCTGCTGCTCGCCGGCGCGGCGGAATCCGACCCAATTGGCATAGGTCATCATGCCGATGAACAGAACCAGACCGATGGCAACGATGAGCGAGAGCAACTCACGACCTTGCGGCATTGTTCTGCGGGCGGTGTATTCCTTCATGGCACGGTTCCTCGGCGGAGATGCATGCTCCATGGTAAGTGAGGAACACGCAGATTTGCCGCAAAAATCTTTTGGGAGTTAGCCCGGTGGCCCTGGGCGTTCGCACCTCAGTTTTCGCCGGCTGGAAAAGTTCGTTACCCGCCGGCATTACCTCATGCCGTTTTTGAATTTCCGCAACCGTTGCAATCAAAACAGCCGCCAGGACGCGGGTCAGTTTGCGAAGTGTGTTCCTGCTTCAACAATGAGAGTCATGGTGACCGATTCGCCGGCGCGAACCTGTTCGGCGGAGCGGACGGAGGCTTTGATCGGAAGGAAGTACGATGCAGTCTTGTTATCCCGAAAGATCGAAGTCTTCCGGCGGCTCTGGCCGATGATGGAGGTGACGCGGATGGACCCGGAGGGTTTAGCAGGAACCTGCAGGGTGCTGATCTGGCGGGCTAATGCCCTGGGCGGAGTGGCGAAATGCCGGGAGCCTTTTTTCATGGCGTAAAGCCAGATGGTTGCCGTGGAGGTAAATTCCACTTACTTGCGGGCGACGACGACTCGGGAAGGGTAACAGGTTTGCCGGACCTGACGATCATGTTCGAGGCGGAAATCGTAGGATTCCATAACTTCGGGAATGCTGGATTCCACCTGGCGACCGAGAAAGGCCGGGGCGAAACTACTGATGAGCTTGTACCAGGCGTTGAAGGCCGGAACCTGCTGTCCGATGAGGACAAGAGCGAGTTTGCCATTGGGGCGCAGGACGCGGCGCATTTCGGCCATGGTCTGCATGATGTCGGCTTCGCCGAGAAGTTCGAGAAGGTAGCAGCAGACGACCGCGTCGAAGGCGCCGTCTTTGAATGGCATGTTGCGGGCATCGACCGCCTGGCAGTGGGAGGCGGCGTGGGGGAGGCGGCTGCGTGCGACGCGCTGCGTGCGTGCGGCCATATTGGGGGAGATGTCGATGCCGCAGGTGAGGCCGTTGGGGTTCTTGCGCAGGAGGCGGCGAAACATTTCGCCGGAGCCGGTGGCGACCTCCAGGACGTTCATGCCGTCTGTAATACCGGCAAGAGAGAGGGCCACCTGGTGGGCGTCGGAGTGGAAGAGCATGGTCGAGACGGGGTAGACCTCGGCCAGAATGTCATAGATACGGCGCGTGTTCTTCGGGAGGAAGTTGAAGCCGTTCTTCGGAGAGATGGCAGCGAGAGAGGGTGGGACGTTGAGGGTTGGCATGGTCAGGATACCGCTCTAAGGCGTGGTTGCGGCTCTTTGAAATACGGGGGCAAAGCCGGGAGTTCGATTTCGATGCGGGTTCCGCGACCCGGTTGACTGTCAATAAGCATGCGGTAGTCCTGGTTATAGAGTACCTTCAGACGTTCTTTGACGTTACTCACGCCGATACCCTTACCAAGGATATTCGATAGATCTGCTTCGGGGATACCCACGCCGTCGTCTTCTACCTCGACGATGAGGCGGTCGGCACTGCGGCGCGCACGGAGCGTGATGGTTCCGCCGTCGATCTTGCCGGAAATACCATGCCTGATGCAGTTTTCAACCAGCGGCTGGAGGAGCATGCTCGGAACCAGCATATCGGAAGCCTGGGGATCGATTTGTTTCACCACGCGAAGTTTGTCGCCAAAGCGGACGAGTTCGATGGAGAGATAGTCTTCAATGAAGTCGAGTTCCTCGCGCAGGGGGGTGAAGTGTTCCTGGCTGCGAAGGCGCTGGCGCATGATGCGGGCGAGACGGGTGACCATGGTGCGGGCCTGTTCCGGGTTGATGCGGATGAGGCTGGAAATGGAGTTGAGTGTATTGAAAAGAAAGTGCGGGTTGATCTGGCTGGCCAGCGCTTCCAGGCGGGCCTGCATGAGGAGACGCTGCTGCTTTTCGAGCTTGGCCTCATTGCGGGTGCTGTTCCAGACCTTGAGCGGGAGGGTGACGCAGAAGTAGGTGGAGACGTAGAGACCTGCGAGGAGAGGCCAGTCTTCGCCGGGGTGACCATTGCCCAGGTGAACCTCTCCAAACTGGGCCAGGGTGAAGAGCTTGGGGGGCGTCCAGCGGCCCAAGAGCTGACGAAGGAATTCGACGGCGACGACGCCGAGGGAAAAGTAGGCGTGCAGCAGAGCGCTGCGCAGTTCGCGGCCGCGCTGGAAGATGCGGAAGACGTTAACGTCCGGGAAGGGGGAGAAGCGCCAGATGTCTTCGCGGTCTGAAGCGGAGTCGCGCAGGAGGCCGCCGCCGACCCCGACGATGGCGAAGAAGGGCAGAGAGGCAAGTTCGCCGTTGAACATGGCGGGGATAGCGACGATGATGCCGGTGGTAAGGCCGCAGACGTAGCCGCCTGTGATGCCGGCGAGAAGGCTCCCTTCAAGGCCGAGATCGAGAGCGGAGTAGTTGGTGCGGGTGACAACGCGGATGGCGACGCCGGGCAGGAAAAGGGCGATAAACCAGAGGGCGAGGCTGATACGCTGGGCAAGCGTGCGCTCCTCGCGCTGTAGCATCCGCCGGACGGCGTTGCTGCGCACCCCGAAACTGGCGATGGCCGCGGCGACGCCGATTTTCACCAGCAGAGTGATCAGGTATTCCTGCATGAATGGGAGGGTCCGGATGGCCAGGCCACCGCAGGTTTGGCTAAGCCCTCATTATAATGGAGTTTTCCTCCACACATGGATTCTGCCGTAAAACCGTTTCCCGATAATTTTCAACTGACGAAGGCCGCCGAGGCTGATTTTCCGACTGAGCACGGGCAGTTTCGGATCTACGGATTCGAGGGGCGAACAACCACGGCCGCAGGCGTGCACCTGGAAGAGGCGGTGGCGCTGGTGATGGGTGATGTGCGCAGCGGGGAGGCTCCGCTGCTGCGGATTCACTCGCAGTGCCTGACGGGCGATGTATTCCACAGTCTGCGGTGCGATTGCCGGGCACAACTGGAGATTGCCCTGAGACAAGTGTCGGCGGCGGGTCGGGGCCTCATCATTTACGAGTTGCAGGAGGGCCGGGGGATTGGCCTGATGAACAAACTGCGTGCGTATGAGTTGCAGGACGGCGGGGCGGACACCATTGAAGCGAATGAGCAGTTAGGGTTCGAGAGCGATTTGCGGAGCTACCTGCTGCCCGCCGCGATGCTGCTTTATTTGGGGGTGCCGGCCGTGCGACTGCTGTCGAACAACCCGGATAAAGTGAAGGCGCTCGAAGAGGGTGGCGTCGCGGTGGTGGAGCGGGTGCCATGTATCGCCGTGGAGCACGAATCTCGCCGCGGGTATCTGGAGACGAAGCGGGAAAAGATGGGCCATCTGTTTGATGTGTAAGGGCTTGCGGCGATGGCCGGCCGGGTTCTTGCCTGCGCGACTTACCGATCCTGCTCACCCATGGCCCGCAGCATCTCCGGCTGTCCGGGATTCTGTGCCGTAATTTCGGCAATGCCGCTATCCCGTGCTTCGAGCGGCTCAACCGGACAGAAAGTGTGCGAACCTGACACCATTGCTACGGACTTTCCTCATTGCGATCACGCTGTCTTCTGCGTCTGTCGCGGCAGCGCCGGTTAGCAATGCAGGCTCGAAATACTTCGGAGAGGCTCTTCGCATCCTGAAGGATGGAACATCCAACAATTCCAACAATTCCAATGCCGCCGTTGCTGCGGCTGAGAAAGGGTGGGCCGCTCCGGACTTACAGGTCCTCCGGCGTCGATTGGAGTACATTCACGCAGACTATCTCATCCGGTATTCGGAGTATGTGAAGGCTGAAGCCATTCTGCGCGCCTCCCTTGTGACTGAGGGCCGCGTGGCACAAAAAGGTCCACTTTACGTGTCGTTCGTTCAGACCCTGGCGTTCATTCGTGTGCAGCAGCGCGACCTTGATGGCGCCGAAGATCTGTACCGTTCCGTCATCGGATACCCCGCGTCCGATCTCTCGTCGGTGGCGGTAATTCAAACGCCCAGGTCCTCCAAACAAAGCTACCCATTTGTCGGTGACCCGCGCCTTGGCCTGGCCCTTTTTTACGGCAATCACAACCGCATCAACGAAGCAGAAGGCCTGTATCGCGCGCGCTTGGCCGACCCGGCTGTTATTCGCGAAGACCATATCGAGGCCATCCGGGAATTCCTCGGCTTCCTCATGGCGCATGGATCAAAGACCGATGCTCTGGCGCTCCAGGAGCAAATTATTGCGCTCCGCAAAGCACAGCCCATGACCACGCCGGAACTCCGGGACCGGCTTGCGCAGGAGCATTACACGCTCGCCAACATGGAAGTTGATGCGGGCCGCAGCGATGATGCGAAGGCGCTCCTCGAATCCGATCTCCGGCAAGCCGCATCGCAACACGGTAAGAACAGCGCTGAATACGGGGAAGCGCTCAATTACCTCTTTGAGGATCGTATTTACGCAGGCGATTACGAGTCGGCCGGGAAGCTGGCGCGCGAAGAAGTTCTGCGAGCCGAGGTGCCCGGGGCTGCGGAGCGAGTGGGGCTGGTGTCAGCTATGTTCCGTCTGGCGGATACACTTCGGGCGGAGGGAAAAGTAGCCGGGTCCGACGCCCTCAGACAGCGAGGTATTGAGATGAATCGGGCCGCTTCTCCGCAACCGGCGTCAGCGGCGCAATTCACTGAGGCCGAAGCTCTGGTCCGGGCAGGGAAGGCCAGTGAAGCTGTTCGGGTGGCACAGGAGATTTCCCGGAGTCCGGCGTCTTCAGACTACGATCGATTTGGTTTTCGGCATCTCGCTGAGTACCTGGCTATAGAGCACAAGGCGGAAGCGGCCCAGGTGGCTTCCATTGCGGTGCTGGCGGACGACCACCGGCATTCGCCGGACGACCGGACCCTTGCGCATGACCTGACCGATTGGGCCGGTTTCTACAGAGGGTTGGGGGAACGGGATCGCGCCCGCGACCTTCTCGCCCGCGCGGAGACAATTGTGCGCAACTGCTGCGGAGCTGTATCGCCAATGATGGAACCGATATTGCAGGAACGCGCGTGGCTGGAGGCACCGGCCGGCCAGGCCGCAGGCATCCCATACCTGGAGCAACTGCGGGCGCTGCGCGTCTCCACCTACGGGGAAGGCAGCAGGCAGGTGGAACAAACTACCGGCGATCTGGCCGCGGCTAACGCGGGAGCAGGCAAGAAGTGATGAAGAGCGCACAGCCATGGCTTGCGGGACTCTTGCTGCTCACCGGCCAGGCGTCGGCGCAAGACGCCTTTCTCGCACGCTGGCAGGCGCTGCAGTCCGCCCAGCCCGCAGTCGTGAGTTTTGTCATTTCCTCGGCGAAGAGCGATTATTACCTGGGTGAACCGATTTCCCTGCAGCTCTCATTTACTTCCTCGCAGCCGAAAGCGTATCGCGCGGAAACGCGCCGGCAGGACCGCGTTGGAAGGCTGAATGGCACGGAAGAATTCCTCGCCGATCCCCTCGCTTTTACTGAAGATCCGCTGCGTGGACTTACTGGCGAAACCGGAGGCATGGGTGGAATTTCCGGTGGCGATATCACGCTTTCCGATACGCCATTCGCTGTCGAAAAGCTTCTCAACGATTGGGTAACTTTCCGCAAACCAGGCACGTACCGCATCGCGGTCCTGAGCCGGCGAGTCGCGCAGGTCTCCAATCCGATCCAACTGGAACTGGTGTCCAACGTGATCACATTAAACATTGCTCCGGCTCCGGCAGCCTGGGTAAGAGATCAGATTGCGCAGGCTGTCCGCGTTTTAGACGCTCCCGTGGACCCGAACCAAGGGGCTCATCAGCGCTACCTGCGCGCCGGTCAAACACTCCGGTATCTTGACAGTCCGGACGCAGCGGTGGAATTGGCCCGGCATCTCGGTCCCGGAACCGACGTGGACTCGTGGTCTTTACATCTGGGCGTGCTGGGCTCGCCCTATAAAAAACTGTTGCTGCCGTTTCTCGAGGCCCGCCTGGTTGCGCCCGATCAACCTGTTCGGGGGCGGTATCTCGACACGATGGCTCAACTGTCCGAACTGGCCGTATTTGGCGGACCGATGAGCCCATTTCCGGCGGACGCGGCTCTGCAAGGCGCGTGGCGCGACCAGGCGGCACATCGCGAAGCCTTCCGGGAAGGAAAGCGAAAGGAATATGTCGCAAGGCTGATTACGTCGCTGCCTGCCAAACAACCGGAGGCACGCGTATCTTCGACCATCATGCTGATCGAGTCGTCTTCCCGCAATGGTGCCGTTGCCGTGTTGCCTCCCTCCATTGCCGCTTTGCTGATCGCCGACTTCCCCAATCTGCCCGAGGGGATGCAAATCAATCTCCTCGAAAGCCGCTGGGACATCATCCGCGGCCCGGCCATGCTGCGGGCGCTCCGCGACATCTATGCGCGCACTCAGGAGCCGCGGCCGTCTCCGGCTCTCGCGGATCTGGCGGTACGCCGTATTTACGATCTCGCTCCGGATGAAGGCCGCCAGATCATTCTTTCGCAGTTTGTGCAACCGGAGTCACGTCTAACGCCCGCAACGCTTCAGTTGCTGCCCGATCGCAGCCTGCCCGAATTGAACGACCAGCTCGTCTCCCGCCTGGAAGCGGGTCAATTCGTGGACACGCTGATCCTGCGTTACGCCACCGGCGACGTCGTCGGGCGGGTGGAGAAGGCTTATCTGAAGCGCAACCAGGAACAGGATCGCCAGAAGTTACCGCACTGTGGCGGTCCCCTGATTTACTACTTCCTGCAGCATGATCCGGCGTTCGGCGAAAAAGAACTTCGGCGCAATATCGAAAAACCTGCCCCGTTTCCCGCCTGCCACGACATCGGCTTCCAGTTTCGGATGTTCGACCGGAACGCCTACAGTCCGGCGCTCGAACGGCTGGCGGTGGAATTTCTGGCAAGTCCGGAAGTGCCGGTGAAACGCGGTGCGGCGGAGGTGTTGGGTCAGTATGGTTCACCGGCGGCGGAGAAACCTCTTTGGGATACGCTCGAATACTTTCATTCCTGGTGGAAAGGACGTGAACGAGAGCTCGATGAGCCGGCCGCGCCGGAAGGTGCGCAATTCGAGCGAGCGCTGCGCATTGCCCTGGCGCAGGGGAGCAGCTGGAAGCTGGACCGCGCCGGCCTTGATAGATTGCTTGACCTGTGCAGCAGCGATTGGTGCAAACGCGAGGTAAAAGAATGGATTTCAGCGGGCGTTCCGCACACTACAAAATGAGGCTGCTTGCTCCGTTTCCGGCCCTGCTCTGCTTCGTTATGTCGGGCATGGCACAGGAACTGCCCGTCCGTCTGCGGTTGGGCACTGCGGCGGGCCAAATGCAGTTTCACATCGGCGAGCCGATATCTGTCACCTTAACGTTTGAAACCGGCGGGCCGCAGAGTCTTTCCGTTGCGACCGGGGTCAGTCCCCGTCGGTTACGCACACAGAAGCCCGATGAATTCCGGGCTGAACCGGCCACCGGGTGGGTTGATCCGCTCAAAGACCTGACGTGGACCATGGAAGGCAATGTCAATCCGATGCTGTCGCAGCAGCAGGCGGCACTTGACGCGAATCACCCCGTGGCGATAACTCGCACGCTGAACGAATTCATCGTTTTTCGCGCACCCGGTCACTACGTGGTCTACTGCAACTCCAGCCGCTCCGGCACCACGTTGAAATCGAACGGCCTTGCTCTGGATGTTTTGCCGCGCGCCGAAACAGAAGACGCGCTGCGGTTTGCCTCGGCCCACGCAATTCTCGAAACCGGCCAGCCTCCCGCTGAGCCGGAGCGATTGATCTACAACGATAAAGAGCAGGCTCAGGCCCATGCCGTCAATACCCTGCGTTATCTCGACACCGACCTGGCCGCTGCATATCTGGCGTCGATATTCGGCCAGAACCGGCGTACGGAATCCGATATCGAGTATGCGCTATATGCCTCCGGGCAGCGTGCGTTTGTCGTCCGTGAGCTGGAGCGGCGGATGGCCGACCCGGAGCTAATGCTCACCCAAACTTTTCTGGTTACACTGACCCAGTTGAAGGCCTTCCTGCAGGAGGCGGGCACTGGTCGTCCATTTTCGCCGGATGACTGGATCGCACTCGATGAATCCGTCAACAGGCGCGTGTTCGAACTGGCTCCGGGCAAGTCGTCGCAAGCGCGCGCCGGGACGTACTTCTATCTGTTCGAAACCGGCTCGAAGTCGTTCCGAAAGAGTCCGGAGGTGCGTCGTTTACTGATTGAATCCCTGCCGTTTGCCTCGCCCTTTCACATGGAGGTTCTCCTGTCGAATAGCTGGGGCGAGATCAGAAGCGCCGGTCCGGCGCTCGTCCCGATCCTGAAAAAAGCTGTGTTACGCCCGTGGCCACAATTGAGTCCGAATGTTTCGGGTCTTGCGCTTCTCCGTCTGGCGGAACTGGACCCCACTTCCGCACGCGACATCGCGAGCACCGCCTTGCTGACAGGCCAGCCTATAGTTGGCGATGCGCAACTCCTTGAGTTTTCAATTCCCGCCTCTGCCGCCATGGATCAGGCTCTGCTCGCGCAATACCGCGCCGGCAAGTCAATTGACGCGCGAATTGCCCGATTCGCCAGCCCTGCCATCAAGGACGAGATGTGGCGCGCTTACGATGAGAAGCACAGGGCAGAGAGGCCCGAATGCGTGACGCCGTTGCTTGCATACTTCTTTCGCGTGGATGCTGAGGTCGCCGCGCGCCGCGTGCAAGAAAACAGAAAGGCCGGGCCGTATTCCTGCATGGCGCTGCAATTTCCAGGAGTCGAACGGAGTCTGATGAGTCCCGGACTGGAGAGGCAGTTGATTCCGGATACGAGGAGCCCGAACCCGAGTGTTCGACAGGCAGCCTGCCGCATGCTCAGTCTGGCCGGTTCACCCGCTGCCCTTCCATCGTTGTTTCAGGCGTTAGAGCAGGGATCAGGACCCGCAGAGGAGGTCATCCGCGCAATTCTGCAGGGGCGGAACTGGGTTTTGACGGAGACAGATTTCGCGCGGCTCACGAAGGTGTGCACCGGCACACCCGCGTGTTCTGAGGTGTTGCGAATCCAGCGGGAATCCGCGCCTCCGTACACCCTGCGACTGTTCGAGTCGTTCGGACACCGGGGTGTCTGGCTTTCGAATCGCGAAGTCGACAGCATGGATGATTTCGCTCAGCTGCTGAGCCAATACCGTGTGGGCGCAACGTTCCGCTGGCAGTCCGGCGGCACCGTGATCAACAGCGATGAACGCGATATGCGCGACCAGGTGCGGGCGATTCTTGTGAAACGTGGCATGATCTTGCAGTAACGTCCTTCCGGTAACTTTAAACAGCCCCGCGGACGCCGGTCAATATGGCTAAGGGGAACTACCCGACAGGAGAAACGCGGTCTGGTCTGCCCATCTGCTCCGCCGTTCATTCCCCGAACCGCCATCTTTGTTGGGCAAGTTCTGCGCGTGCAAGAAGTACCGCAATCTGTTGGTCGCGACGGGCGAAAGTGCGCGAGCGGGCATCTCAAACGGTATACTTCAGGCTACGGTACCCACCGTGTCTGGAACGGCAGGTTACACGAACGGTTACAATCGCAAACGCTGTTAAAGTTTTCAACAGACGAAGCCATAGTAAATAAAGTTCGGGCCCTTAGCTCAATTGGTTAGAGCAGCGGACTCATAATCCGTTGGTTGTAGGTTCAAGTCCTACAGGGCCCACCAGCAAACATCGTGGCCCCCGTCGAATCCGCTCACCAGATCATTCGCCAGACCCTGGCATGTTTTTCTCAGCGTGGGAAGGTTATGTTGACTGGCTCAGAACGTCAGGCGGTCTTTTTTCGCGTCGAGTTTTGCGGCGTCCAGCCCAGGCACTTTTTTCAAATCCTCCAGCGATTTGAAATTGCCGTTTTTTGTCCTGTATTCGATGATCGCGGCGGCCTGCGAACGGCGCAGGGCCAGGGCGCTTTCGAAATCGATCGCCATGGCGGTATTGACGTTCAGCTTCGGCACCGCATCAGCCGGGAAGTGCGTTGTAAGGTATTCCACCACCGCTGCCATGTCGGAGTCTTTGCCCGCCATTCCCAGTGACGCCATCTTGTTGACGGTCTCCTGCCAGCCCGCTCTGTCCTGCCGCTGGGACGTTGTCCGCTCCAGTTCATGGCATTGGCCGCAGAGTTTTACGGTTTCCTCTTTGCCGGGGCCGTCAGGGAACTGGGCCTGAGCTGCGGCTGCGATTGTTAGACCGGTGATGAAAAGGAGCTTAGTGCTCGATCGGGAATCCGAAAGCATAAAATGTTCCATCCTGTGTACCCAGATATACCGAACTGCCTCCTGCGGCCAGGCCCCCCAGGGACGAGATCGGTGCAATGATGGCGTTGGCACTGGTCCAGAGTTGCTTCCCGGTGGCAGCGTCGAGGGCTGACAGGGTGTTGCGTGCGGCAGTGAAAACAACGCCGTTGACGACCGTAACAGAGGCGGGCGCGGCGGGAGTTGTCCAGCCGGATTCGAGAGCTGTTCCGATGAGTTTCCAGGCGGTGGTGCCGCACAGGATCCAGCGCGTTCCGGCAGCGTCCTGCCAACTGGCGAGGGGATATGTGGCCAGGGGTCCGGCTGTGCCCGGCGCGGAGGATGCCACTCTGGAGAGCGTCGCGGCGTCAAGGATGTGAAGCGAGCCGTCTTTGGCGGCCACGGCGACCATCAGCTTTCCTTTATCTTCGAAGACGACCGGGGCTGAGGCCAGCGCCTGACCTGCCGCGAAGGCCGACTTCTTCGCCAGCGTTTTCGCTTCGAGTGCCGCGACGTCGCCTGCCAGGGTGGAAGCGTAAACGGTGCCATCGGGTCCGAAGGCCGTGCCGATTACCGAGCCTTTCCAGCTGGTGACGGTTTTGGTGGCGATATCCAGCGCCCACACAGCATCGGCCGCGCCACCGCAGTTGCCGGAGGTCACTGCATACGCCACGTTATCGACGACGATCAGACCTGTCGCGTGCGCGTTGGCCGGGAGGAATTTGATGGGAGCTTCGGGTTCCTCCCCGTTCGAGATATACATGTTGTGGAAAGCGCCATCACTGGAAATGGCGTTCAGAAAGCTGGGTATGCGTCCGGGACGGGGGGCGCCCGCGCCACGTCCGCGCCCGCCGCCAGGTTGTACGGGGAACGCCGGCTGTGGGGCGATTGCGGAAAGAGTGACCGCGCCTTCACCGGGCGCCCCCACACCGGATTTCGCCGGACCACCGCGCCCACCACCACCGCGTCCCTGGTTGACCCCGGGCAGAGCGGCGGAAACGAGACGCGCCACGCTTGCCGTCATGCCGGCTGGGCAGGCTGCCGTGGCTGCTGCCGCGGTAACCGCGAAATGTTTTTTCCACTCTACACGGGCGAGATCGGAGTCCCAGACATAAATGTTGTTGCCCGCTCCGCCAACGAAGGCATAGCTGCGGAATCCGCGATAGCCGATGTAGCGGTCCATCAGAGAGGGCGCGGAAAGCGCGTCGCTACCCGGTTTCGACTTCCACAGGAACTGGAAGCCAGGCTTCTGCAGGGTCGCCAGTGAGATCTTCGGGTCAGCTCGTACCCAGGAAGTGCGCTGGGCATCATTGCCAATAGTTGACCAGTCCGATCCGCCGCGGCCCTGGCAATACACAGGATTTACGGAGGCGACAAGGCCCAGAAAAATGCCGGCGAGGGAGAGAGACAGGCGTTTCATTACGGGTGTATACTACCAAAGAACCTGAATCGTTTCAAGCGAGGATTTTTTGCAGCCCATGTTCACTGCCCCCCGAAAAATATTCGTCATATTGACACTCGGCCTCGCCTGCCTCAGCGCGCAGGGAGCCGACTGGCTGACCGATGGCGGAAACTCGCAGCGCACCAACTGGCAGAAGGATGAGAAGATCCTTTCCACGGCGACTGCGAAGAATATGTCGCTGCTCTGGCAAATGAAGCTGCCGAGCGCGGCGAAGCAGATGCACAATCTGTTTCCGCCACTGGTGATCAACAGTCTGAATACCAGCAGCGGGCCTCGGCAGGTGGCGATTGTGGCTGGCGTGGATGACAACCTTTTCGCGATTGACGTGGAGAAGGGTGAGGTCATCTGGAAGAAGCATTTCGAGAGCAACTGGACGGCGACGCCTGGCGGGCGCGGGGCCGGGATTCTGTGCCCGGGTGGCCAGACAGCGACTCCGGTGATTGCGCCCACCGCTACGCCCGGCAAATATACGATTTATGCAGCGTCCTGGGATGGGCGCCTGCGGCAGCTCAATGCTTCGGACGGCGAGGACATTGCGCCGCCAATGAAGTGGATGCCGCCGAACGGCAAACCTTACGGACTGAACCTCTATAAGAGCGTGCTGTACACGCACACCGCGCAGGGCTGCGGCGGAAATCCGAACGTGGTTTACGCGTATGACCTGGCGACGAACAAGGTGGGCACCTGGGGTCCGGCGGGCGG
>JBBQDH010000031.1:0-33485 GCA_038319515.1 Bryobacterales bacterium
GTGAGGAACGTAAAGCTGTTCGTCTGGTTGGGGTTGTAGTAGATACCTCCACCGATGCGGATGACCGTCTTCTCGTTGTACCGGTAGGCGATGCCGAGGCGGGGCGCGAAGTTCTTGTGGTTGGGATCGTGGAAGCGGAAGCCCGGGGACGGCGTGGTGGCCGGAACGGCGGCGGTTTGGGTGGCGTTTAATTCGCGTGCAAAGCCCTGCACGGAATAGGGCACGGTTTGCAGTTCGTAGCGCACGCCGTAGTTGATGGTGAGCTTGCGGGAAACCTGCCAGTTATCGAGCACAAAGACGCCATCGCGCCAGGTGGCGACATCGCCCTGGAACTGGTTGGTGGGCGTGACCAGGTTCTGAACATAGCCGAGGACGAAATCCGCCGGGGCGTAGCCGGTGAACTGGCCGTTGAAATTGAAGACGCCTCGGGGGCTGTTGGCCGCGCTGCGGGAGGTGTAGAGTTTGCGCAACTCAACGCCGGCCGTGATGGCGTGGTTGCCCTTGTTCCAGTTGAACTGGTCAGAGGCTTGCCAGGTGCTGTCCTTCTGGAACCAGTTGGTGCCGGAGTTGCCCCAGCCGGCGAAGTTGCTGATGTTGAATTCGGGGGTGCCGGGGTTCTTGCTCTTCGAATCGGCGTCGAAACCGGCAATTCCCAGTTTGGTGCCCGCGTCGCTGAGGCCGTTCAGATAGAAGTAGTTCACGGAATCGGTGGAGAGTCCCTGGCGACCGATGCGGAAATCATTCACCATGGTGGGCGAGATGGTGCGGGTGTATCCGGCGGTGTAGTTAATGGCAAGGGAGGGAACTTCGGAGGCGTTGAACGGAATAGCAGCGCCGTTGGCGATGGCCTGTTTTTGGCGCTGGTAGCGGAAGAAGAGGCGGTTTCGTTCGCCAATATTCTGGTCGGCACGGTCCACCGTCTGGTCACTTTCGAGCCTTGCCGGGAAGATGGTGGTGTAGTTCTGGGAAATCAGATTCGGGCTGCTGGGCGTGGCGTAGTACTGCTTCAGGGCCGTGGCAATGGGTGAAATCCGTTGGGTAGGGACAATGTTGCCGGGGAACTGCGCGCCATTGTTTGACGGATCTTTCACCATGATCGGCGTCTGCGAGAAGTTGCCGGCAAACATTTGCTCGGTCAGAATTGTGTTGTTGGCGGAAAGCTGCTGTCTCTTGTTCCGCATGCGTTCCCAGGAGCCCATGAAGAAGGTCTTGTCTCTGCCGTTGTAGAGCTTCGGAAGCACCAGGGGGCCGTCAATTTCGAAACCGTATTGGTTCTGGCGCAGGGCGGTTTTCTTTGAAGTGGAGGGCAGGAAATAACCGCGGGCATCGAAGGCATCGTTGCGAATGAATTCGACCAGATTGCCGTGCAGGCGGTTGGTGCCGCTTTTCGTGACCATGTTGATGTGGACGCCCATGTAGGCGCCGTACTGCGCGGAATAAGTGCCGCTCTGGACTTCGACTTCTGACACCGTTTCCACCATGGGCGTGGAGGGCGAGGTGGTGATCAGGTTGTTCATGATGCTGATACCGTCGAGCGAGAGGCTGTTCTGGATTTCGCGGGTACCGGGTCCAACGAAGGCCTGTCCGGGGGGCACGCCCTGGGTGCCTTTGGTGGGGGGCTGAACGCCGGGCGTGGTGGTGGCCAGCAGCAGTACGTTACGGCCGTTCATGGGAAGGTCTGCAATTTGCCGGCTGGAAACGGTGGCTGAGATGGTGGCGTCGTCCGTTTTCAGGAGCGCGGCGGAGGCTTCGACGGTGACCGATTCCTGCACGGTGCCGGGGACCAGGGTGAAATCGTTACGCACAATCTGATTGATGGTGACTACGCTGCCCTTGCGCTGGGCGCGGGAAAAGCCGGTATATTCGGCGGTCACGTCATAGGTGCCGACTTTGACGAAGTCGATGCGGTAGTTTCCGTCCTGGTTGGTGACGTAGTTGTAGGTGTCACTGGTTTCGCCGTTGACTGCAGTGATTTTGGCTCCGGCGATGACTCTGCCGCTCGAATCCGAGACGGTACCGACGAGAGAGGTGATGGTGGCGATTTGGGCGGACGCACTGACGGCGAGTGCAAGTGCTGCGATTGCGGTGTAGATTTTCCTCATGTAACTCCTTTATGAAGCGCTAACTCTATAGCAAGAAAGAGTAACATAATCGACATGAAAACTGTCGAGGCGATTCGAACGGGCGATGTGGAAGCTTTGAAACGGCTTCTGACAGCTGATCCGTCGCTTGTCAGCAAGAGACCGGATGGCGAACGGACTCTGCTGCACATTGCTACCGACTGGCCCGGGCACTTCCCGAATGTGGGGGAAACGATTGCCGAATTGGTGGCCTGCGGGGCGGAGGTGAACGCCCAATTTTGTGGCGCTCACACTGAGACTCCCTTGCACTGGGCCGCAAGCAGCGACGATCTGGACGCTCTGAACGCGCTGCTGGAGCACGGGGCTGACATCGAGTCGACCGGGGCGGTGATTGACGGCGGCACGCCTCTTGCGGACGCCGTGGCTTTCAGGCAATGGCGTGCGGCAAACCGGCTGATTGAATGGGGCGCCCGGGCCACTATTTGGCAGGCTGCGGCGCTTGGTTTGATGGATCGGCTGGAAGAGTACCTGGCCGCCGATCCCCGGCCTTCGGCGGATGTCATCACCAATGCTTTCTGGAATGCCTGCCATGGAGGGCAACTGGAAGCGGCCCGGCGACTAAAGGCATGTGGCGCGGATTTGAACTGGATCGGTCACGATCAGCTGACCCCGCTGGCGGCGGCCGCGGGGAACGGGAACCAGGCGGTTACGGAATGGCTGGTCGGATTTGGTCAATCGCTATCATAAAAGTAGCGCTTCGACTGCCTGATTTCAGGGGAATTGGCGCAACAGGGAGACATGACCACAGCCGACCAGCATCCACTTCACAAGATTCTTCGGAACCGAATTGCCATTATCGACGGCGCGACGGGCACCACCATTCGCACGTATGGCATGACGGAATCCGATATTCGCGGGGAGCGGTTTCGGGATTCGAAGAAAGACCTGCTGAACAATGGCGACCTGTTTTCGCTGACGCAGCCGAAGATGATTGGTGACATCCACCGACGCTTTCTGGAGGCCGGCGCGGATATCATCGAGACGAATACGTTTGGTGCCACCAGCATTACGCAAAGCGAGTTCTTTGTGGACGATCCGCGTGAGCATGGCGGGCGGAAGGATCCGGATTTTTACCAGAAGATTATCGAAGACCCGTTTCTGCGCAATCTCGCTTCGGAGATCAATGAACAGTCGGCGCGGCAGTGCCGTGAGTGGGCGGACCGGGTGGGGAATGCGACGGGGAGACCGCGCTTCGTGGCGGGGGCCATTGGGCCGCTGACGGTATCGCTTTCGAACTCTCCGGATGCCGATGATGCGGGTTTCCGGGTGGTGACTTTTGATCAGGTGAAGTTCGCCTATGTGGATCAGATCAAGGCGCTGATCGCAGGCGGGTCTGACCTGCTGCTGGTGGAGACGATTTTCGATTCGCTGAACGCGAAGGCCGCGCTGGTGGCGATTCGCGAAGTATTCGACGAGCAGGGCAGGGAATTGCCGGTGATGATCTCGGCGGCGGTGGGTCGCGGCGGCGAGACGATGATTTCGGCTCAAACAATCGGCGCGTTCTGGAATGCGGTGCAGCATGTGAAACCGATCTCAGTGGGGCTGAACTGCTCGCTGGGGCCGGATCTGATGTACCCGTTCCTTTCAGAGCTTGCGGCGAAGTCGGATGTGGCGGTTTCGTGTTATCCGAATGCGGGCCTGCCGAATCCGCTGTCGGAGACGGGTTTCGATCTGGGGCCCGCTGACATGGCGCGGTATCTGGGCGAGTTCGCGGATGGCGGGCTGATCAACATCGCGGGCGGCTGCTGTGGCAACACGCCGGAGCATATCGCGGCGATCGCGCATGCGCTGCACGGGCGACATCCACGAGAGGTGGGCGCAACGGTATCGGAGACGACGATCAGTATTCCTGAGCCGCTTCGGCTGTCGGGATCGCAGCCCTTCACGCAGCAGCAGGGTGTTTACATCATGCTCGGCGAACGCACGAACGTGGCGGGTTCGCCGAAATTCGCGAAGCTGATCAAAGAAGGCAAGTACGAAGAAGCGGTCAGCGTGGCCCGGCAGCAGGTGGAGAATGGCGCCAACGTCATCGACATCTGCATGGACGAGGGGATGATTGACGGCGTGGTGGCGATGAGCCGGTTTCTGCAGTTGCTGGGCAGTGAGCCGGAGGTTGCCAAGGTTCCGTTCATGGTGGATTCCTCGAAATGGGAAGTCATTGAGGCGGGGTTGAAGTGTCTGCAGGGCAAGGGTATCGTGAATTCGATATCCCTGAAAGAAGGCGAAGAGCGGTTCCGGCAAAACGCCGCGACGGTGCTGAAATACGGCGCCGCAGTGGTGGTCATGGCGTTCGATGAGCAGGGTCAGGCGGCCACATACGAAGACAAGATCCGGATCTGCGAACGCGCTTATCGGCTGCTTGTCGATGAGCTGAACTTCCCGCCGGAAGACATCATATTCGATCCGAATATTCTCACGGTGGCGACGGGCATGGAGGAGCACAACAACTACGCGCTCGACTTCATTCGCGCCACACGCTGGATTAAAGAAAATCTGCCGCATGCGAAGGTGAGCGGCGGCGTTTCAAACATATCGTTCAGCTTCCGGGGCAATAACAAGGTGCGTGAGGCAATGCACTCGGCGTTCCTGTATCACGCGATCGGCGCCGGGATGGACATGGGCATTGTGAATGCCGGGATGCTGGAGGTGTATGAGGAAATTGACCCCGAGCTGAAGGTGCTGGTGGAGGACGTGCTGCTGAATCGCCGCCCGGATGCCACGGAGCGCCTGGTGGATTTTGGCGAGAAGCTGAAGGCTTTAGGCAGCGGCGATGTGGTGAGCGAAAAAAAGGCCGGGGAATGGCGCAACGGCACGGTGGAGGAGCGTCTTTCGCATGCCCTGGTGAAGGGTATCGACACGCATATCGACATCGATACAGAAGAAGCGCGTGTGAAGCTTGGCAAGCCGCTAATGGTGATTGAAGGCCCGCTGATGGACGGCATGGGTGTGGTGGGTGATTTGTTTGGCGCGGGCAAGATGTTCCTGCCGCAGGTGGTGAAGTCGGCGCGCGTGATGAAGAAAGCGGTGGCCTGGCTGACGCCCTGTCTGGAGGCGGAGCAGGCGGCTCTGTTGGCGGCCGGGTTGGAAGTGACGGCGCAGGGAAAGATTGTGCTGGCGACGGTGAAGGGGGACGTGCACGATATCGGCAAGAACATTGTCGGCGTGGTGCTGGCGTGCAATAACTATGAAGTTATTGACATGGGGGTGATGGTCAGCTGCGAGAAGATTCTGGAACGGGCGAAGCTGGAGAAAGCGGACCTGATTGGTTTAAGCGGTCTGATTACTCCTTCACTGGATGAGATGGTGCATGTGGCTAAGGAGATGGAGCGGCAGGGTTTCAAGCTGCCTCTGCTGGTTGGCGGTGCGACCACAAGTCGTGCGCATACGGCGGTTAAGATTGCCCCGCACTACAGTGAGCCGGTGATCCATGTGCTGGATGCCAGCCGCGCGGTGCCGGTGACGACCAGTCTGCTGGGTGAGGCGAAGCCCGCCTTTGTGGCGCAGCATCGGGCGGATTATGAGGCGCTGCGGAAGGCGTATGGTTCTCCGAGGCAGAAGACGGTGGATATTGAGACTGCGCGTGCCCGCCGGACGCCGATTACGTGGCGCGCCGAGGATATTCCCATGCCCTCATTTATTGGTGCACGCGTGCTGGAGAACTTCCCGCCGGCGACGCTGCGCGAGTTTATCGACTGGTCGCCGCTGTTCCATACCTGGGGACTGAAGGGTGTTTATCCGCGCATTCTGACGCATGAGAAGTATGGCGAACAGGCGACGCGTACCTTTGAAGACGCCAATGCGCTGCTGGATAAAATCATCGCGGAAAATACTATAACCGCGCGCGGGGTGTATGGCTTTTTCCCGGCGAATGCTGTCGGGGACGACGTGGTGCTGTACACCGATGAAACCCGCACCACGGTGCTGCAGCGCTTTAGTTTCCTTCGTCAGCAGGCCAACCGGGAAGGCAGTGAACCCTGCCGGTCGCTGGTGGACTTTATTGCCCCGAAGGAGACCGGGTTGCACGACTACATCGGAGCGTTTGCTGTCACGAGCGGGATTGGGGTGAAGGAAATCTGCGATAAGTACCGCGCGGAGAACGACGATTACAATGCCATCATGACGGAGGCGATTGCGGATCGGCTGGCGGAGGCTTTTGCGGAGTGCCTGCACAAGCGGGTGCGTGAGGAATGGGGTTTCGGGGCACAGGAGAATCTGAGTAATGATGATTTGATTCATGAGAAGTATCGGGGTATTCGTCCTGCGCCGGGGTACCCTTCGTGCCCGGATCATACGGAGAAAGGCCCGATCTGGCAGTTGCTGGACGTGGAGAAGAACACGGGGATGATCATTACGGAATCGTTCGCGATGTGGCCGGGTTCGAGCGTGAGTGGGCTGTATTTTGCGCACCCGGAATCGCGTTATTTTGATTTGGGGAAGATTGATCGGGATCAGGTGGAGGATTATCACGAACGTAAGGGGATGACGACGGCGGAAGCGGAGCGGTGGCTGGGGCCGAATCTGAATTATGAGCCGGCGGCGGGTTAGGGGGGCGTTGGTTGTGGTTTGGCTGATTCCCGGGACTGGCAGGTGGTCCGCGGATTTACTGCGGATGAACGCCGGTGAACGCAGATCGAATCGCGCCGGGCAGGATTAGTTTTCTGATGGCCGGTCGACGGAGTCGATCACGAGCATTTCGAAGGATGCTTTTTGTGGTTCGAGTTTCAGGCCGAGATCCTGCATGAGGGAGAACAGGGCGGGTCCAAGCCTCCAGTCGGGCAGGGAGCTTTGGTCGAAGTGGAGGGTGAAGTCATAGCGGCCAGTGAGGTTGGTCTGGTCGACCACGGGGCGCTCCATGTTTTCCGTCAGAATCCTCACGAGCGTGGACATCGGGATGCCGATGCCCCGGAAGATGCCCTTTCCGATATCGACACTTCCGTTGCTGTTTTGCGCGTATTCTCCTTCAGCAGGCTGGAGTTTCGGTCCGTTTTTGCCGATCACCAGTGCATACACGGGTATCTCTCCGGATTCTCTGTGCTTCTTCAAATTGAAGCGCTCCGCGAGGAGAGCCTGCAGCATCTGGCGGAACTGTGCCAGGTTGGAAGGTTGTGCGGCCATGGCCTGCACTTCAAAACGAACGCGCGTCTCGCGGATCCACGCAGGGCCACCCAGGAGCTGGAAATCCCTTACGCCCCAGGCAAACTCGATGAGCGATGACAATTGACTCAGCGCCCGAAAACGTTGGGGGTCCTCAATCTTCGGTTCTACCCAATACCCTGCGCGCGGCGGCCAGCCGACGGTTTCCGGGATGGCCTTCACGGATGCGGCGTCGAACGACCGGGCTTGGGATGCCGCTGCGAAAAGCGCGATCAGGACTGCGAACTGCAGGCTATTGCGCAACGCGCACCTCTACCAGGCAGCTATAGAAAACCGGACCACCGCCCTTATCGGTGAGGCGTTGTGACGCCAGCATATTGACGCTTCCTCCGCCGGGAGCGAGTTTAGGCCAGCGTACCGAAGGCGCGCAAACGACCCCGGGCGCGATGGTGGTGGCGACTTTGGCAGTCAGCAGGCATTCACCACGGTCATTTGCCACCTGCACCTGGTCTCCGGAGCGGATGCCTCGTGAGGCCGCGTCGTCCGGGTGAATCGTGATGGTTCCGGTTTGAAGATCGGTGGCAGGGCGGTAGCCAAAAGTGGAATTCATGCTGTCGTCGTTCTTGGGAGAAATCAATTCGAGCGGGTAGCGGGCGAGAAGGTCCTGATCGCCGCTCCTCGACTCAATGGGCGGGGTGAAGTCCAGCGTTTCTGCATGGAACTCGCACTTCCCGGAAGGCGTTCCGAAACCGCCCTCGGCGAAGGGAAGGAAGGGATCTGGAATGTTGAGGCGCTGGAAATGTTTTTCGCCCAGCGTTTCCGGGGTGATGCCTTTGAAGAAGGGATGACTGGTATCGAGGAGCGTTCGCACCATGTCATCGTCGGTGTCGCGCAGGCAGGGTTCGGCCAGACCCATGGCTGCGGCCAGGCGGCGGAAGACCTCGGTATTCGGGAGCGCTTCGCCGGGCGCGGGCAGAGCGGGCCGCGCCAGTTGCACGTAGTAGTGACCGTAGGCGTAGTAAAGGTCGGTGTGTTCCAAAAACGTTGTGGCGGGCAGCAGAATGTCGGCGAAATCAGCGGTGTCGGTCTGGAAATGCTCCAGCACCACAGTAAAAAGATCGTCCCGCCGCAGGCCCTGGCGAACCATGTTCTGATCGGGCGCAATGGCGGCGGGGTTGGAGTTGTAGACCACCATCGCCTTAACTGGCGGGTCGCTGACTTCGGTGAGCGCTTTGCCGAGTTCTGTCATGTTGATGATGCGGGCTTCGCGCCCGAGCGGCGAAGTCATCTGCAGGTCCGGGCGTTCAAGACCAATGCGGTTGAACGTGAATGCCGGGGAGGTGGAAAGCTGCACGCCGCCGCCGACATCCCGCCAGGCCCCGGTCAGGGCCGGGAGCAGTCCGATCAGCCGCGTGGCCATGGCGCCGCGTTCTGACCGCTGAACGCCGTAGTTGACGCGTATGACAGCCGGCCGGGTGGTGGCATACTCGCGGGCCAGGGCGACGATATCGTCGGCTGCAATGCCGGTTAGTTCGGCGGCGCGGCCGGGCGTCCATTCGAGCACGCGGGCTTTCAGCTCGCTGAAGCCCAGGGTGTGGCGTTCAATGTAGTCGGAGTCTTCAAGCCCCTCTGCCGTGATGACATGCATCATGGCGAGGGCGAGAGCGGCATCGGTGCCGGGCCGAATGGCGTAGTGCCGATCGGCCAGCTTGCCGGTGCGATTCTGGTGCGGATCGATTGAATAGAACTTCGCTCCGTTGCGGCGGGCTTCGAGGATGAACGGCCACAAGTGGACGTTGGTGCCCATGATGTTGGCTCCCCAGGCGATGATGAGCTTCGCGTGGCGGAACTGTTCGGGTTCGACGGAATAGCGGGTACCGAGGGCGTCGGCCATGCCTGCGGTGCCGGCGCTGGCGCAGATGGTGCGGTCCAGGCGGGAGGCGCCGAGCGCATGAAAGAATCGCCGGTCCATGCCGGATCCGTTGAGCAGGCCCATGGTGCCGGCGTAGCTGTAGGGCAGAATCGATTCGGGACCGAACTGCTGCGCGGTGGCGAGCAGACGCTGCGCGATTTCGCCAATCGCGTCGTCCCAGGAGATCCGCGTGAACTTGCCTTCGCCTTTTGCGCCGGTGCGCCGCTGCGGGTAAAGAACGCGATCCGGAGAGTACTCCCGCTCCAGATAACGGGCGACCTTGCCACAGAGAAAGCCCTGGGTGACAGGGTGTTGGGGGTTACCGCGGAGGCGTGAGCCGCGGCCCTGGTCATCCACGTCAATCAGGAGCGAGCAGGCATCCGGACAATCAAGAGCGCATACGGAGTGGCGAGTGTTGGCCATGGCTGATTTTAGCGTGGATCTGTAACGCGCTTTTTATTTCTCGCTGATACCTAACTGTATATAATAGAACAACTGTGATCCCTGATACGCTTGCAAGGCAGAAGGGAGTCGGGGACTTTTTGATTAACTGGCTTGTCCCCGTTGTGTTGCTCCTCGCCGGTTTCGCAGTCTGGTCTAACCACGTTCAGGCCGGCTTCCATGGCGATGATTTTCACGTCGTGGTGAAGAACCGCGCAATACGGAGCCTGGACAATTTTCCCCGATTCTTTACGCAGCCGCGGGCTTTCAGCAGTGAGCCGGAATATGCGGACTACAAGCCGCTGTTGCTGATGACTCTGGCACTTGATGCCGCGGTATCGAACCTCGCTGTGGATCCGGCGTTGGCGATGACGCTCCAGCCGCTTATTTTTCAGCTGGATAGTGTGATTTGGTTCGCAGCGCTGGTGGGGGCATTGTATTTGCTCTTCAGTCTGGTGCCGGGCACGCCGCATCCCATCGTCGTGGCCGCCTGTGGGCTGGTTTTACTTCACCCGGTTGCGGCGGAAACGGTGAACTACATCTCTCAGCGGGGCCAGATCATGGCTGCCGTTTGGGTGACCCTCGCGCTGGCGTTCTGGATTATCTGGCCCCGGCGGCTGCCGCAAACGCTGGGTTTCAACCTGGATCGGGTACCGCAAACGTGGTGGCAGTTTCAGGTGCGGGAAAATGGCGCCCGATGGGAGAAGCGCTACAAGGCGTTTTTGGCCCTGCCGATCCCGTTTTACCTGATCCCGCTGGTCCCCGGGTTACTGTCGGAGCCGTCGGCTGCCTTCTTCGTGCTGCTGGCATTCATCTATGCCTGGATCTATGACCGGAAGTACGGATACTATCGCTTCATCGTACCCGCTTTTATTTGCTCCGCATACTGGATCATCCAGACCGCTGTAGTGTGGAGGGCGACTTCAATCTTCCGGATTCCGGCGTTCTCCTATTGGATTTCGCAGCCCTGGGTGACGCTTCGTTACCTGTTCTCGTTCGCCTTTCCGTTTGGCCTGAATGCAGATAGTGGCCTGGCTCCCCTGTCACAGCACTCTCCTGTTTGGGTGGGTATTGCGTTGGCGGCGGCGGGCGTAGGGGGAGTTGCCTGTCTCTTTTGGACGGCTGTGTGGTTGCGACAGAGGCAGGAATGGCAGGGTGTAGCGTTCGGAATCCTGTGGTTTCTGGTGGTGTTAATTCCAAACGCTCTGATTCCCCAGCGCACCGTTGAGGCGAATCCGCGCATGTTTTTTGCCATGGTGGGCCTGGCTTTCGCGACTGCCCATTTGGGCGGCATCCTGTGGACACGGCTTGGTGCGCTGGCCACCACCCGGAGCCAGGAGATTCTTCTGGCGTCTGTTGGCGGCTTGTTTCTGGTGTTAACCGGCAGCGCCCTCGGAGGCATGACCTGGCAGCGGAATAATGTCTGGGGGAGTGAAAAATCACTTTGGCTGGATGTGACCACGCGCAGTCCGCAAAATGGTCGCGGCCTCATTAACTATTCGGCGGCGATGTTCGCGGACGATGACGAGGTGACGAGTCTCGCCTATCTGGAGAGGGCGGTTCCCTTCTGTAAGAACGACGCGGTGCTGGAACTGGCCCTGGCGCAGGGCTTCGACCTGGTCAACAAAGCGCCCAACGCCGAGGATCATTTCCGCAGGGCGGTGATGCTTGCGCCCGGCTACGCGTCGGCGAACGGCGGGTTTGGCCGCTGGCTGGTAAACCACCAGCGCAACGACGAGGGATTTGGCTATGCCGCAAAGGGCCGCGCCCTGAACGCGACGGACCTGGTTTCACGCCACACCCTGATGGATATTTATTCGCAGCGGTCGGACTGGGCCATGGTGATTCAGATGGCGAAGGAAGCATTGCGGATAGACCCGGAGGATGCGGACGGTCAGCGCTCTTTGGTGGTCGCCCAGGCGTCGATCGATCAGGTGAGCCAGGCGGAAGCGAACGCAAAAAACTCGCCCGGCGTGGATGATTTCCTGAAGCTTTCCGTGATTTATTACCACGCTAAAAGATATGAGGACTGCGTGAAGGCGTCCAGATCGGCACTGGAACTCCGTCCAGGTCTTGCCGAGGCATACGCCAACATGGCGACGGCGCTGCATGCGCTGGGCCGGGACGACGAGGCGATCATCGCTTTGCGGGAGGTGGTCCGGCTGCGACCCGACATGGAGTTTGCCAAGGTGGACCTCAGAATCCTTCTGGACAAGAGGGCGGTTTCCGTCCGGCAGTAAGCCTGGGCCCGGAATAAATTAGCCCGGAATGGGATAGTGGGCTGTAGCAGCCTATGACTCTTAACCGCCGGGATCGACTGGGTATCTGTCTGATTCTTGTTTCTTCTTCTTTGAGCCCCGTGAAGGCAGCTGATCAGGAGATTGCATTCACGCTGGGGCGCAGTTCGGGCTCCGGGAGGTCGTTCAGCGGCATTGCGAGCGGCATTTCCGGCGGCATTTCCGGCGGCATTGCTAACCTTACGTTCTCGCCCGGAACGGCACTGCAGGCGAACTATGCGCGACGTTTTCTCTCGCTGCCTTTCGCGGATTTGCTGGGCGAAGTGCATTTTCTGGCCAGTCCTCAGGAGCAGATTGCTTCGGGGAACGGCAGTGTCACGAAAGACATTGCCACGTTGTACGTCACACCGGGCGTGCGGGTGAAGTTTCTGCCCAACAGCCGTCTTTCTCCCTGGGTGGCAGCCGGGGCAGGGTATTCGCTCTATGAGCAAAGCACTTCCACCCTTTCGGGAGGCGTCAACGCCGCCCCGCGCCACACGAGCGGTATTGCGGTGCAGTTCGGGGGCGGCCTTGATTATAAGATTCTGCCCCACCTGTCCCTGCGGGCAGAGATTCGGGAGTTCTACACGGGCAGCCCGAGCTTTAATGTTCCCGTGACCGGCACGGGGCAGCTTCACACGGTCGCGGGTGGGGGAATCGTACTTCGATTCGGGCGATAGCGGAAAACCGCAGTGGTTACGCGGAGACGGATCGAACCAGCTTTTCTGCCTGGCGCCAGTCCGCTTCCGCGGTGTTTTGTTGTTTGGCTGAAAACTCCCAAATCATGCGCGCCGCGCCGCGTATGCGGTGTTCGTCGAAAGCCGGCTGCGATGCCGGTTGCGAGGTGGGGTGGCCTGCGGGCAGCCCCTCTGAGAGGTGCTGTGCCAGCCGGTCCCGCGCCGTATTGTGTTGCAATCTTGCTTGCTCGACTTCTAAAAGGGCCTGCCGGGCACTCTCACGATCACCGGACTCTGCCACGGATTGCAGCAGTTCCAGCTGTTTTGAGAATTTATCCCAGGTAAGGCGATACTCTCTCCAAAGCTCTTGTTTCACGGTCATTCATCTATTTAGACGTTTGAAGAGGCGTTTGGGTTCGCAGCGAGAGGAAAAAGTCCGGATTGAGGTCTGGCTCAAAGAACCGGAACTCTGGCCGATAAGTGTAGTAAGTGAGCATTTTTCTGGAGAACGCGCGGGAACTTTTCGACGTGGCCCGGGCAGGAAACACGTCCGAAGACATCGATTTTGCGTTGCTGGTGGGGCGTGATGGAGCGCTGCGGTTCGTGATGGACAGTGCAGTGGATGGGAGTGCGGGGAGGATGGCGGAAGAGCATCAGGTGCAGTATCGGGTGACGCGCTCGCGGGGGGCGGTTAAGGTAGAGGGCCGTGGTGGCGGCCAGAGTTGTGTGTTGCAGCAGGGTCACAGCTTGCCGCACAAGACATTAGTGCGGGATCAGGCCCTCTACATCGTCACTTCGGAACGGATGCTCTCCCCGGCGCCATGACCGAACCGAAGAGTGCGGGAAAAGCGGGGTGAACGAGCGAGCACCATGCCCCAAACGAAGTGGGCGAGGAGCAACTGGCGGCTGGGCGCGTAGAGGGCGATGAGCGGTCGTGTCTGTTTCCAGATGAGGCCAAAGAAGACTTCGTAGACCAGTAGTCCGGCCACGGCGCCGCCGAGTGTCAACCATTTCCACTCTCTTTCCCGGGCGATGAACCCCCAAACCAAGCCCAGCGCCCCGTAAATCACCACGATCAGAGCGAGGCCGGCCACGGAGGTTGGTGTGAACCCATTTTGATAGGCGTCCGGGCCCGCAAAAACAGTGGCCATCAGGTTCGGCATGCTCCAAACCGAGCGGCCCAGCCATTTGGAACCAGCCATGAGTACCAGCAGCATCGCAAAGGAGCCGAGAACGCCGGCCTGCAATCCGGCAAGCGTATGTCGGACCAGGGGACCAGGCTCGTGGTTGTGGGCCAAAGGCATTTCTTTCAGCCTAACGCAGTGCGGTCTGAAGTGGGGTTGGAATCAGAAGCCGGGCTGTGCGACACGAAGACAGAAGGCCTTGGGAGAGTTCCCCAAAACGACAGAATCCGAGCGTACAGGTATGCAAGAGAGCGTGGAGCCTGCGGTCTTTGCCGGTCCGGGTGCTGGTTTTACTGCCCGCGCTCTTTGTACATGTGGCAGACTACGAAAACACTTTTATGTTGTGCGCCCCGGCAGGTGAGAACAAAACCGGCGGTGTCCCGGGTGCCCCGTGCAGGCGACACAAGGGAAACCGCCGTTTCTGTGACCGATACATAAAAAGAGCAAAAGGAAATACTGGCATACAGCACCAGCGATCCCAGTGTGGCATCTGGTCCGATTCAGGTGCAAGGTTGTCAGAAGTTAGTGGGGGGGGGGATAGTAACAAAAAAACGGCAGGCGCTCGGAGGATGGCACCTGCCGCTTCACCAAAGAACCAACGTGAGCTCGGAGGAGTGCGCATGTTGGCAGGACTGCCTTTTCCGGATGCGCGAATATCGCGCCAGGAGCAGTCCACTTGGTAAACCTTTGAAGGGAAACTATCTCAATAAGACCTTGTGAAATATTAACCTTCAGTAGCAAAGTACCATAACCCCAGGCTTCCCGTCATCTTTTATTTAGTCTCCGGTTGCGGAAATACTGTTTCAGCGGAGGTAAAAAAGGCTCAATCGTGGCAGCGAAAGCGCCTCCAGCGTGGCGCGTTCCATGAACTGGCTTTCGAGCATGGCGATCTGCGGCGCGGTCATGCGCCCCCGGTAGGGCCGTAGATAGGCATCCAGGTCGCGTCTGGCCGCGAGCGCGTGTTCTTCTGACTGAATGGTGCGGGCAAAAGCGACCAGCTTTTGCTCCAGCATGGTGAGGCGCTGTTCGAGCGCCTCTAAATCTGCGGCCGCTTCCGGTAACTCCGTAATAATCTGGGCGAGAGATGCGGCCAAAGGCAGGAATAGCTCCGTTCCTGTGCTGCGAATTGCGGCGACATTCGCTTCCAGATATCGCCGGATAGCATCGTCGGGGAATGGTGGGTCCGCAGGGGCTTCCGGACGGGGCTGGCCGGATGGAGAGCCATCCGCCAGGCGCTGCGACTCCACCATCACTGCCTGGGCGCAGAACGCCAAAGAGTTTACCTGCCGGGCGCGAGAGCGTTTGGCGCGCCACTTCTCAAATGCGGCGTCGATGCCGCGTAGTACTGCTTCGAGCGGAATTTCCGAGTTCTTCCAGGTTTCGATCAAAGCCCAGTCCAGAGGTGACAGTAAGAAGAGCGCCGTCCCCCGTGATTTCTGGAAATGCTCTTCGATCTCGGTGAAGTAATTAAAGTAATTGAGGGTGAACTCGCTCACGGACGGCGTTCCCAAATCAGGCGAAGGCCGTCCAGCGTCAGGTTCTCATCCACGTGCCGGATATACTTTGATCCGCCTGCGATGAGTGCGGCCTGGCCGCCGGTGGCAATGGTTCTGGTTTCCGGTCCCAATTCTTCGAGAAGCCGCTCGATGATGCCATCAATCGCTCCGATTGCCCCGTAAAACAGGCCGGACTGCATGCTGGAAACGGTGTTGGTGCCGATCAGGCTCTTCGGTTTGCGGAAGTCGACCAGCGGAAGACGTGCAGTCCTGCTGAAAAGTGCCTCGGCGGAAATCCCGATGCCGGCGGCGATGATTCCACCCAGGTACTCAGATTTCTCTGATATGGCATCGAATGTGATGGCGGTGCCCAGGTCGACGATCACGCAGGGACCACCGTACTTGTGCAGCGCGGCAACGCTGTTGACGATGCGATCCGCGCCCACTTCGGCGGGATCATCATAGCGAATGGTGAGGCCCGTGTTGGTCTTTGAGGTGACGAACATGGCATCCAGGCGGAAGTAACGTTGCGCCATCTCCGCCAGCGCGCTGTTGAGCGGGGGGACGACGGAGGAGACGATGATCCCATCCACATCGGATGGTTCGAGCGACGCATAACGGAGGAGGCTCATCAGGAGGATACCCCATTCGTCAGACGTCTGTTCCCGTACGGTGCGCAGGCGCCGGTGGTCAGCCAGCACACCGTTACGGAACATGCCGATGGTTACGTTGGTATTGCCGGCGTCGAGAGCAAGGAGCATGGCGGATTACATGTAGGCGGGCACGGCGATCCCGAGGATCGCGAGCGTCCGCTTCAGTTGCAGGGCAAAGAATTCGGTCATCCAGAGCAGGAAGGTTTTGCGCTCCTGGTCGGGCTCGTCCAGCACTTTAAAGCGCTGATAAAAGTTGCTGAATTCCTGTGCCAGCTGGAAGGCGTAGCGCGCCATGTGGGCGGGTTCGCCGGCAGTGACGGCCCGTTCCAGAGCCGCGCCGGCCTTCGAAGCAGCGAGGAGGACCTGCCAGTAGTCTTCATTGGCCAGTTGGCGCGCCATGGCTTCTTGTGAAAGCGCCGTGCGGAAGTCCGGCAGGCTCTCACCGCGTTCTTCCAGCTTGTGCAGGATGCGCCCGGCGCGAACGGCCGCGTACTGGACGTAGGGGCCGGTTTCGCCTTCGAAACTCAGAGCTTCCTGGAAATCGAACGCGATGACGGTGTTGCGGGTGAATTTCAGCAGGAAGTAACGGAGTGCACCCATGGCGATTTCTACCGCCACGGCACGCTGGGCAACCTGATTATCTTCGGGGTGACGGGAGGCGACCTCTGTGAATGCGCTCTCGATCAGTTTATCCATCAGGTCGTCGGCCTTCACGCCCAGACCTTTGCGACCGGAGACTTCCACATAGGGGCGGCGGGCGTCTTCTTCAGTAAGTTCGAGGCCGAGATCTGCGCAGCAGCGGGGTGAGAGAGCCACCATTTCGTAGCTGAAATGAATGGACTGCTTCGCCTGGTCTTCAAAACCGAGAGCGCGGAGGCCGGCGACGACCACGTCCTGCAGATAGGACTGCCGGGTGTCGATGACGTTAAACACCTTTTGAGCGGTGCCGAATGCCGGGGCCGGGCGGGGCTGCGCGGTGTCGGTGGAGACCCAAACATCGTGGCCATCGGTATAGCGCGTCAGCGGCTTGTAGAAGAAGTCTTTACCCAGCAGGCCGAACTTCCAGAGCTGGTAGGCGATGTCCTTGCCCACGTAGGTTACCGTGCCATTGGAGCGAACAATCACCTTGCTGTCTTCGTTGGCGTCGCCCTCGGCGCGGAAAGCGGAAGAGGGCATCACCCAGCAGCCTTTATTCCTGCCTTCTTCTTCGAAGTAGATGGCCTTACGTTCTTTCAGGAGTTCGAAGCAGGAGGCCCAGAACTTCAGGTGCAGAATCTCGCTTTCGCGGGGCAGCACGTCGTACTGAATGTTCAGCCGCAGCATGGTGGCCAGATGTGCGTTCACGATGGCGTCGGCCACCAGGTGCGCGAGCTCCGCCAGTTCACCTTGATTTGCTTCGATAGAATGCAAAGTGGTGGCGCGCCAGGCGAGCGCTTCCGGATTGTCCTTGTAGTACTGGGAGGTGCGGGCGTAGAGATCCCAGCAGAGGTAGTCGAAGGGCGGGGAGTCGGGGAGTTCGCGGGAGATCATCGCCGCTACATCCGATGGAGTTTTGTGCTCCAGGAAGTGGAAGCCTGCCACGACGTCGGCAACCTGCACACCAGTGTTGTCGATGTAATTCTGCACTTCCACCTCGTTGCCCAGAGCGCGCAGCATGCGGACGAAGGTGTCACCCAGCACGGCATTGCGCAGGTGCCCGATATGGGCGGCCTTGTTGGGATTGATGTTGGTGTGCTCAACGATGGTCTTGCCCGTGGCAGATGCGGGCCGGTCGGTTTCGCCCGCCAGAAGTGCCGCGCCGTAGGCCCCGCGGTCGAAACGGACGTTAATATAGCCATTGCCGGCCACTTCCATGGCGGAGACGCCCGGGATGATGCCCGCAGCCTCCACCAGTTCCGTGGCGATTTTCTTCGGGGACTGCTTCAGCGTTTTGGCCAGCTGGAAGGCCACCGGGAGCGCCAGTTCGCCGAAATCAGACTGCCTGGGCTGCTCAAGGGCGATGTCGGCATCGACGCCGTAACGGAGGCTGACAAGGCTCCGGAATGCGGCCTGAATTTGCTTTTCCTGAATATGAAACACGAATCCTGAGTATAGCTGGCGGTGAGGAGGGGGGATTATTGAGCTGCTGCTATTGTGTCGCGACGCCGCAGCGGGCCAGGCAGCGGGTGGGGCGAACTGAGGTGCCTGCGACGGTCAGGCTGATGGAGGCCTTGCCGGCAACAGGGTGTACATTCAGCGTGAACATCTGGGTGGAGGCGTCCCGGTTCAGCCCGCCCAGTGAGCCCGTCACGGCACTTGCCAGCACGGCACCGGGTGCGTAGCCGAAGATGGTGCGGGTGTTTTCGCCGGCGGCAAACAGGACGGTGGCGTCTGCGGTGCCGGCGTCGGTGAAAGCGGAAATCCGTTTTTTGCCCATGGAGACGAAGTGACCTTTGTCGCCCAGCAGCGCGATGCCGCTCTTGCCCACCGGGGCGAGGACGAAGTAGCCTGGGCCATCGTTGAGGTCCAGCGTCCAGGCACTGCGGGCGTTAATCAGGTGCCCGGTACCGTGCAGCGAATCGTAGAGCCAGGCTTCCCCGGCGATGCCATAAGCGAGTGGGCTGATGGTGATGGTTTTGTTGGCGCCGCGGGGGAAAGCGAAGATGTAGTGCGTTTTCAGGCCGTTACCGAAGTCTGTGTAGGTGGACGCCACCATGGGGACGTCGATACCTTTGGCGTCGTTATGGAAGACACTGTCCAGCGGCGTGGCAGGGACGTCAGGTTTCACGATCACGCCATCGGCACGCACGGCGCGGAGCAGGTTTTCTTTCGAAAGGGCTCCCATCGGGTCGCCAACACCAACCGGGCCGGCGGACAGGGTTGCCGCGATCCGGTTGTTGGTTTCCGAACTCATGAAGACATCGGTGAAGGGAAAGACCCCAAGAGCGGATGCGAACCGGGAACTGTAAAAGAAATCGCTCCAGTTCTCCGGGCGAAAGCGATCCTGGCTGGCGCGGATGCTAGTGACGTTGTTGTAGTTGGTGGATTGCAGGAAGTGAGCTGGAGTGGCCATGCAGTACTGCACGGTCAGGCCCTGTTTAGCCATGGCGGCGGCCATCCCGTTCAAAAAGAGTTCGGGATCGGTAAGGTTGAAGGCCGCGTGAGCTTCCGTGCCCAGCCAGTCCTGTTCATAGGTGGCAACGCCGGAGGCTTTCAGGTAGGCCGCGATGTCTTCCCAGTATTTTGGATCAATGGCGACATTGCCGGAAATGGTGTATTGGGAGCGGTAGGGGCTGTTGGCGTCGATCCAGCGGGCGTGCGTAATCAGAGGTGTGGTCATGCGCTTCTGAAAGGCGCCCAGATCGGGCTGGAACAGGGCGGGAGACGCGTTGTAGGTCCAGATTCCGGAGTGGCTGGACCAACTGTTATCCGGACCCTTGGGGTACCACCAGCTATCCAGTTGCAGGGAACCGAGGCGGATGCCGATGTCATGAAACTCTTTGCGGATGGCTTCGAGTGTGCCGCTGTAGGACGAGCCACCCGCGTTGTAGTAGTAGGTGGCACCGTTGTCGGTCCAGTAGCTGACTGAGCGCAGGAGGGCGTCGGCTTCGCTGTTCGGGCGCTTCTTGCCCTTCAGTGCGGTGAGCGCGAGGCCCCAGGCTTCGAAAGTCTGGTTGATACCTTTGCCAAAGACCAACGTGGTGCTGTGCTGAAAGCCTGCGGGGAGACTGGTGATTTTGGGGGAGATGCCGTTGGTGATGGAGCCGTCCGCGCGGCGCTCCATGGCGCTGGTCATGAAATTTGCCGCGGGCGAGACGATAAACGTTTTGCCGGAGGCGTCGAAATAAGCCCAGGGGCTCTCAGGGATCAGGTGGGTGAACTCGGCGGGAGAGAAAAGGCCATTAAAGCTGACGTGTGAGAGTGCGGCGGGGTAGCCCGAGATGACCGGAAACGGCGCGTCGTTGGGGGCTGCGTCATTCCATGTGGCAGAAAACAGGACCGCAGCCCGGTTTTGATACAGCCGGATAGAGGCACTGCGGGAACGACCGGAGATTTGGTAATCGAACGCGATTTCCTGGAAGGCTCCGGCGGTATCTTTGTCTTCATTCACGCGGGCAGAATTGGCGGGCGCTCCGATGCTGCCGCTGAAAGTCCATTGAAGGGAAGGGACCTGAATCGACCACGTGCCGTTGGGAAAAACGCTGAGGGAGGTTCCGGCGAGCCCGGTAACCGAGAGTTGGGCTAAGGCCGGAGTGGCGAAGATGGAAGAGTATGCGACGAGGAGCGCCGGGAGAACAAGTCGAAATCTGCTCATCGTGCGATTCGATACCACCTGAATCGATGATAGCGGAAGTTTTGCAAGGGTTTGTAAGCAGGATGTACGGGTTTTGTCTTTTTAATGAAGTTTTATGGGGAATTCCCGGCTCCAGGTACTGGTACCCAGGCGGACGCGAACTGGTGTGTCAAGGATAAGCGGTTGATTCAGCAGGATATTGAGTTGCCAGACGCCGTCGCCTAAGGAACTGACGATATCCGGGTGGCGAGTGGTTACGCCGAATTCCACCAGGACATCGGGTGTTCCCAGGGACGCGGAGGTGGTACGCAGATAGCAAATCAGCGATCCGGCCCGGTTCACGGCGAGCCGGAGGTCGGCGGAGGGGTGGAATTCGGCGCTGCAGAGTTCGGGCGCTTCGGCGGGCAGGTCGGTTCGCGGGGCGGAGGGGACTTCCAGTCCGTTCGGGTCGAGCATCACGAATTCGACGGGGTTACTGCGAGGGCTGTTGGCCGTTCGGATTCGCACCTGGTGACGGCCCGGTATGAGGCCCGGAGGACGCAGGGCGCTGATCTGCCAGGCGTCGGGCCCGTTAGGCGAGACCGCCAGGCCGGGGACGCCGAAGCCGTCGACCTCAATGAAGACGGAGTCCGCGGTCAGGTCAGGCTCGGGAGACTTGAAGAAACAGCAGAGGTATTCCTCTTTAGCCGGATGAAACTTTGCCACATAGGTGCGGTTGTTGGTGGCGGAGTTCAGTTGGGGGGCGGGCGCTGCGGGTTGCAGCGGCGGCGTCGGCCAGTGGCGGAGGCAGACTGCGGAAGCACGTTGGTTGGTGATGTTCCTGAGTTCCACCTGAGCGAAACCGGCTGAGCGGCACATGCTGACCAGGCATTCCGGCGAGGGGCCGCACCAGTTGTCAATCTGGCCGCCCAGTTCGGCGCGTTCGTAGAACTCCATCACGGCGGGGATGGAACGCTCTTCAGAGCCGATGACGAAGGATTCAATGAGAGCCCGGTCTGTCGAGAGTTCCACGGCTTTTTCGAGGCCAAGCAACGGGTGCCGCAGGTGGTAGAGGACGCCGAAGAAGAGCACGATGTCGAAGAGTCCCAGACGTTCGGCGGAGAGCTCGGTGACGTCCAGGGTGAGGTATTCCACCTTTGAACCGAGGAGTTGTTTGGCTTCGAGAAAGGTATCGAGTTCGACGCAATCCACGGCGACAACCTGTGCGCCGCGCCGCTCGCATTCGAAGCTGAACCAGCCGTCCCACGCGCCGACATCGAGGACTCGTTTGCCTCGCAGATCTTCTTCGAGGCCGAAAAGACCCAGTCGCCATTTGAGGTGGTCGATGGTTTGCAGGCCGGGAAGCACGCTGCCATCGGGCAGTTCGATGGAGTGGTAGCGGAAGCGTGCGGAGACGCTGGCGGCCATATCCTGGATGCGTTCTTCGAATCGGGCGTTGCCGGCGGCGACCTCAATTGTCTCTTCTGGCATCAACGCTTAGTTTAGAAGGACGCGTAGTTGAAAATGGGAGCAGCCATGTTTCCAATCACCGATGAAAGCAAAGAACTCCTGACCCGGTTGCGCAACCTGTTGCTGGAGCAGCATAAATTGCTGCTGGATCGGGAGCGCGTGAATTATGAAAACGAAAATGGGCCGATTGGGGGCCCGGGGCAGTTCCTGACGCTGGTCCTCGGCGACCCGCACTTCCTGTGGCTGAAGGAAATCTCAACGATGGTGGTGGAGATTGACGAGGCGATTTCACGGCGCAGCAAAGCGGAGCAGCCGGTGGCCGATGCGCTGCTGGAACAGGCGCGAAACGTGATGCGACCGCGCGAAATGGGTTCGGATTTTCAGATGCGGTATTACGCGGCGGTGCAGGAATCGCCGGACATCGTGATTTTGCAATGCAAGATCGAGTCGCTGCTGCGGATTTAGGCCCGCCAGCGTTCGCCGGGGAGAAGGTGCGCTTTTGGAGTTCTTGCTGGTGCCATTGGGCCTGCCCATCATGCTTTCGTTGCGCCATTTCATGCCCGCTAATTTTCAGCCGGAATCCGTTCAGCATGGTCCACAATCAGGATATCGAGCGTCTCTCGTTTTGCCTCAAGCCTGAGCCCGAGTTGTTGCTTGACCGCCGCGAAAAAATCAAGCGCACCTGGGTCCGGTGTGTTGTCCGGCAGTTGTGTTGTAATCGGGCTAAAAGTCATCGCGTAGCCGTAACGACCTGCCAGGCCGGTTTTGTCCAGAACGGGTCTGCCAGCGGTCCGCGTCATTAAATCGGCGAGCTGAGACATTGTTCCCGCGCCTATGATCATGGATTCCGCGCCGTTGCGAGCGGGCGGCACAGGAGGATGCGCGGGGTCAAAAATCGATATCTTCAACCCGTCCTTCGCTACAACCAGGTCGTACACCGGCATCTCTTTGGCCTCGCGATGAACCGCGAGTTGAAAACGTTCCTTCAGCAATAATTGCAGCATTGTCATCAGTTCAGTGTCGGCCACTCCTTGTGGGGCTTTGCCGGACAGATCGAATCGGTCTGTGTTCAGCCATTCGGGACCGCCTGTTATCCGAAGCGCGCTCAACCCGTACGCGCTCTGGAGTAGCTGACTCAAAGTGACCCGGTCAGCCGTAAGCCTGCCGTTCGTCAGCCGGGGCGAACTTGAGCGACCGCTATCCGTGTGGTTCACCTTCACGGTCGCCACTTCAAATGTGGGCGATTGGGCCGAGATTCCAATCGTTGCGGTGTAGGTAAGGAAGACAATTGCTGTGCCTGTTCGCATCTCCGATACGACCTCTGCGAAAACAGACGCGGGGGGCTACTAATTCGTGCAGCGCAATATGGCGTGAGTCGTCTGAGCAAATGTCGTGGTCCGTCATGCGTTAGACAGACCGAAGGGCCAGACCTGCTGGACGATCTTACTCAGCACCTGGGCGAGTTCTTCTTTGCTGACGAAGTGGTTGCACATCGGGAGGCCAAAGATGTCGGCTGAAGTCTTTGAAGCCCTGGCGGCGGACGAGAGTTTGGCCGGTGCAGATGGGAACCTGCGATTTAGGCCCACCAGCGTTCGCCGGGCAGAAGGTGCGCTTTGGCGGTGTCGGGATTGATGTCCACACCCAGACCCGGCAGGTTCGTGTTGACGCGGATGAAGCCGCCCTCGATATACGGGCCTTCGTGGATCAGCAGTTCGTCCATCCAGCCGCCGACTCCGGTGATGGTTTCGCAGGTCATGTAGTCGCGGATGGCTCCGGCCCATTGGCAGGTCGCCCAGGTATTGAGCTGGCTGCCGGTGTTGTGGTTGCACATGGGGAGGCCGAAGATGTCGGCCATGTCGGCGATGCGCTTGGTTTCGAGGAAGCCTCCGCTGTTGCGCAGATCAGGGTTCAGGATGTCGGTGCCCTGGTTGATGATGAAGTCTTTGAAACCCTGGCGGCGGACGAGATTCTCGCCGGTGCAGATTGGCACGTGCGAACTGGCGACCAGTCGCTTCCAGGAGTCTGAGTAGTCGACGGGGAGCGGGTCTTCCAGCCAGAGCGGCTTCATGGGCGCGACCGCTTCGGCAATCTGAATGGAGTCGCGCAGATCATGTTCCCAGTGGCAGTGGACCATGATGTCGTGATCCCAGCCGATGGCCTCGCGGCAGTTTTCGTAGCCCTTCGCGATCCGGATGAGTTCTTTGGTGGAGAGTGTGCGTTCTCCGCTGTGGGGGAAGCCGAACTTGTGGGCGGTGAACCCGCTTTTGGCGGATTTGATTTTGGCGGCCCATTCGCGGCAGGATGCCTTGTCGAGAAAGTCGCGCGGGGCTTCGTGGTCATAGACGCGGACTTTGTCGCGGAATTTTCCTCCCAGCAGGGTAGTGACGGGCTGACCTAGGAGTTTTCCGGCCAGATCCCAGAGGGCCATTTCGACCCCTGACGCCGCGCGCATGAAGTTGTGGGCTGAGCCATCGGTGCGTGTGCCGGAAAGGTTCTTTGTGCCTTCGCCAAGGTTGGTGTAGAGCGCGTCGATTTCAAGCGGGTCTTTGCCGAGGAGGAATGGCTTGAGGTCAGCGATTTGTTCTTTGGTGCCTGCGGCGGGGGTGCCGTAGGCTTCGCCGATTCCATACGTGCCGTCGTCTGCGGTCACCTTGACCAGTACATAGGTGCGCGGGCCGGTGAGGGTGAGGGTTTGGACGTCGCGGATCTTGTAGCGTTTTCGCTCTGCTGCCCATAAAGGGGTGGCGGCAAGGGTTCCGAGGAATTGGCGTCGGGAAGTCATGCGGGCTATTGTATTGCGTCAGACGGTTTTTGTGGAACCCCCGTCGGCGTCGATCAGGGAGCCGTACAGGTAACGGCCATGCGGGGAGAGGATGAAGGCTACCAGAAACCATGAAGGGCCGATTCGTCTTTTAGCAGCGGGCGGGCAAGATTAATCCGGGTCACCCCGTTTTATTGTGAAAAAAGTACACATTTGTGCCGCAGTCTTTCGATTTAAAAATAATAAAGTAGTGAAATGGAAATATAAAAACCATTGACAAAATAAATGGTCCGCCTTAATATAGAGCTGACCGGGCGGCAAGGATGCGCCGATCAAGGTTACGGTTCAGGAAAGTTGAAGAAGGCAGGAAAAGCTGCGGGTTGGGCGGATGGGGTACGTGCTACGCGGCACAGTGCCAAACCTCCTATATGTGCTCTCCTCCATCGCAGCAGTCTTACTCCTTCTGCTGTAACTATCTGACAAACAGCTGCAGCTGTTCGGAACAGTGCTGACAGGAGAATGACAATGACCGCAAGAAATATAACGTTCGGAATGCTCGGAGTGGCTTTATTGGTTGGGTGCTACTGGTTCCCTGGCAGTATACGAGGGACAAAGGTTTACGCACAGGCACCTGCTGGGTCCGCCAAACCGTTTCAGGCGGAAATCGAGATGTACACGTATGAACACAATCCCGAGGGGAAACTCTTCTTCAGGCGTGTTCTTGGAAGAAACTCAGCCGGGACTAGCGTCACCGTGGAGCGCCACGGGCCAGGGTTTGTACTGGTCAATCGCACAATTCAGGTGGGTGGGCAGAAAGTCGACATCAATGACGCAACTAACTTGAAAACAACCTCTATTGCGCCGGGATCGGCTGTCGCCGTGGCGTCAGGTGTGGTGACATGCGGCCCCTCAGTCCGGGAGGAAGAGTTGGCGGGAGTAAGAACTCAGGTGGTTCCCTTCACTGCCAAGCAGATCAGGATGACGGAGTGGCGGGCACCGGATTTGGGTTGTGCTGTCCTGGCTTACCGGGTTGAGAAACAGGACTCTTCAGGAGCCTGGGGACTTCTCACGACGACCAGGCTCGTCAACTTGACACTACAGGAGCCTGATCCGCGTCTCTTTGATGATTCCGGCTACAAAGAAGTTGTGCCTTCTGAGTATGAGTTGAAGGGACTGAGTCAGGCTGGCATGCCCGACTCAATTGTTTCCGATGAACTCAGGAATCGGCTGGCTCGTCGGGATGCTGCGTATAAGGCTCGAAATGCGGCAGGTAACTGAGATATCATCCCAGATATAAGCTGTTTATGCTCACCAGGAAGGCTGCGAACGAGTGGATCGCGGCCTTTCATTCTCAGGTGCCTCCATTGTGGAGAGTCGCGTGAGATTCATTATTGTTGCAGTCGGCACCCGAGGGGATGTATTCCCATTGATAACGCTTGCGGGTGCTCTGACGAAGAGGCGGCACGCTGTCGCCCTTCTGGCTCCTTCAGGCTACCGGGACATGGCTTCCGATGCCGGGGTCAGCGATTTTCGGCCCTACGATAAACAAAAGTGCTGTAGCGTGGCGGGTGACCAACTCTACCTCTTGCCGACTCGCTATAGCCCGCTGTTTTTTCGTCGATACGCCTGCTTGTGGAACGCTGTCATCTATGACCTGCTGAGGGCAGAAGCGCCCGCGAGGCCTCTTGTGCTGTCATCGGCCTCAGGGTTGCTCTGGGCTGATTTGATTGCACACAAAAACCTCGGGCTGCCCGTTATTCGCGTTCAGGTTGATCCGCCGGATGCCGGCTTTCAGAGTCCGTTGGTACCTGTTCTGCCGGAAAGTGCCATTCAACCGCGGTTGGTGTGGGAATGTGCGTTGCAATGGCGGAAACTGGCTGCGGAAAGAGGACTTAATGCTGGAATTACTACTTTCCAGAGAACGCAGGCGCGAAAGAATTCCCTGCCGCACGTGGGTCTCTTTCCCGAGTGGCTGATAAGTGGAGCGCAGCGCATCCGAAGATTTGAACTGCTTGCAGGGTTTCTGCCCTCCCCGCTCAGGCCAGTGCCTGTGGAAAGCGCGCAGCCGGTGGCCAAAGACCAACTCGTGTTTGTTGGCGGCACGGAAGGTACATTGGATGCATGGATGGACCGGTTTGCCAAGGTTAGTCTCGAAGCTTGCAACGAAACAGGGCTTCGTGGTTTGCTACTTGGCTCCAAGGTGGTTTCTCGCTCAAACGGCCACTCCCCCCTGCGATGGCTGCCGTTCCAGCCCCTGACAGAGCCTTTGCGTACGGCCTTGATGATAGTTCACCATGGAGGGATCGGTACCGCTGCCGAGGCGATCCGTGCGGGGGTGCCCCAAATCGTGGTGCCAAGAGTGTTCTCTCAGTTCAGCAACGCCGCCTGGCTGGTCCGGGCAGGAGTTGCCGATGTGATTGGCCCTGATGAATTCAGTTCCGCAATGCTCTCGGGCACAATTAGGAAGATTGCTAACAGCGTTGAGACTAAGGCCAGAGTCCAACGCGTCGCGGGCCTTTCAGATCCCGATGCGAATTTGGCTCGCTTGTGTGTCGCGCTTGAGGCCTTTCAGCCTGGGCACAATACCAGCCCCTGGTCTTCGCCTGTTAACCGCTTGCGAACTCCGGCGGCAGCACCTTACACGGTTTTTGTGGAACCCCCGTCGGCGTCGATCAGCGAGCCGTGCAGATAGCGGCCGTGCGGGGAGAGGATGAAGGCCACCAGGGCAGCGATGTCTTCGGGTTCGCCGATTTGAGAGATTCGTTCCTGCCGGATGAATTGTTCGATGGCGCGGGCGGGGTCGGGGTCGATTTGGGCGAGGCGCTTATCGAGGCGACCCGTGCGAACGGGGCCTGGGTTGACGCAGTTCACCTGGACGCCATCTTCTATGCCGAGTTCGGCGAGGGCTTTGGTGAGTGATAAGAGGGCGGCGTTGACGGAACCTCCGATGGCGAACTGCGCGCCAGGAGTGCGTCCGCCGGAGCCTGAGATGAAGACTACCGCGCCTCTGCGGGCCTTGAGGTGCGGCCAGGCGGCGCGGGTGAGGCGGACGGCTCCGAACATCTTGAGTGCGTAGCCATCCATCCAGTCTTCTTCGGTGAGGGTGAGGAAGTCGCCGCGTTTGGTGGCTCCGGCGTTGTTGACCACGATATCGATGCCGCCAAAGATTCTGAGCGCTTCATCGACGATGCGTTGACCGGCGTCCGGAGCGCGCTGATCGAGGGGAACGACGTGTCCGCCATTGGTCTTCGCTGAGGTCTCTGCCAGCAGCTTTTCATCGCGTCCACAGAGCACCAGTCGTGCGCCCTGTTGAGCAAGATGGATGGCTATCGCGTGGCCGATCCCTCGGCTCGCCCCGGTAACGATGGCGACTTTTCCATTCATTTGATGGCCTCGCGAAAGGCGATTTTGTCAGCTTCGGAAACTCCCGGGTGTTGCGGAATATCCTTGCGCGTTTTGAGCAATCGGCGGTAACGGGCGAAGTATTCGACCAGGTCGCCGCCGTAGCGAAAGTTGTACATGATGTCGGGGAATTCCGGCGTGTGTTTGAGTCCCAGAGCGTGCCCGCTTTCGTGCAGGCAGGTGAGGTAGATGATGGTGTCGCGTAAGAGGGGATCACTGCCGGGCTTACCGGTTTCGGGCAGTACATAGATGATGGCGCCGCGTTTGCCATCCACCATGACGGGCTGGGCCTCGCCGTAGAGACTGCCCTGGTTGCCCGCCCAGCGGAGCTTGATGCGGGCGTGCTCTTCGGTATCACTTTTGACAAAGGTCAGCAGGCCACCAGACTCGCGGGCCCAGGCTTCGAAGGCCCATTTGGCGAGTTCGGGATCACCTGCCTTGCAGCCAGTGGCGATGGCTGCTTTCGCGGTGCAGGGGTCGACCCAGTAAGTGTATTGCTCCGGCGCGGCCAGCATGAACAGAAGAATCAGAGTTGACATCATCACTGCCGATATTCTACGAGAGTGTTTACAAAGATCCTGATAGCCAACCGCGGGGAGATCTCGCTGCGGGTGATTCGCACGCTGCGCGAGATGGGGATTCGGTCGGTTGCCGTGTACACGGATGTGGACCGGGCGGCGCTGCATGTTCGGAAGGCGGATGAGGCGGCGCGGATCGAGAGCTATCTCAACATTGAGGCAATTATTGAAGCGGCACGGCGGCATGGCGCGGATGCGATTCATCCGGGATATGGGTTCCTGAGCGAGAACGCCCGGTTTGCGCAGGCTTGCCACGACGCGGGGATCACGTTTATCGGGCCTTCTGCGCGGTCCATTGAGCTGATGGGATCGAAGACAGAAGCCCGGCGGGTGGCGGCGGAGGGAGGCGCTCCGATTGTGCCTTCGGGCGAGGCGGCGGGTTACCCGGTGATGCTCAAGGCGGTGGCAGGCGGAGGCGGGAAGGGGATGCGCCGGGTGGATCGGGAGGAGGACCTGGCGTCGGCTCGGGAGGCAGCTTCGAGCGAGGCGATGCGCGCGTTTGGCGACGGGCGGATTTACATCGAAAAACTGATTGAGAACGCACGGCATATCGAAATTCAGGTGCTGGGCGATATGCACGGCAACATGGTGCATCTGGGTGAGCGCGAGTGTTCGGTGCAGCGGCGGCACCAGAAGGTGATTGAGGAATCACCTTCGCCTCTGGTGACGCTCAGGCCGGAGTTGCGGCAGCGCATGGGGGAGGCCGCGATCAAGGCGGCAAAAGCTGCCGGGTACTACAACGCAGGCACGGTGGAATTCCTGGCGGATAACGACGGGAACTTCTATTTCCTCGAAATGAACACGCGGTTGCAGGTGGAGCATCCGGTGACTGAGTTGGTAACCGGGCTGGATCTGGTGAGGCTGCAGATTGATATTGCGGCGGGGGCGCGGTTGCCGTTCACGCAGGAGGATGTGGTGCTGCGGGGCGCGGCGATTGAATGCCGGATTTATGCGGAAGATCCGGCGAATAATTTCTTTCCGTCGCCGGGGAAGATTTTGCAGCTGGCGGAACCTTCGGGGCCCGGGGTGCGCCTCGATTCGGGGATTTATCCGGGCTGGACGGTGCCGATTGACTATGACCCGATGCTGTCGAAACTGATTGTGTGGGCGGATACGCGTGAGCATGCGATTGAACGGATGCTGCGGGCGCTGGGCGAGTATCACGTGGGCGGCATCAGGACAAACATTTCTTTGTTTCAGACCATTCTGAATGACCCGGCTTTTCGGACAGGTGACCTGCATACCGGGTATCTGGACGCATTGCTGAAGGCAGGGATTCGTTTTACGCGGGAGGCTCCGGCAGGGTATGAGGCGCTGGCCGGTGAGGTGGCTGCGCGGCGGAAGAAGGGCGAGGCGCTGCCTGTGGTGAGTGCGGAATCGAACTGGCGGGCTTTAGGTCGCCTGGAGACGATGCGATGAATATCGTGGAAACGGAAGCCGGCGTGTACTCAGTGCTGGTGGACGGCGCATCGTATGAAGTGCGCGTGGTGGGTAATCAGATCACGGTGAACGGGCACACATTCGAGGTTTCTCCGGAAGATCCGCGCCAGTGGAAACGGTCCGGTGCAATGGCGGGTTCACAGGGCAGGATTAGCCTGACATCGCCGATGCCGGGTAAGGTGGTGAGGGTGCTGGTGGCGGTTGGCGACGATGTTGCGGCAGGGCAGGGCATCGTGGTGGTGGAGGCGATGAAGATGCAGAACGAGCTGAAAGCGCCGCGCGAGGGGCGTGTCACTTCCATCCGGGTGAAAGAGAACGACCGCGTGAATGCAGGGGCTGTGCTGGCTGTCATCGAGTAGACGGGATACTAAATAAAGCATGGCTATAGCGGGCTGCCCGGAATGCAATGGCACGGGCTGGAAGATTGTGGAGCGGGAAGAGATTTCGGGTGCGGAGCGGTGCGAGTGCGTCGCGGTGGGGCGTACGGAGCGGGCCCTGGACGGTGCCGATATTCCCCCGCTTTATGGGAACGCCTCATTCGATAATTTTCTGCTGCCGCGCGATAACCCCATGGCGTATCGCGAACTGACTGAAGTGTTTTTTGCGGTGCGCGGATTTGCGCGTGATTTTCCGAATTCGAAGAAGGCCGGAATTTTGTTGATGGGCGACCCCGGCACCGGCAAGACACATCTTGCAGTCGCCGCTTTCCGGGCGGTGATTGCGAAGGGTTTTGAAGGGCTGTTTTTCGACTATCAGAACCTGCTGGATCGTATTCGTTCGGGTTATGACGAGAACTCGAATTCGAGCGATAAAGAGGCCTACCGCGTGGCGATGGACAAGGAAGTTCTGCTGCTGGACGATCTGGGGGCGCACCGGGTGACGGACTGGGTGGAAGATACCGTGACGTCCATCATCACGTACCGCTGCAACAACCGGAAGCCGCTGATTGCCACGACGAATCTGATTGATGCCGATGCGGGTTATTCGACCTATGAGAAGACGGGGAGCGGCAAAGTGGACCACCGCACCACTCTTTCGGAACGCATTGGGCCGCGCGCACGTTCACGTCTCTTTGAGATGTGTCGCGTGATCAAGATGCCTTTGATTGAAGACTTCCGGATCCGGAAACAAGGCGCGCAATGATGGGCCGTGCGGTGCTTTTGCTGGCATTCTCGGCGACTCTGGCACCCGCCTGGGTGGAGAGTGTGGAGTTCCCGTGGAACGCTTTACCGCGGCATCTGTGGGAACGGGAACTGGCCTGGCTGAAGAATATCGGGGTGCGGCATGTGAGCCTGCCGCCGGCGAACTATCCGGCGGACGATCCGGCGCAGCTGGCGGATGTTCTTCGGATCATCCGGACGCTGGAACTGGAGGCAGACCTGGAAGGGCCGGTGCCCGACGTGCTGCAGCCGCTGACCCGTGCGCACGGCGGGCCTTTGACGGAGCCGTTGCCCGCAGGGGCTGTGCGGGTTTCCGTGCTGGCCGCTGACGCACTGACCCGCGGCCGCAAGCTGCTGACGTCCGGCAAGCCTGCCATCATCTGGACAGATGTGGAAGAGACGCTGACGGCGACCGGGCAGCACCATGCGGGGGCGGTGAATTTTGCGGGAACAGAGACGGCGGCGACCCTGCCATTGCGACGTAATGCGCAGCTTTCCCGGTATTGGGGAGAGACGCTTGGCACGCTGCACGAATCGCCGGTGCCACAACCGGCTCCAGGCGTTTCTGTGCAGCAGTTCGTATCGGCGATGGGCCCGTCATTTGTTTCGATTGTGAATGCTTCGGGCAAGGCGTGGACGGGTGATTTAAAACTGCCAAAGCTGCCGGGGCTGGTGATTCCGAACGTCACGGTGGCGGCGCGCAACTCTGTGTGGCTGCCCGTGAATGTGAACCTGATGGCGGGGCCGTTGTGCAAGGATTGCACGGCATTCGCGAAGACGAACCATTTGCTCTATGCGACGGCGGAGCTGACGGCGATGGAGTATGAAAACGGCATCCTGGCGATGGAGTTCTCAGCGCCCACGCGGGGCGAAGTGATGCTGAGTCTGTCGCGGGAGCCCTCCGGGCCGCTGGTGGCGGGGGGCAAGCCCACCGAGTTCGATTGGGATGAGAAGACCCACCAGGTGCGGTTGCCAATTCCGGCAGGCACGGGCAACGCGTATAAAGTGCGGATTGGTCTGGCGATTGAAGCGCCGGATGCGACGGCGTTCTTCACCAGCGCTCATGTGTTGCTGATTGGTGAGACGAACCATTTGACGGCGGAGTTTTCATCGGAGGCGATTGCGCAGAGATCGCGGTTGCGGGTCTCGCCGGACTTCGCGTTCACGCAGGATCCGACGAAGGAACCGCTGCAGTTTGTGTACAACATCAAAGTGCCGGAAACGGCTATTCACGGGGACCATGCGGAGCTTTCGATTGAGGCCGATGGTTCGCAGATGAGCCACGCGCGGCCGCAGTTGCTGCGGCCGGTGACGCTGCGATTTACCGATGCTGTGGCGGTTCGGATGGCATCGAATTCGGTGATGGCACTGGTGCCTTCCGTGATTACGGTGAACCAGCGGTCAGGGCGGGACGTGACAATTTCGGTTCGCAACAACGCTCCGGAGATTCGGAATTTTCATTTGGAATTAAAAGCCGGGGGGCTGGAGTTTTCGCCTGCGGTGATGGACTTGACGGTGGGTGCATCGGTGGCACGGGAGGTCTCGTTCCGGGTGTTTCCGAGTGCGGCGACCGCCGGGTTGCACGTTGGGGAGGCGCGGCTCTCCGGGGCGGCTTCGGTGAGTGAACCGGTGCGGTTTCTGGTGGTACCTCCGAATGAGACCGTCAACTGGAATGCGGACGGGTTTTCGTTTCTGGAGAGCGCTAAGACGCGGGCTTCGTTCCTTCCGGGCAAGTGGCTGGAGTTCCTGAATAAAGACAATGCGCAGAGTGCCGTTCCGCCGGGCGGGGTTGCGTTTACCGCGCCGGGCCTGAAGGGGCTCCGGTTGCAGGACCTGGAGCCGCTGCTTCCTAAAAAGAAATAGCTACTTGCCGCCGGCGGGCAGGTGTTCCTCGAAATATCGGGCAATTAGCTGGTAGATGTGGAGTGAAGTGCCTTTCCCTTCGGAGATGGAGTGCGTGCGGTTAGGGTATTCCATGAAGTCGAAGGGCTTCTCCAGTTCGATCAGTTTGTTGACCAGGCGCTCGGTTCCCTGAAAATGGACGTTATCGTCGCCGCTGCCGTGAATCACCAGCAGCTTGCCGCGCAGACCTTCGGCGAAGTTGATGGCGGAGCCCCGCCGGAAGCCGTTTTCGTTTTGATCAGGGAGGCCCATGTAGCGCTCCTGGTAGATGGTGTCGTAGAGTCGCTGGTCAGGCACTGACGCCACGGCAACGCCGACTTTGTAGAGTTCCGGGGAGCGGAACATCAGGTTCAGAGTGTTGGTGCCGCCGCCGCTCCAGCCCCAGACGCCGATGCGTTCGCCGTCAATGTAGCTGCGTTCGGAGATGAGCTGGCGCAGGGCTTCTGCCTGCTCTTTTGAAGACAGGTCACCGACGGAACCGTAGATCACTTTGCGCCAGGCGCGGCCCTTTGGCGCGGGGGTGCCGCGGTTATCGAAACTGACGATCAGGTAGCCGTCGTTGGCGAGGGCACGGTGGAAGAATTCGTTGCGGCCGGACCAGCGGTCCACCACGGTTGTTGCGGCGGGTTCGCCGTAGACATGCACG
>JBBQDH010000032.1:0-33040 GCA_038319515.1 Bryobacterales bacterium
ACGGAGTGCCCTACCGCTTGATCACGTCGGTTCCGGGCGCGTGCCGAGAGGATTTACTCGACTCGGCGCAATCCTGGAGACTGGCACAGATAATTGCCGCAGTTGTAGGCGAGGAAGGACCTGTGTCATCAGAAATACTGATTGAACGGCTCAAGTCGATCTGCGGCGTCAACCGCGCGGGTTCGAATGTGCAAGCTAATTTCGAATCAAGCCTGAGCATTTCAATTCTCGCCGGAACCATTGAAGCAGTTGAAACCAGTTTCTTCCACGTAGAGGGCCGTCCCGTCGAGCACTTCAGGCTTGCCAGCGGCGGTTTCAAGAGAACTGTTGATCAGATTAGCCGCGCCGAACTTCGCCGTGCTGTCTTGCATTTGGTGGAAGACCAGTTTGGCATTGCGGAGGACGCGATGCCTCAGGCCGTTGGGCGCCTACTCGGCATCGAGAGGATTCGCGCCGAAGGTGCCGAGCGCATAGACGGCGTGGTTCGTGACCTCATGAAAGATAACCTCCTTCGCAAAAGTGGAATCCAGATTTATTTGGCGTGACAACGGTGCGGAAAATTGAATCGGTTATAGGCGCCCACGTCAGCCCGTGGCTGAATGGAATTTGAAAAAGGAGGTGGGTTCTTCGGTTCTTCGCTTGCCTCTACCTCCGGTTTCGGGTAGGTGCGCAACGATATTCGGCCTGCACTTTCCGATAGTCCGGTGCTATGGAAGATTTGGGCACTTCGACACGAGGCCCTGGCCAGGCAGGCCGGTGGCGAAGACCACCGGCGCTACCGGGGAGCCTGGGGGAGGAGGCGGCGGGCGGCGAGGAGGCAGATGAGGGCCCAGATGGCTCCGGCGGTCCAGCCGGCGAGGACGTCGGTTGGCCAGTGGACTCCAAGGTAGACGCGGCTGATTCCTACGAGGGTGGTGAGGAGGACGGCGGTGAGGAGAAAGAAGGCTTTGAGGCGGCGGAGGGGGTGGGCTCGGGCGAGGATGACACCGAGGGTCAGGTAGGTGACGGCGGAGAGCATGGAGTGGCCGCTGGGGAAGCTGGTGGTGGCGACGTAGACGGCGGCGGGGACGATGTCCGGGCGGGGGCGGTGGATCAGATCCTTGAGCAGGGTGCTGAGGAGAGACCCGCTGACTACGGAACCGGCGAGAAAGAGGGCGGTGGGGCGGTTGTTGTCGAAGGTGAAATACAGGCAAGTCCCGAGGGTGAGGAGGGTGAGGACGGTGAGGCTGCCGAGGGCGGTGATGTCGCGGGCGGCTTCCTGGACAAAGGGGGGACCGAGGGGGGAGAGGTCGGCAGGGTGGCGGAGGGAGAGCAGGATGGTGCGGTCGAAGTGACTGGTTTCGCCGTCGAGGACTTTGTCGGCCAGTTCGGCGAAGAAGAGGGTGCCTCCGGCAATGATGGCGAGTGCGAGGAGGATGCGGGGTTCAAGGCGGGTTGCCATCACCCTCTATTCTTGCGCGGCGAGGGAGCTGCTACGCGCGACGCCTGGCGGTGCTGGTGCGGCGGAACAGGTAGAACTGGTCAGCATTGCCATCGGGAGTGAGGCCGGTGCCATCCGCCGCGATCCGAATGCGATCAGCGGACAGACCGGTTAACGAAATGACCACGGAATCGCCACCGGGCAGGGCCTGTGCCGGCCGACGCCCTTGAATGCGATGGCGTAATAACTGCCAAAGCCCGGCGGGACGGTGGAATCGTTGTTGTTCAGAAATGGCTGGACCAGATCGGCCGTGCCGGTGAAAGCAAGTGGCGAGGTGGGCGGAGAACGCGCTACATGGAAAGGGTAAGCGGCGTCAGGCAGCGCACTACCATTGAGTTATGTCAGGTAAGCGGTGGTTGACGGCTGGTGCGGCGATGCTGTTGTCTTTGGCGGCAATGGTGGCGTTCGGCGCGCGGCGGGTGACGCTGAAGGCCGGGGATGTGGCGCCGGTGTTTGAGGCGACGGATCAGCACGGGGCAGTGGTGCGGCTCGATCAGTTCCGGGGGAAGGCGGACGTGGTATTGTATTTCTATCCAAAAGACGGGACGCCGGGGTGCACGGCGCAGGCTTGTTCACTGCGGGATGGGTATAAGAAGATTGAGGCGGCGGGGGCAGTGGTGCTGGGGGTGAGCGCGGATTCGGCGGAGAGCCATGCGGCGTTTGCGGCGAAGCATCATTTGCCGTTTAGTATTTTGCCGGACCCTAAAGGCGAGATTATCCGGATGTATGGGGTGGGGATGCCGGTGATTGGGATCTCGAAACGGGTGACGTTTGTGATTGGGAGGGACGGGGTGATTCGGGAGGTGATTCCGGATGCGCGAACAGGGGATCATGACCGGCAGGTTTTGGAAGTCCTCGGGAGAACGCGTTAGACCGACGGGCTATTTCCCTTCCTGGCGGATGATTTTGCCTCCCTTCATGACGAACTGAACGCGCTGGAGTTCGGTGATGTCGGCGAGCGGGTTTCCGGAGACTGCGACGAGGTCGGCGAAGAAGCCCGGTTCGATGGAGCCAACCTGGGTCTGCCAGCCAAGAGCGTCGGCATTGACGGAGGTGCCTGCCTGGAGAGCCTGGAGTGGGCTGAGGCCGCCGCGCTTCACGAGCGCTTCGAAATCGAGAGCCTGTGTGCCGTGCGCGTAGGTTGAGCCATCGGCACCACTGCCCATCATGATTTTGAGGCCTTTGGTTTTGGCAGCCATGGCGACGGCGCGTTCGAAGACGGGGATGATGCGGAACTTACCACCGGTATTTTTGGCGTCGACATCGTCCATGTAGGGCTCGATGTAGCGGGCCAGGGTGGGGTCGTAGAAGAGCCCTTTTTGGGCCATCATGCCGGCCTGTTCCTGATCGAGATCGAAGGCGTGCTCAATCGAGTCGCAGCCGGCGAGGATGGCATTCCTTTGGCCATCTCCCCCGTAGACGTGGCAGGCGGCTTTCCTGTTTAGTTTGTGGGTCTCATTGATGAGAGCTTCGAGAACCGGCAGGGGGTAGGTGGGCGCGTACTTTGCTTTGCCGCTGTTGTCGAACTCGTAGGCGCGGTTGGGGTAGAGCTTGATCCAGTCGGCTCCATGAGCGATTTGATCGCGGACGGCGGCACGGGCCTCAGCGGCATTGCGGACCAGGGCGGAATCGAGGGGATCTTCGGGCGCGCTGGTATTGCTCCAGTAAATTCCGCGGGTTGAGACCTGGTAGCGGGGCCCATCGAGGCGACCGAGATTGATGGCGTCCCGGATGAGGACGTCGTTGTAACCGTTGCCGTGGGATGTCATGTCTCGGGCGGTGGTGAAGCCGGCGCGGAGGTCGGCCTGGGCGTTTTGGACGGCAATCAGCATGGCCGCTTCGGCGGTTTGTTGAGGGGGCCGGCGGTTGAACATGTGGGTGTGGCCGTCGATAAGGCCGGGCAGGAGAGTGGCGGCGCCGAGGTCGATGATTTGGGCGTTGGCGGGGATTTTGACTTTGGATTGGGAGCCCACGGCAGTGATTTTGTCGCCGGAGATCAGAACGGTTTGTTTGGGCAGCATCTGGCCGGTCTTGCTATCGAAGAGGTGACCGGCGCGGATGGCGGTCGGGCGAGTTGACGGCACCGGGCAACGGAAGATGCCTCCATCCGGGCCGACGCAGGGGGTGGGGCCGGCTCCGCGCCAGGGTGCAGGGGGCGGGGGGATTTGGGCGGTTGCCGTCAGCGCGAGCAGGACAGGGATCAGGGTCCGGGAAAGCATAGGGCTGATGTTATCAGAATCGCGGCTCAGCGAGGAGGCAGGGAGGTGCGGTGAAATGGAAAGTGATGAGACCTCCGAAGCTGACAGTGGAACAGGTGCGGGAACTGGGTGAGCCGATTTACGGCCATGTAGTTCCGGCGAACTGGGCCGATACGAACGACCATGTGAATGTGCGGTGGTATGCGGTGGTTTACGACGATGCGGGGGACGTGCTGCATGACATGCACGGGCTGACGCTGCCTTCGCACCGGGCGCGCAACAGCGGGACGATGGATCTGGAACACCATACGCATTTTGTGAGTGAGGTGCTGGTGGGGGACGAGGTAGCGGTGTATGTGCGTGCGATTGCGGTGAATGCGAAGCGGCTGCTGTATTTGATGTTTCTGGTGAATGAGACGCAGGGGCGGGTGGCGTCGATTTTCGAGTGTGTGAACGCGTTTGTGGATTTGAATACGCGGAAGACGGCGGCGTGGCCGGATGAGACGCTGCGACTGATGGAGGAGATGATCGCGGCGCAGCGCCATGTGAGCTGGGCGGCTCCGGTGACGGGAGTGATGGGGGTTTAGAGATAGAATCTGGTACATATGACGGATCGCAGAGATTTCCTGAAGCTTGGATTGGCGGGGCTGGCCGCGTTAGGGTTAGAGGGCGCGACGCTGGCGCAGGTGCGCTTGGGCGTGACTTCGGACGAGATTGACGAAGACGTCGCGGTGGCGGCGAAGTTTCTGCATGATTTCGGGCTGGGGTTCGCGGAGATTCGCAGTATCTGGGGCAAGTACAACACGTCGCAGCCTCTTGAAAAGATCCGCGAGGCAAAGGCTCTGCTGGCTGCGCAGAAGGTGCAGACCTCAATCCTGGGGACGCCGTTCTTTCGGGGGCAGTTGCCGGCGGGGCAGGCGGAACTGGATAAAGAGTGGAAGCTGCTGGACGACGCGTTCGACCGCGCGGAGATTCTGGGGACGAACAAGCTGCGCACGTTCGGGTTCCTGACGAAGCCGGGTACGGCGGCAACGGAGAAGGAACTGGCGCGGGTTTATGAGCTGGAGACGGAAGCTGCGCGGCGGGCGAAGAAGCGCGGGATGCGGCTGGCGGTGGAGAATCTGGTGGGGAGTTATTTCCAGACCGGCGCGGATTCGGCGATGCTGCTGAAGAACGTGAAGGAAGACGCGCTGGGGCTGACGTGGGATCCGAATAACGCGGGCATGGCGGGTGAGGTTTCGTATCCCGAAGGTTTTGGGAAGCTGGATGCGCAGCGGATTTTCCACGTGCATCTGCGGGACTGGAAGAAGGGCGCCGACGGCAAGGTGAACTGGACTTTCGTGGGTGAGGGAACGTTCGACAATGTGGGGCAGATCCGGGCGCTGCTGAAAGCGGGATATAAGGAAAACTTCACGCTGGAGACGCATGCGAAGCATCCGGACGGGAAAGCGGCGGCGACGCGGAAGAGCCTGACCGCGCTGCTGGATGTGGTGAAGCGGGTCTGAGTTAAAGCTCAGCTGGAGGGAATGGAAAGCGAGACCGCTTCGTGAATGCGGCGCAGTTTTCGCAGGAACCCCGGCAGAAGGTCCAGGTGCAGGGCGTTTGGCCCGTCAGAGAGGGCGTTTGTCGGATCGTCGTGCACTTCCACGAAGATACCGGAAACGCCCACGGCCACTGCCGCGGAGGCCAGCGGCTCGATGAACCGCGGTTGCCCGGACGAAGCTTCGCCACCCGCGCCGGGCAACTGCACGCTGTGCGTCGCGTCGAACACGACCGGCCAGCCGGAATCGGCCATGATCTTCAGGCCGCGCATATCCACCACCAAATTGTTGTAGCCAAAGGACGAGCCGCGTTCGGTCAGCACCACCTGCGTGTTCCCGGTGGACGCCACTTTGTCTGCTGCATGCCGGATGTCGTGCGGCGCCACAAACTGGCCCTTCTTGATATTCACGATCCGCCCGGTGCGGCCCGCTTCGAGCAGCAGGTCGGTCTGCCGGCAGAGAAACGCCGGAATCTGGAGGACATCCACAACTTCCGCGACCGGCGCTACCTGATCCGGTTCATGGATATCGGTCACGATGGAGAAACCCTGGCTTTTGAGCCCGTTCAGGATCCGAATGCCCTCGGTCAGGCCGGGACCCCGGAAGCCCTTCATGCTGGTCCGGTTCGCTTTGTCGAAGCTCGCTTTAAAGATGTAGGGGAAGCTCTCGGCGGCAGCCACGACAGCAATTGCGTGGGCCATTTTGTGGACGTGCTCTTCGCTTTCGATGACGCACGGCCCGGCCATCAGGACCAGGCTGGACGGATCGCGAAAGGCGGAGAACCCGACACTCATCCCTGGAAGTCCGGCTCCGGCAGCAGCGGGGCTTCTTTGACGGCAATCCGGTGTGCCCGGTACTTGCGCGCCGCGCCGATGAAGGAACTGAACAGGGGGTGCGGTTCCATCGGTTTCGACTTGAATTCCGGGTGGAACTGGCAGCCGAGGTAATAAGGATGATCTTCAATTTCGCAGATCTCGACGTAAGTCCCATTGGGAGTTTCGCCGGTGATTTTGAGGCCTTTTGACGTCAGTGCCTGCTCAAACTCGCGGTTGAACTCAAAACGATGTCGGTGGCGTTCGCTGATCTCATCTGCCCCGTAAGCTTTGTGCGCGAAGGTGCCGGGTTTCAGAACGCAGGGCCACGCACCGAGGCGCATTGTCCCGCCCAGTTCGTCGATCCCCTTCAGTTCCCGCAGTTTATAGATGACGCGTTGCGGCGCCGCCGGGTCGAACTCCGTGGAATTTGCTCCGGTCATGCCGCAAACATTGCGGGCGAACTCGATGACCATGGTCTGCATGCCGAGGCAAATGCCGAAATACGGAACTTTCCTGGTACGTGCGAACTCAATCGCGTTGATCATCCCCTCAATGCCGCGCTTGCCGAAGCCGCCTGGCACCAGAATGGCGTCGAACTCTTCGAGTTCCTGCTGTAGCTTGCCTTTTTCGAAGCTTTCGGCCTCAATCCAGTGAATGTTCACCTTGACGTTGTGGTGAATGCCGCCGTGCAGCAGCGCTTCCTTCAGGCTTTTATAGGAATCTTCGTATTCGACGTACTTGCCCACCAGCGCGATATCCACTGAATCGGAGGGATTCTGCATGCGGTGCAGCATGGCGGCCCACTTTTCCAGGTTGCGCGGGCCGGTGGAATCAAGGCGCAAATGCCGCAGGATGATTTCGTCGACCTTCTCTTCGGCGAACACCAGCGGGATCTCGTAGACCGAATTGACGTCTTTAGCCGTGATGACGGCGTCGCGGTCCACGTCGCAGAAGAGCGCGATCTTCTCCTTCATCTCCTCCGGCAGGAAGCGCTCGGCACGGCAGAGAAGAATATCGGGCTGAATACCCAGCGCGCGCAATTCCTTCACGCTGTGCTGGGTCGGCTTGGTCTTCAGTTCCTGCGCGGCGGCGATCCAGGGGACCAGAGTGACGTGTACAAAAATGCAGTTTTCGCGGCCCACTTCATGCCGCACCTGGCGAATTGCTTCGAGAAACGGCAGCGATTCGATGTCACCGACGGTGCCGCCGATCTCGCAGATCACGACATCAGATTCCGCCGAGAGTTTTTTGATCGCCGCTTTGATCTCGTTGGTGACATGCGGAATCACCTGGACTGTCTTGCCCAGATAATCGCCGCGCCTTTCGCGCTGGATGATCTGTTCGTAGATGCGTCCGCTGGTCAGGTTGTTGGCCCGTGTGAGCGGGGCGTGGGTGAAGCGTTCGTAGTGACCCAGATCGAGATCAGTTTCCGCGCCGTCGTCCGTGACGAAGACTTCGCCGTGCTGGAACGGGCTCATGGTGCCGGGGTCCACGTTCAGGTAGGGATCGAACTTCTGCAGCGTGACTTTCAAGCCGCGATTTTCCAGCAGGCAACCGATGGACGCCGCCGCGATACCTTTTCCGAGGGACGAGACCACGCCGCCGGTCACAAAGATATGTTTAGCCATTTGTGTGTTCCCTCCCCACCAGGGCTTTGCCCGCACGGAACAGTTCTTCCACTCGTTCCAGATCCGCCGGCGTGTCCACACCAAGCGATTCGTAATCGGTTTCCACTACGCGAATCTTAAATCCGTTTTCCAACGCTCTTAGTTGCTCCAGTCTTTCAGCTTGTTCAAGGGGTCCTACTTCAAATCCGGAATAACGCAGCAGGAAATCGCGTTTATATACGTAGAGGCCAATGTGCTTATAATGTGTAACCGCATCCCCACTTTCCCGTGGGTAGGGGATGGTGGAGCGCGAAAAGTAGATCGCATTCTGAAACCGGTCGGTGACCACCTTCACGACGTTCGGGTCCGAAACCTCGCGGGGATCTTCGATCTTCTTCTTCAGGGTACCCATCGGGATGGCAGGTTCTTCGAGGAGGGGCAAAACAGCGGCGTCGATCGCGGCGGGGTCGATCAGCGGCTCGTCGCCCTGAATGTTCACGACGAGATCCACTTTTTCAAACGCCGAGGCCACTTCCGCCACGCGGTCGGTGCCGGAAACATGGTCGCCGCGGGTCATCTGCACGCGGGCCCCGAAGCGCCGGGCTTCGCGGTAAATCCGTTCGTCATCGGTGGCGATGATAACGGAGCCCAGGTAGCGGGCCATGGAAACACGTTCGTAAACGTGTTCCAGCATGGTTCGCGAGTCGAGCCGGGCCAGCGCTTTACCGGGAAAACGCGACGACGCGTAGCGGGCGGGAATTACCGCCAGAATGTTACCGTGCACACGCGATCTTACCACGGCGGCTTATGCTAGACTCCAGGCAGAAAGGGAATCACGGCATGCGATTCGGCAGAACCGGCGTTTGGATTTTGGTTGGTTCGGGCGCAATCTGCGCCGCTGCGGGACTGTGGGCAGAGCAGGATTCCGCCGGCAGTTCCCAGGCGAATATTGTGCCCCGGATTAAGGGCGCGGACAAGCCTGAAATCCCGCAACCCAAGGCAAACATTCGGATTGACACCAATCTGGTGCTGATTCCGGTCACCGTGACTGATCCGCTGAACCGCTTCGTGACGGGCCTTGACCAGGAAGTTTTCGACATCTTCGAAGACAAGGTGAAGCAGAGGATCATTTCGTTCGGCAGTGAAGACGCGCCGCTCTCGGTCGGCATCGTTTTTGATACCAGCGGCAGTATGGGGCCGAAACTGGAAAAATCCCGGCAATCTGTGGCGGAATTCTTCAAGACCGCGAATCCCGAAGACGAGGCGTTTCTGGTGGAGTTCAATGACCGCCCGGAACTGGTGACGCCGTTCACGCACAACCTTGAAGAGATTCAGAATCGCCTGACTTTCACCCAATCGAAGGGTCGCACGGCGCTGCTGGACGGCGTGTTGCTGGCGCTTCGTACAATGAAGAAAGCACATAATCCCCGCAAAGCTCTGGTGGTGATTTCCGATGGCGGCGACAACAGCAGCCGGTATACGGAGTCTGAACTGAAGAATTTCGTCAAAGAAGCCGATGTACAGATCTATGCAATTGGCATTTATGAATCTATTTCATCGCGCGGCCGCACGGCGGAAGAACTGTCGGGACCGGGCCTGCTGACTGATATTTCCGAACCGACCGGTGGCCGTCATTTCATTGTGGAGAATCTGAATGAACTGCCCGATGTGGCCGCGAAAATCGGTATCGAATTGCGCAACCAGTACGTCCTTGGCTACAGCCCGGCAAATGGGGCGCGTGATGGCAAGTATCGAAAAGTTCAGGTCAAAATCATACAGCCGCGTGGATTGCCTCAGCTGCATCCCTTCTGGAGAACCGGCTACTATGCGCCGACGCAATAATTTTTCTTTAAAAACGACAATTCTGGCCGGGGCCGCTTTGATGCTTGCCCCGGCGCTTGTTTTTACCCAGACGCCGCAACCGCCCAAGCCAAATCCACCCGGCACAGATGAGCAGGACGCGGTTTTCACTTCGGATACCCGTCTGGTGCCGCTCAATGTCACGGTTACGGACAAGGCGGGGCATCTGGTCTCCAGTTTGACCAAAGGCAACTTTCAGATCTTTGAAAACGGCGTCCTGCAGCAGATTAAGGATTTCAAGCATGAAGACGTTCCTGTTTCGCTGGGCCTGATCATCGATAACTCCGGCAGCATGCGCGAGAAGCGCCAGGCTGTGGAATCTTCTGCTCTGGTGCTGGTGCGGGATTCGAACCCGCAGGATGAGGCGTTTGTTGTCAATTTCAACGACGAGTCCTATCTGGATACGGACTTTACCAGCGACATCAAGATGCTGGAGCAAGGCCTCACTAAAATTGATTCGCGCGGCGGCACCGCCATGCGGGACGCGATCAGCATGTCGATCGACCATTTGAAGAAGAAGGCGAAACGGGATAAGAAGGTGATCCTGGTGGTGACCGATGGCAACGACAACGCCAGCATCGGGAGTCTCGAAAAGCTGGTCCGCGAAGCCCAGCAGAATGATGTGCTGATTTACGCCATTGGCCTGCTGAGTGAAGAAGAGAAGAAGGACGCGGCGAAAGCAAAACGCGCTTTGAATCTGTTGGTGGAAAGCACGGGCGGGCAGGTATTCTATCCGAAAGATGTCACTCAGGTGGAGCAGATCGCGCATGAAGTAGCGCACGACATCCGCAACCAGTACACCGTGACGTACACGCCCACCAATCAGATTCTGGACGGCTCATTCCGTTCTATTAAGGTAGCGGTCAAGAGCGGCGGGAATCCGGTGGCGCGCACCCGCATGGGCTATTATGCGACCAAAGACCGCGGGACTTTGAAGAGCTCAAACTAGGTGTTCGGCGCTATCGGCATGGCCTGGAGGCTGGCGCGAGGGTATCGGCTACACCCCTGGGATAGCCCGTATCTGAAATGGCGGATCGAGACGTGGTCGGGACTGGAAACCGCGTCGATTACTCCTTTTGTGTTCTGGCAATTTACCTGGCAACACCGCTCGGAGTTGCTTCGTTATCTGCGCTGGGCTGCCAATCGCGGCATCCCGAGCCGCTGAGCACGCAATCCAGATCAGTCCATAGGTCCTCCACCGCCTCGATACCCACGCTCAGCCGCAGCAACGACGGAGGCAGGTGTTGCTGGCCGGGAATGCCCAGCCCGCCCTTCGATGGTTGACTCGACAGCGCCCAGGCTGGTTGCATGCCGCATGAGTCGCAGCGCGGCGTCGGGCGGCCTGGTGCGCATCTTCCGCATTCTCCACTGTCGTATCGCCTGAGCTACTTGCCTGGCTTCCGTGTGTACTTGTAGGTGGCATAGTCGAAGTCAATTTCCGATCTCTCCGGTGCCGGTGCCGCACTCTTCGCTGGCATCACCTTCGCCAGCCTCTGCTTTACATCCGCATACCCCGGGTTCCCGGCCAGATTGTGAAACTCGTTCTTATCTGCCACCTCATCGAAAAGCTCTTCACTGCCATCGTTGTAGCGCGTATACCGCCAGCGTTCATCCCGAACCGAATGGTTCCCCGGCCAATAGGTCGTCACCACCGGAGGATGCGGCGCCAGGTGACTTTCCAGTTGCGGCTTCAGGCTGATGCCATCATTTGCCGGATTGGCCGGCAGTCCGCACAAATCCAACAGCGTGGGGTAGAGATCCACCAGACTCACGGGCTGCACCCGCGCGCGACCGTTCTGCCGGGTGGAGGGCCCTGAAATAATCAGCGGCACATGCGTTGACCGCTGCCACAGAGTCGATTTATGCACATGGCGCTTCTCGCCCAAATGCCAGCCGTTATCTGACCAGAACACCACGATGGTGTTCTTCGCGTAGGCGCTGGTCTCCAGAAACTCCAGAATCTGCCCCACCATCTTGTCCGCGAATGTAATGCAAGCCAGATACGCCTGCACCATGTCCCGCCACTTGCCTTCCTTCACAATCTGTTCAAACTCGTCGCGGCGCGCGGCGGCGAACTTCGCGCCCTGGGGCGGCACGTCTGCCAGGTCGTCCTCCGGCAGCACCGGCAGGGTAACTTTGTCTTTCGGGTACATGTCGAAGTACTCCTGCGGCGCGAACATCGGAATGTGCGGATGCCACAGCCCGACTGCGGCGAAGAACGGCTTCGAATGCTCCTTCTTCAGGAATTTACCCGCCCAGTCGACGGCTTTCATATCCCCGTACTCGGCTTCCGTGCGCGGCAGCACGCCCCAGTCGAACTCGCCCTGAAAATTTTTAATTCCGTTGTACGGATAGCCAGCGGGCATTGGCTCTTTTTTCACCCACGGATACCACTCTGAGCGACGATACCAGGGATCGTCAAACACCTGCAGCTGGAACTCGTCCCACTGGTCCGGCGGATTGAAGCCCGCTACATGGTGGAATACCTTACCTGCGCCTGCGGCGTAGTAACCGTTCTTACGGAAGTACTCAGGTAGCGTCTGTAGATCGGGCAGCGCAGGGCGCCAGTACTGCTCGTTATCGTAAATCCCGGAACTGGACGGGAGCTTGCCCGTGAACACAGCAGTTCGTGACGGGTTACACACCGGCGCCGCGCAATGGGCATTGGTAAACAGCGCCCCCATGCTCGCGAGGCGATCAATATTTGGCGTCCGCACCCCCGGGTAGGCACCTGGGTAACCCCCCAGGCACCCCACCCAGTCATTCATGTCGTCGACCCCAATCATCAACACGTTGGGGCGACCGGGTGTGGCTGCGGAAGCCGATGCCGCAACGCCTGCGGCGGAAGCCAGGAATTCCCGTCGATTCATCACCTTGCAGGCTATCATGGCAGCATGCTCTTGACATAACTAAAACTAGATCGTTTAGTGTTCAGTGCATGATGATACGGGGCAGAAAACCTGGTCAGGACTTACGGCGAAATCTTCGACTTCCCCGGGCCGAACGGCGCGGGAAAAACGACCACGTCCCACCAGTGGTCGCGTGGCGATCCATGGTGTGGACCCCGCGACGCACCAGAACGAAGTCCGCAAAAGCTTCGGGATCGTCTTTCAGGATCCCAGCCTGGACGACGAACTCACGGCGTGGGAAAACATGGATCTGCACGGCGCCCTCTACGGCTTTCCGTGCAAACTGCGGCATGACCGCACCGAGATGCTGCTGTAGCTCTTCGAACTCATGGACCGCAAAGACAGCCCTGTGAAGAAACTGAACGAAGAGGAGCAGGTGACAGTCTTCCTCACCACGCACTACATGGAAGATGCATCATCGTCGGTCTGGTCTGCATCCTGGCAGGCCTCCGGACTGACCGACATGCAGGGCTTCCAGATGGTCCTGAACTTCCTTGTGATGCCGATCTTCTTCCTCTCGGGCGCGCTCTTCCCGCTCACCAATGTGCCGCTGCCATGAAGGTGCGGGCCGCCCTTGACCCCCTGTCTTACGGCGTCGATGGCCTGCGCAGCGTCCTCATCGGCACATCGCACTTCGGGCTCGGTGTCGACCTGACTGTGCTCATCGTTCACAGCGCCGTCTTCATGCTGATCGGCGCGCGGGCATTCTCGCGTATTCAGATTTGATGTGGCAGGAACCCCCAGTAAAGAAGGGCGGTGCATTGAGAGAACAAAGACGCGCTGCTGATTGACGTCATTCGCCATCAGTCTGCATGCTACCCGATGTTGGAATCCGGCCATCCGAGGGAGGACATGGTTGATCTGCTGCGGCACCTCGCGCAGAAAGTGAAGTCCGAAGAGCCGGCAAGAATCTGGCCCATGATGATCAGCTATGCCATGAGCAATCCAGAGTTCGGCAAGGCCCTGCAGCAGCATGTGTTCATGCCCCGCCGGGAACTGGTTTTGCGATTGCTGAAAGAGGGCGAAGCAAAGGCCGGGTTACGCGCCGATATTGATCCCGAATTCGCCATGGACATGCTCATCGGCCCGATTATGCACCGCAGGTTTGTGGATGACGGGCATGTGCCCCTCGATATGCCCGAACGAGTGGTCGACTTTTTCTGGAAGGTATTTGGGCGGAAAGAAAACTAAACAGGCCGCCGGAATTCCAGTTCACGGATGCGCTCTTCGAGGCCGATGACATGGTTGTTCTGCAACCGCGCCTTCATATCTGTCGTCCGCGCCCACTTCCCAAATTCGCTCAGGAGCCGTGTTTCCACGGTTTCCGTGTGTTCCTTCATGCGGGCCTCAGACTCAACGATCCTGGCCTCCACGGTGGCACTCATCCGGGCTTCCATGCCCTGCAGATACTCTTTGAGCTCAGCGTCCATAACCTAACTTGTACCAATCTTTCCGCCCAACCGTCAGGGTCGGCTTACTTCGCCGACCAGCCTCGAATCCGCTCCACCGCCTTCATCAGATTCTCATACGAATTGGCATAGCTGAACCGGATAAAACCCTTCCCAAACTCCCCAAATCCGGCCCCGTCCAGGCAGGCCACACCAGCTTCCTGCAGCAGGCCATCCGCCACTTCCTTCGACGACTTTCCTGTCGCCTTGATATTCGCGAACGCATAAAACGCCCCGCCCGGAACCTGGCATTTCCAGCCCGGAATCGTATTCAGCCCCGCGCAGAAAGCATCGCGCCGCCGCAGGAACTCCGCCTTCATCTTTTCCACGTCATCCTGCGGACCCTGCAATGCCGCCATCGCCGCAATCTGGCTGAACGTCGCCGTGCACGACGTCGAATTCACCATCAGCTTGCCGCACGCGTCCACCAGCCACTCCGGCATCACGCCAAAGCCCAGACGCCATCCTGTCATCGCATAAGTCTTCGACCAGCCATCCAGAATAATCGTCTTTTCCTGCATGCCGGGGAAAGTCGTGATCGAAACCGGCGCTTCATTCCCGTAATAAATCCGCGAATAAATCTCGTCCGACAACACAATCAAATCCCGGTCCCGCACCAGGTTCGCAATCTCTTCCACATCCGCCGCCGGAATAATCCCGCCCGTCGGATTCTGTGGCGAATTCAGCACCACCATCTTCGTCTTATCCGTCAGGCTGGCCCGGAACACATCCAGATCGAACGAGAACCCGCGTTCTTCCACCAGCGGAATCGGCACCGGCGTCGCGCCCGTGAACCGGATCATCGACTCATAAATCGGGAACCCCGGGTTCGGGTATATCACCTCATCGCCCGGTTCCAGCAGCGCCAGCATCGGCAGGAACATCACCGGCTTCCCGCCCGGCGTGATGATCACATTCTTCATGCTCACCGGAATGCCGCGCGTGCGCGAAACGTACTCCGCCACCGCCGTGCGAGCTTGCGGCAGACCCGGCGTCGGGCCATAATGCGTAAACCCGTCGTCCAAAGCCTTTTTAGCCGCTTCCACCACATGAGCAGGCGTCTCAAAATCTGGCTCGCCGATTTCGAGGTGAATAATATCGCGGCCCTCTGCCTCCAGGTTCCGCGCGCGCATCAGCACATCAAAGGCCGACTCCACCAGGAGCCGTGACATCCGGTCAGCAAGTTTCATATGTGTTTTTGAAAGAAATGGACGCCGTCTTCGATGACGACTTCGCTCACTTTATCACCGATCACCACGCGGTCGCCCGTCACGCGAGCCGTCACCCGACCCCCGCCCGCAAGCTCCACAATCGCCACCTGATAGGGCGCTTCCGCCGCCAGTCGTTCCGGAGCCAGGTAGACCACTGTCTCCGTGTAAACAATCCCTTCGCGCATCATCATTGAACCTGCCTTACTCCTGCCCCAGAATCGTCACCACGCAACTCGCTCCGCTGCCGCCCAGGTTCTGCGCCAGACCAATGCGGTTCCGCTTCAGCTGTCGTTCCCCGGCCTCACCGCGCAACTGCTGCACCACATCGCAAATCTGCGCCACGCCGGTCGCCCCCACCGGGTGCCCCTTCGATTTCAAACCGCCACTCGCATTAATCGGCATCGCGCCATTCCGCCGGGTGCCGCCTTCCGCCGTGAAGAATCCGCCCCCGCCGCGCCGCACGAAACCCAGGTCTTCCATCGCGACAATTTCCGCAATCGTGAAGCAGTCGTGCAACTCCGCAAACTCAATATCCTCCGGCTTCAATCCCGCCAGAGCGTAAGCTTTGCCCGCGGCAATTTGTACCGCCGGAAAACTGGTGATGTCCTTCTTCTGATCGAGCGCCACGTAATCGGAAGCCTGCGCGATTCCCAAAATGCTGCAGGGCTTATCCGTATACCGCCGTGCGTGGTCGGCCGGACACAAAATCACCGCCGCCGCGCCGTCACTAATTAAGGAGCAGTCGTACAAATTCAGCGGGTCCGCAATCGGCCGGGCGCTCATTGCCTGCTCCAGCGTAATCACCTTCCGCATCTGGGCGTCCGGGTTCAGCGCGCCGTTTTCATGGTTCTTCACGGCCACTGCCGAGAGGTGCTCTCGCGTGGTCCCGAAGTCATGCATATGCCGCCGCGCGATCATGCCGAACAGCGAAGGGAACGTCGACCCCGCCCGCACCTCGCCCCCGCAGTCCCCCGCCCCCGAGAGAATCTCCGTCACCCGCGCCGTGCTCTGGCAGGTCATCTTCTCCACACCCATCACCATTACGGCGTCATAAATCCCCGCCGCCACGGCCATATAGGCATGAAACAGCGCCGCGCCACCCGAAGCGCACGCGGCTTCAAAACGCGTCGAAGGAATGCCCGTCATTCCCAGCGCAGTCGAGACATAAGGAGCCAGGTGATTCTGCCCGGTAAACTGCGGCCCGGCGAAGTTCCCCAGGTAGAAAGCCCGAATTGCATCCGGCTCACATTTCGCGTTTGCCAGTGCCTTTTGGCCCGCTTCCACCGCCAGCGCGCGCAGATCTTTATCCGGAAATGCGCCAAACGGCGTTTTGCCGATGCCAACCACCGCAACTTCCAGTCCGTAAGCCATTTATACTGAGCATAACGCGCAAGGATTCCCCTGCACGCAAGCCCAACCCGCTGCGTCATCAGTTCAGGGAATGCAGATTCTGGCGCCACGGCTCACCATGACCGGGAACTATCCACCGCCGGGGAATACTCCGCAGGACGTTGCGGGGGTGTCCTCAAGCGTGTCCCTGGAAATTCAGGAGAAGTTCGTCGCCGACAACATGCGGCGCATCTTCCGCCAGATCTACCGCCTGGTCGGCAACATCCACGACGCGCAGGACCTCACCCAGGAAGCATTCATCAAAGCCCTCCAGCGCCAGGAACAGCTCAAGGACCCGGAAAAAGCCGCCCACTGGCTCTCCCGCATCGCCACGAATACCGCTCTCGACTTCCTCCGTCGCCACAAGCGGGTGGTGTTTTGTGAGATCACCGAAGCGCCCGAAGGTCATATGGAATCGCCCGAGGCGACGGCCCTGCGCACGGAGCAGGGCGAATGGCTGGCAGCGGGCCTCGACCGGCTGACTGCCCGCGAACGCTCCGCCCTCGTGTTACGTGATGTCGAAGAACTACCCGCGGAAGAAGTCGCACGCCGTCTCGATTGCTCGAAAGCCACCGTGCGCTCCCACATCGCGAACGCGCGCATCAAACTTCGCAAATTTGCCGAAAGGACAGGACGATGACGAAGCTGACCAAACACCCCTCTGAAAGCGAACTCGCTTTGCTCGCAGGCGGCGATGTGTCATTCTTCTCGCGCTTCCGCCTGCAGCGCCATGTCCATGCGTGCGAGCCCTGCCAGGATACGCTCGCCGAATTCGCCATTCTGCGTGAGGACCTCGCCAGTAGTGACGTGGCCGGTGATTCGCTCCCGGACCCCGACTGGGCTCGCCTCTCTGCCGAGATGACCGCCAACATCCACCTGGGCCTCGAAGCCGGCGAGTGCGTTCGGGTCGTGACAGTACAGCACAAATGGGATCTGCGCCTGACCGCAGCCTTCGCCAGTCTGCTCCTGTTGCTAGGTGCGGGCCTCACGATGCGGACTCCGCAACCGGTCCTCGAATCAACGGGCGTGGGAGTGGCCGTCCGAAACGGCCAAAGCAGTCTGACTTTAATGAATCACCAGGGCGCCGCCACCGCACAGACCGTGAGCGCCCAGGGCGAAATCCGCTCAGGCTATGTCGAAGGGGGATCGGTAACATTCAATGCTGTCTACCTCGAATAAATTCGCGATTCTCACTCTCTTCGCGGCCTCTGTGGTGAGCGCCCAGGAGACTGTCCTCGACCCGGCCACTTCGGTGAAAATCGATCTCCCGGCAGACTCCCCCCTCTCGCTCGTCTCCACCAATATGGGCGACTCCCGCGCCAACAACCGCGGCGGCGCCATGGTCCTCGATCTCCACATGTCGCTCACCCTGAAGAACTCCGGTTTCCGAAGAGTGCGCGGCGTGGTCCTCCTCATCACCGCTCAGGAATTCGCGCCTGGTGGCAAGGGTTCGGTATCCCGCCCCTGCATTGATGTCCCGCCCACCCAGGAATTCACGGTTCCGGTGGATATCCGCCTTGTGCGCCCCGTCCAACAGTCCGGCGGACCGCTCGTTCGCGTCCAGCTCGACGGCGTGATCTTCGACGACCTGAGCTTCTTCGGCCCCAACAAACTCAACTCCCGGCGCGCCATGACGTTCTGGGAAACCGAAGCCCAGCGCGACCGGGCTTATTTCAAGCGTGTCCTGAGCGCCAAAGGCGATAAAGGTCTGCGGGACGAAATGCTGCTCAGCATGAACCGCCAGTCCGAACGCCCTCAGCTTGATGTCGCATTGGCCAAAACAGGCCGCACGACAGGTTCTGCCCAGCCGGTCGCCGAACGCACCGCGCAGTTCGCGTTCCTGAAGCTCCCGAACTCTCCCGTGCAGCCCCTTGAAGGCCATGCCGAGATCAGTGGCAACGAAGCCCGTGCGCCCCAAATCGATATCGTTAATCAGTCCGGCAAGCCCGTTCGCTATGTGGAGCTCGGCTGGCTTGTAAAAGATAAAGACGGCAAAGAATTCCTCGCGGCGTCGGTCCCGGGATCCGCCGCCAATGTCTCAATTCCATCCGGCCAGCGCACCCGCCTTCAGCCCGAGACAAGCCTGAAATTCTCCCGCACCGGCAAACCGGTGGAAATCGCCACCATGACCGGCTTCGTCAGTCAGGTGGAATTCACCGACGGCAAAGTTTGGGTCCCCTCGCGCGAAGACCTGGGCCACGACTTGCGCATGGTCGCGCCATCCCCCGAAGAGCAGCGCCTGACGGACATATACTCCAAAAAGGGGCTCACCGCCCTCCTCGCCGAACTCAGCCGGTACTGATCTGAGCTGCCCGGGTTCTGCCGGTTTTCGAAGCAGCGCTTCAGCGCAGCCGCTTGTTCGATGATTTTCCTTAGGGAAATCGTGATAGATAAGGGTATCGCCAGGCGACCGAGTCCTTACCACTTCCCGCAGATACTATTGATCAACCCGATCGATCATTGCCGGGAATAGATTGTCGTCGTTCGCCCCAGGTGCTTTCCGGCTTAAGCAACAGATCCAGGCGGCAGATCCTATCTCTTCTACTGCACGGTACTCAAAGGTTTCCCCACCTTCTCAAAAAACTCTTTCTGCAATCTCGGTGCCACCGTATCCGCCTTGATCGCCCGTAACGCCGCCACCAGCCTTGCCACCGTCTGTTGCGTCATCGCCTCGCCGCGCGCCGCGTTCGCCGCGGACGAATCGCCTGCGTAGTGATTTGGGTACATGGCGTACCACCAGATAGGTGTCGAAACTCCGTTGGGCAGATCCAGCCTGGCCAGATTCTTGCCGGACTCCGTCCCCGACCGTTCCGGGTGCGCAAGGCCGGGTCGCGCAGCCATCACGGCGGATATCTCGCCCTCACCGGCGTGGCCGTCCACTCCCGGCTTCGAAGGTGCGGCGACCGGATTCACAGGGACTGTGCCACCTGCACCGCCGAAGTTCAAGGTGTACAGCACCCAGTCCTTCGGCTTTTCCAGCATCGTCATGTTGAAGTAAGATACCAGGCCGGTGTTGCCTCCGTGGCCGGAATAAATCACCACCTTCGAGCAGCCGTTGCGCGCCATCTCCGCCGTAGTCTCCTGCAGGAATTCCATCTGCAAATGCGAGCTGTAGGCGACGGTTCCGGGCTGGTGCTGCGCCTCGAAGATCTGCCCGACGAAATACTCCGGGAAGACGACGGCGTACTCTTCTTTCACGGCGTTCAGCGCGGCGTAACGGGCGTCGAAAAGGTCGGTTCCGATGGGGCCTGCGGGGCCGTGTTTTTCCAGAATGCCCATGGGCAGAATGCAGACGCCTTTCGCCTGTGCGATTGCTCTGATGAAATCCGGTCCGGTGAGCTCATCCCATTTGGGGGAGAGCGGCTGCGCGGATAACGCGAGCGCGCCCATCAATGTTACAAGAATGATCTTCATTTCAGCTCCTTCATAACATAGTTACAAACCAGCCGGCAATTTCGCTTCGCAGGCCTTGAGATCGGGATCCGGACCGATGAAATCCACCCACTGCGCACCTGCCAGCTGGTACTGCAGCGCATGGGACGAGGTGACCTCCTCGGTTCGAACGGGGATAATCTTCTCACCATAACTCACCGCCAGCCGAACTCTCCGGGCACATAATGCGACGCCTTCGCGTTTCCCGAGAAGATCAGAACCATTTTCTCCGCCTCGTCAATGACTCCGGCCATGGCACCGTCGAATCCTCTCCGCCTCTTCGTCGAGATGGCGCCGAATCACTGGTTGTTGCTCTGCGCCCAGGCGGCCTGCACAGCCGCCAGTTTGGCCTCTGAGGCAGAGGGAGCTGGCCGACGTCCCAAAAGGTCTGAAAACCACAGAGATTTCGACAGAGCTCCTTGCAGTGAAGAGTTGCTTTTCAATCAAAAAAAACTGCGGAAAGGTGCATCGGACGATGCGACGGCGATAAAATAATGGCGACATGAAACGCAGGCGCTTCACACAATCGCTCCTCGCATTGCCGGCCGCTCCGGCTCTGCTCGCGCAGGAAATTCCGAAGATCGAATTCGGCGTGCCGGATGCCGGTGCGGACACGGTGCCGCACTTCTTCACCGCGCCCCAATTGAACGCCCTGCGACGTCTCAGCGACCTGATTCTCCCTGCCATCAACGGCACTCCCGGCGCACTGGACGCCCGCGCGCCGGAGTTTCTGGACTTCCTCATCGGACAGTCACCCGCCGATCGCAGGCAGCTTTATCGTGCCGGTCTGGACGCACTGAACACCAACGCCCGTGCGAAGTATTCGAAAGCCTTCGCCGAGCTGGACGGCACGCAGGCCGACGTCATCCTCGCGCCCATGCACGAACGCTGGACACACGCGACGCCCGCCGATCCGCTGGCCGCGTTCCTGCGCAGCGCGAAGGCCGACATCATGACCGCCACCATCAATTCACGCGAATGGATCACGGTGGTTTCGCAACGCAGCCGCAGCGCCTCCGGTACCGGCATTTACTGGCATCCCATCGAATAGAAAAAGCCATGGCAACCACACCCTATGACGTTCTGATTATCGGCTCCGGCGCATCCGGCGGCATGGCGGCGCACACCCTGACCAGGCTGGGCGTGAAGTGCCTGATGCTGGATGCGGGTTCGGCGTTCGACTACGACCACGACCGCAGCCTGCGCCCCGTGTATGATCTGCCGTATCGCGGCTTTGGCAAGCCTGGCCGCTTCCCGCACGTGACACAAGCCAACGAATTCACCGCGGCCATTTGGGCCGATGAGAAGCAGAACCCCTATTCATACGATCCGAAAGACCCCTACTATTGGGTGCGCATCCGCCGCATCGGTGGCAAGACTCTGGTGTGGGGGCGGGCTTCCTGGCGGCTCAGTGATTTCGAATTCAAGGCGAAAGATCACGACGGCTTCGGCGACAACTGGCCCATCAGCCTGAGCGATCTGGCACCTTACTACGACCGTTGCGAGCCGCTGCTGCGTGTCTCCGGTCGCAGGGAGGGCCTGCCACAATTGCCCGATGGCGTATTTCTGGAAGACCAGTCCACGGACAGCGCGAGTGTGACCAGGTTCATTGCCGAAGCGAAGAAGCGAGGCATTCCAACCACGAAGCAGCGCCGCTCGCAGGGCACGCTGGCCAGTTCCATGAACCTGCTGCTGCCGGATGCCATGGCGACCGGCAACCTGACCATTGTGCCGGACGCGGTGGTGCGCCAGATCACGACCGATAGGACGACCGGCCTTGTCAACGGCGTGAACTTCGTGGACCGCCGGTCAAAGCGTGAAATGCATGCGAAGGCCAGAGTGCTGGTGGTGGGTGCGTCCTGCCTGGAAAGCACGCGGCTGCTTTTGAACTCCGGCCTTGCGAATTCCAGTGGCGTGCTGGGGCACTATCTGTTTGATCAGTTCTACGTGAAGAACACGGTGCAGGCCATTGTGCCGGAGACGGGCGGCGGCACCGGCTACATCCCCCGCTTCACGAACCTGCCCGGTAAGAACAAGAACTACCTGCGCGGTTATGCAGTCGATTTTGGCAGCGGGGGCACGCCGGATCCGAAGTACTTCCCGCTCTATGGCGAGGCGTTGCAACAGGCCCTGAACAAACACCGCAATCGCGGTTTCAACGCCACCACCATGGGTTCCGTGCTGCCGCGTTTTGAGAACCATGTGGCCATTGATAAGAGCGTGGTGGATGCCTGGGGCGTGCCTTCGCTGCACATCCAGGCACGATATACAGACAACGAATTCAATATGGCGAAAGACGCCATGAACACGCTGGCCGAACTCTGCGAGGCTTCCGGCTTTGAGCTTTTGGAGAAGCATGACAAGATGGTGCCGCCCGGCGAAAGTATCCACGAACTGGGCACTTGCCGGATGGGCGACAACCCGAAGACCAGCGTGCTGAACAAATGGAATCAGACGCATGACGTGAAGAATCTCTTCGTCGTGGATGGTTCGAGCTTCGTGACCGGTGGTTCGCAGAACCCGACGCTCACCATCACTGCGCTGGCCATGCGAGCATCGGAATACATGGCAGAACAGATGCGGAAGGGTGAACTTTGAGGGTTGTCCTGCTGATGGTCCTGGCAACGCTCGCGTTCGCACAGACCGGCCCGCAACAACCCCTGCCCTACAGCCACAAACTGCACGCGGGCGACCTGAAGCTGAAGTGCGCCACCTGCCACCCGAACCCCGATCCCGGCGAGACCATGACGCTGCCGAAGCCCGCCGTATGCGGACAGTGCCACGCGGGCAAATACGACCGCGAGATCAAATGGGTTCGGATTTTCGAAATCCCAGGCTTCGTCGAATTCAGCCATCGGAAACACATGGCGGGCAATACCTGCGAAGAGTGTCACGGACCGGTCGCGACGCGGAGCGTCATGTCTCGCGAGACGGATCTGACCATGGGCGGCTGCATGAACTGCCATCGCGAGAAGAAGGCCGGCATCGGCTGCACCTTTTGCCACGATCAACGGAACTGAGTTCCGTCTACTGAAAACGCCAGGGCGAGAAGTTCGTCCACTGACCCAGATTCTGCTGCGTCCAGGCGGCGTCCTTATCCTTGTGACAAACGTTGCAGTTCGATGGTGCGAATTTGAAGGTATGCGCCCGAACGTTCACATCCGCAATGGTCGTTTCGATCCTGGGCATATGGCAACCGGTGCATTCCGCGCCGACGCTGCCAACCGCGTGGTGCGAATGCGCGGCCACATCGATGGAAGAGTGGCAGGTGCGGCAAGTCGCTGAGGCAGACTTGATAGTATCCGCGTTATTCGAGGTCCCGTGAACGTCATGGCAGGAATAGCAGGACACACCGTGGCCGTACATCACGCTCTGCACGAAATCGTTGCCCTGCATGCGGTTCTTATGCGCAGTGCCATCCGGAAAATGGGTGAATGAGGTTTCGCCGAGTTTATGCTCTTCCAGTTTCCAGTATTCGGATAGCCTGTCACCAGCGGTGTAGCCCACCGGCCAGTCATAGTAGCGCCCTTCTATGGGGTTCGTCAGCGGTTGTCCCTGGGTGTGGCACTGCAGGCAAACGTCGTTGCCGCGCGTGTGATCGAGCCGGGACGGGTTGACAATATTGGCAACGGAAGGTTTCTTCACGTGATCGCTGCCCGGCCCGTGGCACTTCTCACAGCCGACGTTCCACTCCGTCACATCATGCGTGGCCACGTTGTAGTTCACCGAATGGCAGCCATCGCACAGAGGGCCGGTGGGGCGCTGGGCCTGATCTTCCGGATAGTGAGCGGTCCACCAGTCGGTGCCCTTCGCGGGATGATAAGCGCGCCAGACTTTGTTGGTGATGTCCCACTGCACGGGGTAAACGAAATAGTCGTTACCCTTCTTATAAAAATATCGCTGCTTCCACTTGTCGCCGTAGACGAAGTCAACATCGGCGGGCTTGAACGTGACAAGCGGATTGGGCTTCGAAAAGTCGCCCACGATGATGTCCGGCTGCTTGTGGGGATCGCGGACTACGTTGGCCATGCGGGTCTTCGACCAGCGCGAATACACTGCCGGGTGACAGGTCTGGCACGCCTGAGAGCCGGTGTAGGTGGCGGCCGGGGCAACAGTCACGGCAAGAAAAAGCAGAAGCATTCGCATGGTGTTCAGATCCGCCCTATGTGTAGTGCAACGATACCAAAAGTCAGATACTTCCACTCGACCTTTTCGAATCCGGCATCCTTCATCATTTCGGCGAGTCCGGGGGCTTCAGGGAACTTTCGCACCGACTCGGGCAGATACTTATATGCTTCCGGAGCGCCGGAAATCATGCCACCGATCACGGGCAGAATATTGCGCGTGTACCAGTTGTACAGAGCAGCAAAGGCTTTGTTGGGTGGCTGCGTGAACTCCAGAATCGCCAGCGCCCCACCCTTCCGCAATACACGTCGCATCTCCACCAGCCCGCCGCGATAGTTCGCGAAATTGCGGAAGCCGAAAGCAATGGTGATCAGGTCCAGACTCGCGTCACCCAGCGGCAGCGCCAGCCCGTCGGCCTCCACCAGCACCGATTTCAGATTGGAGCGCTTCAGCTTCTCGTGCGCACCAGCCAACATGGGGTGGCAGAAATCGCTGCCAATCAGCTTGCGACCTGCCTCGCGCTCAAGGGCGATCAGCAGATCCCCGGTGCCGCATGCCAGATCCATCACACGCGAATCCGGCCGCTTCAGAATATCGCGGACCTGCCGCACGGTTTCGTTGCGCCAGGACTTGTCGATGTTCGCAGAAAGCAGGTGGTTCGCCAGGTCATAGCGATGCGCCACGCGCCCGAACATCTGCCGCACCCAGCGTGACGCTTCCTGTTCGTTCTGCGCCCCTTCCGGCGTGGTTCCAACGGCGCTCACCGGCAATCCGCCAGGGCCTTTTCGATGGCCTTCAGCACGGGTTCCGGCGCAACGTCAGACTTCACGATCACCTCGCCAATCCTCACCGGCAAGACGAAATGCACGTTCGACTGAATCGTCTTCTTGTCCTTCACGAGGCGACTCTGCAGCGCTTCCGCCGAGATCCCGCTGAGGGTCGGGATGGGACCGTAACGATCGAGCACAGCAAGAATCGATTGAAAATCAACCGCGCCCAGGAGGCCCAGATCATGGGCCAGATAAGTAGCGGCGCGCATGCCCCACGAAACCGCTTCGCCATGCAGGAAGCGCGTGTAGTGAGTCTCTGCTTCGAGCGAATGGCCAAAGGTGTGGCCGAAGTTCAGAATCTTACGCCGACCGGACTCGCGCTCGTCTTCGGACACCACTTCGGCCTTCACACGGATCGACTCCGCGACGATGTGGTCGACCACATGATGATGCTGCGCCAGCACTGAATCGCGCTGATCTGCCAGCAGACGGAACAGCGGCTCGTTGGCGATAATACCGGTCTTGATGATTTCGTAGAGGCCCGCGCGGTATTCGCGCTCGGGCAAAGTGCTCAGAACCGCAGGATCGATTAATACGGCGAGCGGCTGGTGGAACGAGCCGACCAGGTTTTTCCCGGCCACCAGATTCGTGCCGGTTTTGCCGCCCACCGCCGCGTCCACCTGAGCGAGCAAGGTGGTGGCAATCTGAATCACGGGAATGCCGCGCATGAAAATCGCGGCGAGGAAACCGCCGAGGTCGGTTACGATGCCGCCACCGAACGCGATGACCACGCTGGAGCGGTCCGCGCCGAGCTCCGCCATCTGCTCAGCGAGGTGCTCCACATGCGACATGCGTTTGTTGCTTTCACCGCCCGCGAAGAACAGCACGTCAAAAGTCTTGCGGCCAAGCGCCTGAATGACTCGCTCCGAATGAAGGGCCCAGACATCCTCCGTGGTCACCACGAATAGCCTGCCGTGCGTGGCAGGCAGAAAATCGGGCAGCCGGTTGATGGCGCCTCTCTCCATCACAGCGACGTAGTTGCGCTGGGGAGTGGTTACCTCAAATTGGGGCATGACCTTAATTGTGGCATCGGGGGATTGTGGCATCCGGTCCAACACCGAACCCAGGGCTACTTGTTCTCGTATTTCTGGTCGGAAAAGCCGTGTTCAAAATGCCGCATCAGTGTGCGGTCCGGCAGAATCAGGTAGGGTTCCTCTTTGCCTCGATGCTCGCCGGGTTGGTTGTGCAGCGCGTAGTCGGCCTCGACCATGAGGAAGACGCGGCTGTTGTACTCGTCTCTGGAAGCAACCAGAGGCACTGCGGAATCCGGCACGGATACCCGGTCGCCTTTTCTAATAAAACTCATCGCGTTCTCCCCGTTCAGGATTATCTTACGATAGAAGTATGCACGTCCGCGCAATTACTGTTTCGCTGCTCGCCCTATGTGCCTTGGTTTCGGCGCAGGCAAAAACTTATGCGCTGATTGTCGGCGTGTCGAAGTATGGCAAACTGCCGCACGACCTTTGGCTGCAGTATCCGGATGCGGACGCGAATACTTTCGCGAAGTTCCTCGCGAGCCCGCAGGGGGGCGCTGTGCCGGATGCCCAGGTGAAACTGCTCACCAACGAACAGGCGACAACGCGCGCTCTGAGGGAAGCATTCAAGGGATTCCTGCAAACGCCGGGCAAAGAGGACACCATTTATATCCTGATCGCGGGGCACGGCACTGCGGACTCGCATGGGGCGTTCATTCTGACATATGATGCCGATCCTGCGGACCTTTCAACGACTGCCATGCCGATGGGCGAGTTGCGTGCGCTGGTGGAGCAGTCACTCACGCGCGCCGGACGCGTTGTCTTCCTGGTGGATGTTTGCCGTGCGGCGGCGGTAGCGGGACAGAAAGCAGTCGGCGATACGGTCGCGAAGTTCGGCGAAGCAACCGGGGAAATGCTGGGTTTGATGGCGGCGCGACCGACTGAACTCTCCAACGAGGGGCCGGAGTATGGCGGCGGCCACGGGGCTTTTACTTATTCCGTGCTAAAGGGTCTGACCGGTGCCGCGGATACGGACAAAGACGGATTCGTAACGGCGGGTGAACTGATCGATTTCGTTACCACGAATGTCCCGAAGCTGACTACGAACAAGCAGCACCCGCGCGATCTGGGCGACATGGAGAATAGTACAAAACTTTCCGATCTTTCGAAACCCGGTATTACCCTGCCATAGCGGAGAGAGCGCGCTTTTTGGGAATTCTGGCAACAACATCACGTGTAGTTCCCGTTGGCAGTAAGTCCTTTCCAGACCTGCTGCCTTAGACTGACCTGCAGGGAATGGTAGCCCGAATTGGCAATCGAATTCAACTGATTGATGGCGCAGAGATTGGGATAGGTCTTAGACGGCGGGCGAACTCCGCCTACTGCCGACATAGCCGACCTGGAAGAGCGTTTGGCGACGTTGACTTCAATGCGGCTGATCTCTTTCGTCTCAAAGCGGGTGCCGGTGGCCGTGAGTTTATAAAAGCCCGGTGCGCACGAATCCGGTGTCCGGATTTTCCGGTTTGACGATGGCATTGGGCCGTGCGGCACCACTCGAATCGGTTACGGTTCCGGCCATATCACCACGAAAGTTCTGCCCAAAAGCGCCGGCAACGAGAACGAGAGCGAGAGCGAAACGGCTTAGCATTTGAGATGCCTCCACTGTCGGAATGTGTTTTGAGTCAAACGGGCAAGCAACGCAGGTTTGACGTGAAGAAGGCTGCGGCGATTCTGGCGGCGGAGGTTTGGCATTTGGCGATGCTGGATGAGATGATGCCTCGCTTCAGCAAAGACAAGAAGCCGGTGGCGATTCCGAAGTTTTAGGTTAGTCTGGCCGGCGGCAAAGACCGTCGGCTCCACTCAGGCGGGGTCTTCGGGCCAGGCGTGACGGGGGTAGCGGCGGCCCAGTTCGCGGCGGAGTTGTGGGTAGAGGCGCTGCCAGAAGCCCGCCAGGTCCGTTGTGGTTTGAACCGGGCGCTGGTTTGGGGCGAGAAGGTGAACTACGAGTGAAACTTTGCCCCTTGCCACGCGTGGGCTTTCCATCATGCCAAAGAAGTCCTGTAAACGCGATGCGACCCATGGCGGTTTGCCCTGTTCGTAGCGAACTTTGGTTTGTCGGCCACCGGGGAGCCTGAGGCGTGCCGGGGCGACCTGTTCGAGAAGTGCGGCGTCGAACTTGCGTTCCAGAGTCGCGATCAGTCCGGCGGCGGCTTTCTCAACTTCTGAGAGGCGACGGAGTCCGTAGCAGGCATCGGCGAGGGCGGCGAGAACATCGGCGTCGTCGAGTGGTTTCATGGATGAGTGCTGCGAAGCGAATTCGATGCGGGCGCGGAATTCGTTCAGGTCTTCGGGGTCCACGAAACGTTCGATGCCGGCTTCAATGGCTTTTGCGGCAAGCAGTTTGGCGGCGGCTTCGTCATCCACCTTGCCGCCGCGGCTCTCTTCGATGGTGAGTTCGTCGTAGGTGAGCGCGCTGACGGCTTCCACGCGTTCGCCCTGGCGATGCCATTCAACGCCGCTGCGGTCTTTAATGCGGTCAGGGAACTGGTCGAGGAGCCATTCGACTTCGATGGCGCAGGCGAGGCGGATCAGTGGCGTATCTCGATCCGGGACGACGACATCCAGCGCGACCAGAAATTCACCGGGCGGCTTCGGCATGGTGGCGGAGGTTCCGTTGGACATCAGGACCGTACCGCCAGGACGGGCGCGGCCAACGCGGTCAGGAAATGCTGCGAGCAGGGCTCTCGCGATGGCATCGTCATCATGAGCACGCCCGCGTTTGACGAAGCGTCGGAGTTGATCGTGGACGGCTCGGGTGCGCTGATCCGGATCATCGTCCAGGGTCTGAATTCGCTGGCCGCTGGAGAGGAGCGCGGCGACGCGACAGCCATGGTCGCCGGCACCGGATTGTTCGGCATCGAGCAGGAGTCTGGCGAGACGGGGATGCACGGGCAGGCGCGCCATGCGGGAGGCCTCGGGGCCGCGGGCTTTCAGGCGATCCAGCAGAGACCCGGCGGCATCGAGCGCTGGTGTGGGTGGCGGGCTGAGCCAGTCGAGTTTGAGGGGATCGTGAATGCCGGCGGTTTCGAGCTGCAGGCAGAGTTGTGAAAGCTCGCGGCGCAGGAGTTCCGGCTCATCGTGATCGGAGCGACGGTGGAAGTCTTCGGCAGTGTAGAGCCGAATCACGCGGCCTGGTCCTGTGCGGCCTGCGCGACCGGCGCGCTGGTTCGCAGAGGCTTTGCTGATTCGTTTGACTTCGAGGGACGCGAGGCCGGTCCAGGGCGAGTCGGTCGCGATGCGGGCGAGACCGGAATCGACCACCGCCCGGACGCCTTCAATGGTAATGGAGCTTTCGGCAAGGTTCGTCGAGAGTATGACTTTGCGCTTCGATGCCGGCTCAACTGCGAGGTCCTGCTCGGCGGGCGAGAGGTCGCCGTAGAGGGGTGTAATGAGCAGATCGAGTCGACGGGCGAGAGGTTCGCAGGCGCGGGCTGCGCGCCGGATTTCGGCGGCTCCGGGCAGGAAGACGAGGACATCGCCCTCACCCACCAGCTTTTCGACTGCCTGTGCGACCTGGTCTTCGAGAGGCGCGGGTGAGTAGGGAATGTAGCTGACTTCGAGGGGGAATAGGCGGCCTTCGGACTTGACGGAACGGCAGTCGCCGAGGAAGTGCGCGACCGGAGCGGCATCGAGCGTGGCAGACATGACGACGATGCGGAGATCGGGACGGCGGGTGGTCTGAAGACGGCGGACGAGGGCGAGCGCGAGGTCGGTTTCGAGGTGGCGTTCATGGAACTCGTAGAGGATGACGGTGCCGACACCCTTGAGGTCGGGATCTGACATCATGCGGCGCGTGAGGACGCCTTCGGTAAGGAAGCGAAGGCGGGTTTTTGGACCGGCGACTTCTTCGAAACGGACCTGAAAGCCGACTGTTTCGCCGACGCGTTCACCCAGCTCCTGCGCAACTCTTCTGGCCGCCATTCGGGCCGCGAGTCGGCGGGGTTCGAGTACGAGGACGTCGCCGCCGAGCGCGAGGAGGGCGGGCGGGACGCGGGTGGTCTTGCCTGCTCCGGGGGAGGCCTCGATGACGAGGTTCGGTTCGCGGCGGAGACTGGCCACGATGTCCGGCAGCAGGGTTTCTATAGGCAGCGAAAAGAACATGATAAGTTTGGGCCAGTATGTCCATTAACCGTCGCACATTCCTGGGCGCTGCCGGTCTTCCTCTTGTCGGCTCCGCCTTGTCTCCCCTCGCCTCCGCATTGGCACAGAGCAAAAAGAAACTGCCTGTCGGACTGGAGCTGTTCTCGGTTCGCAAGGCGCTGAAGGAAGACCTGACCGGCACGGTGAAGAAAGTTGCCGCGATGGGTTATCAGGACGTGGAGTTCTTCTCGCCCTATTTCGACTGGACCGAAGCCCAGGCAAAAGACATGCGCAAGCTGCTGGACGATCTGGGAATCAAGTGCCTCTCGACGCACAACTCGTTTGCCAACTATAAGCCGGAGAATGTGCAGAAGGCGATTGACTACAACAAGATCCTGGGGACGCATTTTGTGGTGATCGCGAGTTCAGGCCGTCCGCAGAATCTGGACGACTGGAAGAAGATTGCGGACACCCTGGCCGAAGGGCATGGCAAGCTGAAAGCGGCGGGCCTGCGCGGGGGTTATCACAACCACCAGGCGGAGTTCACGCCGCTGGAAGGCAAGCGCCCGATCGAAGTAATTGCGGAGAATACACCGAAGGACTTCATGCTGCAGTTCGATCTGGGGACCTGCGTGGAAATGGGATCGGATCCGGTGGCGTGGATCAACGCGAACCCGGGTCGGATCAATTCGTTGCACCTGAAGGACTGGAACAAGGCACGGGGCTACAAGGTGCTGGTGGGTGAAGGCGAGGTACCGTTTAAACAGGTCTTCGCGGCTGCCGAAAAAGTGGGTGGAGTTGAGTTCTACCTGATTGAACAGGAAGGCAGCGACTTCTCCGAATTCGAGACCGCGCAGAAATGTCTGGATGCCTATAAAAAACTTCACGGATAGTACAGAAACCGCACGCTACGTTCAGATCGACCCGCGCGACAACGTGGGCATCATTGTAAATGCGCAGGGCGTGAAGCCGGGTGCGGAATTTGCCGATGGTCTGATTGCGGCGGAAAGCGTTCCGCAATCCCATAAAATCACGCTGCTGGATCTGGCTGCGGGCGATGCCGTGTTGCGCTACGGCTCTGTGATTGGGCACGCGAAACGTGCGATTCCGCGAGGCAGCTGGGTGCGTGAGGATTTGCTGGAGATGCCTGCGGCACCTCCGCTGGATGAACTGCCTTTGGCGACGGCGATTCCGGAACCGCTGCCTCCGCTGGAGGGATACACTTTTGAGGGCTATCGCAATGCGGATGGCACGGTGGGGACGCGCAATATCCTGGGGATTACCACCACAGTACAATGCGTGGCGCCGACTGTGGATTACGCGGTGAAGCGCATTCGGGCGGAACTGTTGCCGCGCTTTCCGCACGTGGATGACGTGGTGGCGATCACGCATACATACGGCTGCGGGGTGGCGATTGATGCGCCCGGGGCGGCAATTCCGATCCGTACGCTTCGAAATATCAGCCATAATCCGAACTTCGGCGGAATTCCGTTGGTCGTGAGCCTGGGGTGCGAGAAACTACAGCCGGCGCGGTTGTTTTCGAATGATTTGCCGGTTCTTGAGGACCGCGGCGTGGTGCGGTTGCAGGATGAGTTGGGGTTCGCGGCTACGGTTGAGGCAATCCTGCGGGCGGCGGAAGTGCGGCTGATTGAGTTGGATAAGCGGCGGCGTGTGACGTGTCCGGCGGCGGATCTGATTGTGGGGTTGCAGTGCGGAGGCAGTGATGCGTTTTCCGGGGTGACGTGCAATCCGGCGGTTGGTTTCGCGGCGGATTTGCTGGTGCGGGCCGGGGCGACGGTGATGTTCTCGGAAGTGACTGAAGTGCGCGACGCAGTGCATTTGCTGACGGCGCGGGCAGCGACGAAGGAAGTGGCTCTGGAGCTGATTCGGGAGATGCGCTGGTATGCCGATTACCTGGCACAGGGGCTTTCGGACCGGTCTGCGAATACGACGCCCGGGAACAAGCGGGGCGGGCTGAATAATATTGTGGAGAAGTCGCTGGGGTCAGTCGCCAAGGCGGGGACCAGTGTGCTGGCGGCGGTGGCTTCGCATGGGGAAAAAGTGACGGCGAAGGGGCTGGTTTTCGCGGCCACTCCGGCGGGTGATTTTATGTGCGGGACGCTGCAGCTGGCGTCTATGAATGTGCACGTTTTCACGACGGGTGAGGGGAGCCCGTACGGGCTTTCACTGGTGCCGGTGGTGAAGGTTTCCTCGCGAACGACTTTGGCAGAAAAGTGGCCGGATTTAATTGATTTGGATGCCGGGCGAATTGCTGCGGGGACCGCGACTATTCCGGAGATTGGGTGGGACTTGTTTCGGATGCTGCTGGATGTGGCGAGCGGTCGGGAACGGACGTGGGCGGAGAAGTGGGGTTTGGGGAATGCTTTGACACTGTTTAATCCAGGGCCGGTGACGTAAAAGGGGGGCACGTTGGTTGGGATATTTTGGATTCCATGGGACTGGCAGTGGGGTACGCGGATGAACGGGATGAACGCCGATTCACGCGGATAAGGCTGGATATTCCGTTTTCAAAGAACTTTAGACCTCGTCGGGCGGTCATCCCATCCGCACCTGGAGTACACCGGGCAGGCCAGGTGATTACTGGACCGCCACGGAAACGGCGCAATTGACCGGAGCAGGACCCTGCGGGTCGGGGTCCGTGCAGTTCTGGGTCCTGAAGCTGGAGAAGAGCAAAGACGTCGGCTGGCCGGGTACCGTCGCGATCAGGGGCTGATCGCCGCTCTTCAGGATTGTTGGGACTTTGACGTTGAGCTGATAGAGCCCCGCGCCAACCAGTCCGGAAAACACGACATCAGCAGCAACACCGCCGATGGTGACCAGCGGCGTCTCCTTTGTGAGGATCGGATATGCCGCAAAGGCTCCCGCCGTCGCGACCTGCTGTGTCGGCCCGAAACCGACGCCGTAGAGAACCAGAGTTTCGCCAGGCTTGACGGGGCGAGTCTTGTAGGGGAAGGCATTCGGCGGTCCTGCGATGTCGTAGGAATTGGTGCCGGAGCCATACGCGCCGGACCCATTCGGCATGGCGATGATCGCGGCGGGATACTTCGCATCGAGCAGGCT
>JBBQDH010000033.1:0-33003 GCA_038319515.1 Bryobacterales bacterium
AAGCCGTTTCTGTGCGCCCTTTGGGAAGGCGCGGACAAGGACACACGCACCGCGATACGGATCGACCGGGATACTACAGGCTCAACCCTCGCGGCGTGGGACGTAAATCAAGACTGCATTACCGAGCATGATCGCCGCCACAATCTCGTCCGCGAGTACCTGAGGACCGGCAATCCTGCAAACGAGCGTGCGGTGGCCCCGGCGCTTCGCCCCGTCCTCGAATCTTTCGTTCGCGTTGCTTACCCGGAGCATTTTCCTCCGGGCTCCTTGCTTGGACCCTTTCATTACAAGTGCCAGCAGAAACTAGGCACCGCCGATCAGATCCTCTCTCAAGCCGATACGACCGAATTGCGGGATCTCCTCGACTACGGTAATAAATTTCATCATGATACGAATCCAGCGTGGGAAACCGCCACAATCAACGACAGCGAACTGACGCATTTCTGTCAGCGAACGCTGAGCTTCACTCATCGGTGATCGCCCTATTACTTCCCCCGTGAGCGATCTTCCGAGGCTAGCTTGCAACCGAGCAGCCGTGAGTCTAAAAATTTGGGCAATTTTGGGTAATGCCCTACGGGAGCGATGGCAAAAGTGGCAGCAGTGGCAACGAAGAATCTGTAAGTTGCAGACTCTACAAGCTATGAGACAGTTCGAATCTCACCCTCACCGCCATTAACGATCCGGCAACCGCGTTCGGCCCCGGGTTGCAGATGTACCATTCATATCTGGACTTCCCCTGCATCGACGTGCCCTGCCTGCTGCGCTTGTTGGCCCGGTTGCAAGGCCCCTGCTGCGTGCACAAGCCCCTGTACATCGTGGATTCGACGATATCACCCAAACGACCGGTATCGGTTTCCGGCATCAGGCGGGGAAGACGTCACAGAAATATCTGCCTGAGTCCATGGGGTCCGGCGTGGCGATGCTGGACTACAAAAATGACGGGCGGCTTGATCTCTTCTTCGTGAATGGCGCCGCCCTTCGCGATCCCATGCCTGCCGGCGCGCAGCCTGATAAATCGGCCCCCAAATACTGGAACAGGCTTTATCGCAATAAAGGAGATGGCACCTTTGCAGACGTCACGGTGGCAGCCGGGCTGCAGGGCGTCGGCTATGGGATGGGCGTGGCGGTGGGCGATTTCGACAATGACGGGCGTCCGGATATTTATGTCACCGGATTCGGTAGTAATGCTCTTTATCTCAACAACGGGGACGGTACGTTTACGGATGTGACCGCGCAGGCTGGTGTGGGCGGCGCCGGCTGGTCGGTCAGCGCGTGCTTTGTTGACTATGATCGCGATGGCCATCTGGACCTCATCGTGACTCGTTACCTCGACTGGGATTTCGCGCGCAATTGGGCATGGCGTTTGACGAAGACGGCAAGACTTTCGCGGGCATGGGGCTCGACTTCGCCGACTACAACAACGACGGCTGGCCGGATGTCTTTGTGAACGCGCTGGCGGGTCAGCGTTACGCACTGTTTGAGAACCGCATGGGGCAGCAGTTCGACTATGTTTCGGGCGCGACGGGCGTTGGCCGCGCCAGTCTGCGGCATTCAGGCTGGGGCGCTAAGTTCCTGGATTACGATAACGATGGATAGAAGGACCTTTTCGTTGCGCAGGGGCATGTGATGGACAACATCGAGCGCACGCAGCCCTCTGCACGGTACCGCGAGGCACCGCTGCTGCTGCGTCACGAAAAAGGTAAATTCACCGATGTGTCGCGGGCCGCCGGGCCTGCTTTCGCGGTCCCGCGCGCCGCGCGTGGCGCTGCTTTCGGGGACCTGAATAACGATGGCAATATCGACATCGTGCTCAACTGCAATGACGGGCCTCCCGTGATTCTGATGAACCGCGGTGGCACGGGAAACCACTGGCTCATCGTCAACCTGATTGGCACGCGCAGTAATCGGGACGGCATTGGCGCGGCGATGCGGGTTGTTGCTGCGTCTGGTGCGGAACAGTTCGGTTTCGTCAGCACGGCCGGGAGCTATGCGTCTTCGAGTGACAAACGTGTCCATTTCGGGCTGGGCCAGGCAGCAGAAGCGCGGCTGCTGGAAATCAGCTGGCCGAGCGGCAAAGTGCATCGTTTGGAACGCGTGAAAGCAAATCAGATTGTCACGGCGCGTGAACCGGATTGAGCGTCCATTACGCGAGGATCTCGCGAATCGGGCCGCCACCCTCTTCTACCAGCCGCATGGTGCGACCGAACACGTTGCACTCCATTTTCTTGTAATCAAGGCCCACCTGATTCAGGATCGTCGCATGCAGATCGCTGTAGTAATGGGGGTGCTCCACGGCCTTGTATCCCACATCGTCAGTCGCGCCGTGGATGGTGCCGCCCTTCACGCCGCCGCCCGCCATCCACACCGTGTAGCCCTTCGGATTGTGATCCCTGCCGGTCGTGTTCTGTGACCACGGGCTGCGGCCGAATTCGCTTGAGAAAACCACCAGAGTCGAATCGAGCATACCGCGCTGTTTCAGGTCGCTGATCAGGCCTGCGATTGGCTTATCCACGGCACGGCACAGCGGCGCGTGTGTCTTCATATCGCCGTGCGCGTCCCAGGAGCCGTTGCCGCCGCCTGCGTGGCAGAGCTGGATGAAACGCACGCCCTGCTCGGCCAGTCGGCGGGCCAACAGCAGTTGTTTGCCGAAATCGTCGGTTTCTTTTTCACCGATCCCGTACAGAGCTGTTACGCTTTCCGGCTCTTTCGAAAAGTCGACCACGGCCGGCGCATGCAGCTGCATCCGCGCGGCCAGTTCATAGGCTTGTGCGCGAGCCTGAATGTCAGAGTTTATGGCGTAGCGGTTCCGAAATTCCTGATTGAGTTCGGAGAGCGCCTGCATCTGCCTCTCACGCTCCGCAGCGCTGCCGGACTTTGGCGGAATCAGATTGGGGATGGGCACTTCGCCCGGCTGGAAGGGAGTTGCGGAGACGGTGGCGCCCAAATATCCGCCGGTGAGCTGGACGGGCGAAGAGGCTCTGCCGATGTTCACAAATGTCGGCAAATTCTGGTTCGCGGTGCCCAACGCCTGAGTCACCCACGCTCCCAGTGTCGGGTGGTCGAACTGCCTGCCGCGATGGCCGGTGGTGGTCTCGATCACGGCAGGGAAGTGATTGCCTTCGTGGCACCACATGGACCGCACGAAAGCGATTTCATCCACCACACTGCCCACGTTGGGGAACCAGTCCGAGACCGGAATACCGGATTTCCCGTAATTCTGAAATGTCCGCAGGCACGGGATGACGGGCCGCCGCATCTCGGCAACGTTATCGCCGAAACCGACGGCGTCGATCATCTTGCCGGCGAACCTGTTGTCCTTGGGGTCGAACGTGTCGATATGGCTGACTCCGCCGCACATGAAGAGGAAGATCACGGACTTCGCTTTGGGCGGAAAATGCGGACCCATCATCGGGTCTTTCAGTTTTCCGTCCGCGGCGAACATGGCACCGAGTGCCGCGCCGAAAAAGCCGCCTCCCGCCTGGAAGAGAAACTGGCGGCGCACCATGTTTGTGTAGCGTTCGATATCAACGGACATATATGAACTCGTCGAGGTTGAAGAGCAGCCAGGTAAGGCCCTTGAGCTTATCCGGATCACCCGCCAGGTAGGTCAGCGCGCGATCCTTCTCCTGTGGCGACGGGGGACGTGAGAACGCAATGCGGTAGGCCAGATCGAGCGCTGTATTGATATCGCCGCCTGACTCCTTCTGCAGCCTCTCGGCGAACTTTGCCGAAGCCTTTTCAATTTCATCGCTGTTCATCAGGAAGAGGCCCTGCGGAGCGGTGACGGTCTGCGTGCGAACAGGGCAGGGCAGGCGACCATCATCCACATCGAAGGACTGCAGGAAGTTCGGTATGACGTCGCGGCTGGGTGTGAAGCCGCGAACCATGTAAGCTGCGCGCCGGTTGGATACAGGGGCTGCTGCCACGGGTGTCGCGGCACCTCTTCGGAATGGAGCCGGGGACGGATCAAACGACGGTCCACCGACCGTTGTATCCAGATTCCCGGCAGCGGAAAGAATCGAATCCCAGACGGGCTCGGCTTCCAGTCGCTGCAGGCGGTAATGCCAGAGATCAGTGTCGGCCGGATCGGCCTTGATGTTCGCGGCCATGGCCTTCGGGTCTGCGTCAGAGGCGAGTTTGTAGGTGTCGGAAGTCACCATCAGGCGCGTCATCTGTTTCATGCTGAAGCCGCGCGCCACGAATTCCGCGGCGAGCCAGTCCAGCAGCTTCTCATTGCCGGGCATGCCGCCCAGCTTCCCGAAATCGCTGGGGCTTTTTTCGAGACCCTCACCGAAATGCCACTGCCAGAGCCGGTTCACGCCCACACGGGCAAACATCGGGTTGCCCTTCGCGGTCAGCCAGTCAGAAAACGCCTCAACGCGGCCTTCACGGAAATCGATATTCTCCGGTGCGAACGGCCAGCCCGGTTTGACTTCGTGATTTTTCTCGGGGCGCTCCGGGTCTCCGCTGGTGAGGATATAGCTGGGCTCGGTGGCTTTCTTCGGATCCACTTCGATGGTCCAGAACGCAGGCACCGCCGCCCCGCCGCCCCGGCGTGCATTGCCCGCGCGATTCATTTCCTGCTGCAGGTCTTTGAACTGCTTCACCTGCTCCGGGTTCATCACTTCCTGGATCTTGTCGGCATCAATGCGGAGCACCGGGAAGTAGTCGTCAGCGATTTTCTGCTCCGCAGGGATGCGCTGCTTTTCGGACTTCCGGATAATCGTCTGCACGTCCGGCGGCAGCATGGCAAGGCGGTCCTGATAAAGTTTGTCTTTCACCGGACCGGTGAGCGCATCGATCTTCGCCTGAATGGGCGCACGGGCTCTGTCCATTTCATCCTGCGCTTTGCCCGCGGCAAAGATCTGTTCGGGCGTACCCAGGTTCAGCTTGCGCAGGACCATTGGATCAAACAGCGCCTTCATGGCGTAGAAGTCTCTCTGTTTGATCGGATCGTACATATGGTCATGGCACTTCGCGCAGCCCACGGTCAGGCCCATGAAGGCGGTGGAAACGGTCTCCACGGCCGTGATGGGAAGCTCCTGGACTTCCTTGCCGTCGCGGATCACGTCGCCGCGGGCGAGGAATCCCAGTGCGAACTGATCTTCGGGTCGCGGTTCAGATTTTTGCCGATAACCCGTTGCGGTCATCTGAGTGCGCTCCGCAGAGCGATAGCCGGTGAGTTGGGCGCGCGTGAACTGGTCATAAGGCAGATCGTCATTCATGGCCCGAATCACCCAATCGCGCCACAGATAGATTCCGGGCGCCGCGATCATGCGTTCATCGACGTCAGCGTAGCGGAGCACATCGAGCCAGTGACGAGCGTAACGAACGCCATGCTGGTCGCTGGCCAGAAGCTTGTCGACTGTTTTTTCATACGCGTCCGGCGACTGGTCTTTGAGGAATGCATCGAGATCTTCGGGCGTGGGGGGAATTCCGGTCAGATCGAAATACACCCGACGAAGGAGCGTTGCACGGTCTGCGGGGCCAACGGGCTTAAGGCCTTTTGCTTTATACTGAGCGGCAATGAAGGCGTCAATCGGATTGGCGGAAGACGTCACGCCCACCGGCGTGGCAGGACGCACAACGGGACGCAGAATCCACAGGGAGGACTCCGCCCCGGCCATTAGAGTGCACCCTAAAACCAACAAGCTGATCGAACGGCCCGGAATTGCCATGCTTCTCACAATTTATCAGACTTCCGGAATCCTATGGAATAACTGCGGCGACCACCATTTCAGGTAGTCTTCTGACGCTGTCATCTCCGCCCGAGGGTCCGTCGTGAAACTGATTACGGGGACTGGGCTTCAGGTCAGGATTGAGCTGCCCGGCGTTGCCCGCCATCGTGTAAATCGCCGGGTCCAAAGAGGGGACAACATAGATACCAGAACCGCCTGCTCCCGACTTGAGATATGCATCCTTCGGTGCACCGAAGACATGGCCGTCGGCGTTCACTTCGAACAATGCTGGTGCCGCCGGGTGTATTGGGTAATGTGGCGCCGTTGCGATACAGCGCCTAACCCCGGGCACCAAATCCATTGGTTTTCCCGGCTTCTCGTCGATGTATTGCTGCATTTCCATGCCGGTCAGGTAGCGGAGAACAATGGAGGCAACATGCGGCGAGGCTGAAGCGCAGGATTAGCGAAGCAGCATCCCCCCGGTTTTGTCCAGAGCGGAACACGCAGGGCCATCAGGTCCGGAACGGGGCAGGGGATGGGTGAGTGGAAACGCTTCGGGCCGGTATTTCTCTGTGAACACCATTGTTTCAAGGCCCTCCGGAATCAGGCTGTTCTTTTCGTGGAGTATGATGCCGCAGGAAATGTTGGTGGACGGCTTGCCGATGGAGGCTATGTCAAGGTGCGCCTCGCGATTGCCTTTGCCGATGTACTTCCCGTTCACGAGGTAGCCATGGCGCACAACCACCAGGCCACCAGGCTGGCTGGTTTCTTTTCCGAACCCGAAGGCCTGGTTCAGACGATTCAGGTCCATGCCCCCTGTTTTGAGGATTTGCGTGGCGTCTGTCAGCGTGCGGCGACCGGGCCAGCGTCAAACACAACGAAATCCGCGTTATGTTTCGCTCCTCACTGCGATCAGGAAAGTATCTCACTTACACTGATCCGTGAGTGCTTGAGAAATTCGCAGCCGCCGGTTTGATTGTGATTGCTGCTCGTGGCCAGACACCCGGCGCAAGCCCGCTGGAGCGTGCGAGACGCGCCTTTGACGCCGGCCGCTACGCAGAAGCAGCGGGCCTGTTTGAAGCGGCCCGCATCACCAGTTCCGCCTGCGATCTGCCGCTCTTTCTGGGGCTCACACGGTACCGCCTGCATCAGGTGGATGAAGCTCTGATCGGCTTCCAGGAAGCCGCTCGCTGTGATCCAAAGCTGACGCTTGCCTGGATCGCCCTGGGCGAAGCTTACACGGAGCGAGGCAATGAGGTGGAGGCGCTTGCGGCGTATGACCGCGCGCTCGGTCTGGAGCCCGAAAATACGGCGGCCCTTCGCGGCGCGGCGGCTCTCTACATGCGGGCGAAGATGACCGCGAAGGCGGTGGCGGCGCTGGATATCCTGACGAAACAAAATCCTAAAGATTCGGAACTGCACTCTGAATTGGGGGCAGCCTATTTTGGGACCGGTAATCTGGACGCCGCCGAGACGGAATTTGACCAGGCTCTCAAGCTGGCTCCGAAGTCTTCGGCAGCCCTGCTGGGGCAGGCAAATCTGCTGCTTCGGAAAGGCGATGAGGGCCGGGCGATTGAACTGTTGCAGCGGGTGATACGTGTGGCCCCGAAGGCTTATGAACCTCGCTTCGTGCTTGGCTCGGCTTACAACCGCATGGGCCGTTTTGCAGAGGCGGCGGCGGCACTGGAAACAGCGGTGAAACTGGGCGCGGCTGAGCCGGAGGTCTACTATCATCTTGCCCGCGCCTACGGGGGGCTGGGGCGCACTGAGAAGCGCACGTTGGCGCTCACGAAATTCGCCGAGCTCAGCAAGCAGGCAAAGGCTGATACAGAGGCTCGCCGGCAAGCCGCCAGACTGGTCGAACAAGCGAAGCCATTTGTGGACGCCGGGAACCTGCCGGATGCGCTGAAGCTTGTCGAACAGGCCCGTGATTTGAGGCCGCAGGATGACAATATTCTATTTCGCCTGGCCAGTCTGGACTATGATTTAGCGCGCTACGCTCCGGCTCATGACGCTATTGAGGAAGCGATTGCACTGGCGCCGTCGGAATGGGTTTACCGTCTGCTGGCCGGGCTGATTGAAGGCCGTTCCGGCAAACTGGAGGAAGCTCGCCGCAGCCTGAGCGTTGCTGTTCGGCTAAACCCTGCCGCGGCTGATGCGCACAACGCGCTGGGCGAGGTTTCACTGCGTCTGGGGGACGTGACAACGGCAGAGGCAAGCTTTGGGAGGGCGACAGAACTGGACCCCGCATCGGCGGTATTCCGGGCAAATCTGGAAACTGCCCGGAAGGCCGCCGCGAAGTAGTTAGTACTTAAACCGCAGACTGAACTCAATGTTGCGTGGCTGGTTGGTTTGAGGGTTGCTGAACTGCCCATAGGCTGCGCTGGTGATGCCGGTGGTCAGGCCTCCCAACAGATGCCGGTTGGCCAGATTGAAGGCGGAAGCCCGGAATTCAAAGCCCTTCTTCTCAGAATTACCGAGGTTGAAGTCTTTGCTGACAGCGACATCTTCGCCCAGCTGGATCGGCTGGCGGAGGCTGGGGATTACCGACGGTACGTTGCCAAACACGCCGTTCGCCGGCTGCACAAATGCCGCCGGATTCAGATAGCGACTGGTTGGATCTTTCGAATTGAAAGCCGGATTATAGAGCGCCTGGCCTGGAACGTAGCTGGGCCTTGCCGCACCCGCGCCATAGAGGTTCTGTCCGGCAGAAACACCAAACGGCGTGCCGCTTTGGTAGTGCTGCACACCCGACACACGCCAGTTCCCCAGCACGGTGTTGACTGCCGGATTCCAGTTGCCGCCGAAGTGCTTGCCTTTGCCAAACGGCAGATCATAAATGGTCGCGATGGAAAGGACGTGCGGCCGGTCCGAGGTGGAGATTGCCTTCTCAGTGTTCTTCGCGTACACGTTGGTTGAAGTGTTGTTGGCGATCAGCTTCGAGAACGTATACGAAACCAGCGAGTACAGGCCATGGGAGTAGTTGTGCTGAAAGCTGGTTTCGAGCGCGTTCCACGTGCTGTGGCCGCCGTTCGTGGTGCCGCCAAAACCGAGTGAATACTGCGGAAACGGCACCAGTGATTGTGCGAGGGTGAAGTTCGTCGGATAGCCCGCATAGGGCAGCTTGTAGCCGTTTGCGATTACCGTTGGATTGGTCAGAACGCTGCTGAGCGGAGAGGTGAGCAGGCTGCCGTATATGCCGATGTATTTGGGGTCGAGCTGATTGTAGTTCTGCGAAGACTGCAGCTTATTGCCGTAGTTGGCATGGAAGCTGGCACGCACCAGGGTGCTGCCGGTGATGCTGTGTTCCAGCGTGAAGTTGTAATCGTAGAACTGGGCGACTTTACCATCTGAGAAGTAACTGGGGCCCCCGAAATTCTGGATTGAAGGGCTGACGATGGGCGGTTTGGCCGCAGTGACAGCGCTGCCGAACGTGTTGTAACCGTCTTTCGTCAGGAAAGAAACGCCGGTTGAAAGGAAGTTGCCGATGGCGCCAAAGCTGCCGCCAAAGCCCTGAATGCCGCCGTCTGCGTTGCCGTCTTCACGGTTGGCGTCGTACATCACCGCCCCACCACCGCGCAGTACGGTTTTGTTGTTGATCTGATAGGCGAAGCCAACGCGCGGACCCCATGCTTTCTTGCGGTATTCGAGCAGACGGTCACGGCCTGTGCGACCGGCGCCGGAGCCGGCAAAAATCAGTGCGCCCGGCAGATTACCCGCGCCCGGATTCGGGGCGGTGGAATCGAAGTTACTGTTCTGGAAATCCGCTTCCCGGCGGGAGACGGGCAGGTCGTATCGCAGTCCGACGTTGAGCGTCAGTTTGCCGGTGAGCTTAATGTCATCCTGGACAAAAGCCGCATAGTACGGATAGATGTACCTGATGTTTGCGCCGTAGTTGAACGATCCGCCGCCTGCGGTGCCCAGCAGGAACGAGGCATAATCGAAGCCGGTGGTGCCGCTGACGCCGGGGTTGCCGGTTGCGGCGGAGCCAAAGCCGGCGCTGCCCGCGCAACCATTGCAGTCCTGACGGGAATAGGTGGCGCGAACAACCTCAAAACCGGTCTTGACGGTGTGCCTGCCTTTGAGCCAGGTCAACGAGTCGCTGAAGCTGAAGGTCCTGCCCGGTGACCGCGTGGAAACCGTCCCATTCAGGTTGCCGAAAGTGCCGAGCTGGTAGGCGCTGTAGTTGGGCGATTTGCCATAGCTCAGTACGCCGGGAATGGCGGTGGTCTTGCCGAAAGTCCCGTCGAAGGGTCCCAGGCGGGTGTTGCCCTGCTCACCCAGGTCGCGCTGGTTGTAGCCAAATGCAAAGTGATTGAGCAGGTTGCCGCGAATGGTCTGGTCGCCGTTGAGGCGAACCCATTTGGTGCTGCCGAACTCCTGGAACCCTTCGCCGAGAGCGCCGGGAATGGGGCCGTCCAGCGCATAGCTGTTGAAGTATTGCTTGCTGAACACGCCGCTGAAGTGCGTATTCTGAGTAGCGTTGTAGTCGCCTTTTATGGCGTAAACGGCCTGGTTCTCACCGGGCGTGCGGCTGCCGTTGTTCTCAATCGGGTTGTTGTTCAGGTAGCCGTTGGGGTTTGACGGCACCGGGATGTAGCCGTTCAGCAGCGACGCGACGGGGGTGATGCGGCTGGCGCAGATCACGTTCAGCACACCATTGCAGGAGATGCGCTGCCGTTTGGTGGCGTCGGCAATAATGTTACCGCTTTCGTTAAAAGGATCGTAGAGCGGAATCACTGCGCCCCGCGAATCAGTGAGGGTACGGAAGTCACCGGTCCGGAAGGCGGGAGGGGGCAGGCTGATCAGGGCGGAGTTCGACACATCCTTCGCTCGCGAGCGTTCGCCCGAGAAGAAGAAAAATGCCTTGTTGCGCAGGTCAATCACCTTCGGGATCCGCACGGGGCCCCCGATGCTGACGGCCTGGAGGTTCTGGTTGTGCACCACCGGTTTGGGTATGATGGGTGCCGTGTAAAAGAAGCCGAGCGCATTCAGTGCCTGGTTGCGAACAACCGCGAACGCTGTGCCGTGGAAATCGTTGGTGCCCGACTTCGTGGTGTAGTTCAGAACGCCGTTGGATGCTCGACCGAACTCGGCGGAGTAGGCGCTCGACTGAATCTTAAACTCTTCAATACCTTCGGCGCTGACAACGCGCATCTGCGGATCATTCTTGCGTTCGCTCATCGATTCCGAGCCATCAAGCAACTGGCTGGCTCCGTTGCCGAGGCCGCCTGCGATGCGAATGTTCGCGCCGGTGGTATCGGGGTCGCCCGTCAGATTCGAACTAACGCCGGGAGCAAGCGCGGTGAACGCCATATTGCTGCGCAGGCCGCCGTTTGCAAAGAGTGGAAGGTCTGTAAGGGCCTTGCTGCTGATGATCTGGCCAAGATCGCTGCGGTCTGTTTGCAACAGCGAGACATTGCCCCGGACTTCGACTACATCTTTGGTGGAGCCAACCTGCAACTGCATGTCGACGTGAGTGGTGGTGTTGACGTTGACGCGCACGCCGGAGGTTTCGGCGACGCGGAAACCGTCCTTCGCGGCGCTCACCTTGTAATCGCCCGCAGGAATATTGACAAAGTTATAGGTTCCGTCGCCACTGGTCTGCAGGTTTCTGGAACTGTTATTGGCGGGGTTCTGGACCGTGACTTTTGCACCCGGCACAACTCCGCCGGAACTGTCGGTAATGGTTCCGTTGATGCTGCCGCGGTCCTGCCCGAAGGCGGAGATCTGTGCCACTAACAGGCAAATTAAAACAACATAGAGTTTCATGAGCGCTCCCCAATGGACCTGAAAATACCCTGATCATCATATACCGATTGCCGATCTCTCATCGATGCCCGGTGTTAGCCTGACGTCGTAGTGTGGACCCGCCGCCAATTCGCAGGCCTTTTAGGCGCTTCGGCAATGAAGGCCAATGCGCAGGGAGTGATGACGCGCAACGTCACGCCGACCCCTCGCGGCAAGCCCTCCGGTCTGCCTTTCCATGCGCATTTTACGGATATAGCAAAACAGGCCGGTCTGCATGCGCCCGTGATTTGTGGCGCTTCGGATCACAAGACATGGATTGTGGAAGCCGTGGGCTGCGGCGCGGCCTTTATCGACTATGACAATGACGGCTGGATGGATATTTTCCTTCTGAGCGGGACTACGCTGGACGCCGGCGGGCTGGACCCTGACGGGCCGAAGGCCGCCACCAACCGGCTGTATCACAACAATCGTGACGGCACATTCACGGATGTCACAGAGAAGGCGGGTTTGCGGCGCACTGGCTGGGCTTCTGCTGTAACTGTGGGGGACTACAACAACGATGGGAACGAAGATCTTTTTATCACCTATTAGGGGCAGAATGTTCTCTATCGCAATAACGGTGACGGCACGTTCACCGATGTGAGCATCCCCTCAGGCATCACGAAGGTGAAGGGCAGCTACATGATGACAGCCGTCGCCGCCGATCTGAATGATGACGGCTGGCCTGATATTTACGTCGCCTGCGATTCCACGCCCAGCTTCTTTTTGCGGAATAATCACGACGGCACGTTCACCGATATCGGACTCGAATCCGGCGTGGCGCTGAACGAGGACGGCAATGAGCAGGCGGGCATGGGAATCGGAATTGGGGATTTCAATCTGGATGGCAAGCTCGATATTCTGAAGACCCATTTCTCCGATGACACCAGCGCGCTCTATCGCAGCGCCGGCAGGGAAAGCTTCAGCGACGTCACGATCGTAAGCGGCCTTGGTGTGGAGACACGCTACGTTGGCTGGGGCGCGGGCATCGTGGATCTGGACAACGATGGTTATCCCGATCTGTTCCTGGTGACCGGCGGCACGTACCCGGAAGTGGCCGCGAGGTTCCCGGCCAAATACCCAATGAACACGCCGCGCGTGATCTTTCGCAATCTGCGCAACGGAAAATCCGAAGAATTGATTGATGCCGCAGGTCCGGCGATTGCCGATGCGCACTGCAGCCGCGGCTGCGCTTTTGGCGATTTCGACAATGATGGCGACGTGGACGTGCTGATTGTGAACCTGAACGAGCCTCCATCGCTGCTGCGCAATGACGTGACCGGCAATGGCCACTGGCTGAAACTGAAAATGGTGGGTACGAAGTCAAACCGAAGCGCAATCGGGGCGCGCGTGGTGGTGCGTTACGGCGGCAAAGTGCAGGTCCATGAAGCGCTGAGCCAATCGAGCTTCTATTCGGTGAACGACCCGAGGCTCCACTTTGGTTTGGGTGAGGCGGAGGTGGCGGATGTCGAAATTCGCTGGCCCAGTGGTGCCCGTGAGGTGTTGAGCCGGGTGGCCGCCAACCGTTTTCTCACCATCCGTGAGGGAGCCGGGATTGTAGTTGGCAAGCAGGATCGGGATGGAGAGAACTGATGCGTCGGATCCCCGCGCCGGAAATCGCGCCACGTGGCGAGGGAAAAACCGGCTGGACGAAACGCTCGCCGAGGTAAGGGAAGCGATGATTCAATGCCGCACGCCTTGATTCGCCAGACCCGGTCATCGCGCTATCATAGCCCGATATGAGAACAGCTTTGGGTGTGGTCGCCCTGCTCGCGTCCTGTATCCCCCTGTATTCGCAGGTGCCCCCGCCGACACCTGAAGTTCTGGCGAAGCAGAAGTACATCAAAGCGCACTACACCAAGTACGAGTTCATGATTCCCATGCGTGACGGCGTGAAGTTGTTTACGCAGGTCTTCACACCGAAGGACGATTCGCAGGCCTGGCCTGTTCTTCTCAACCGCACTCCCTACCAGGTTCCGCCGTATGGCATCGAAAACTATCCGACCCAACTGGGGCCGGGTGAGACCGAACTGTTTGTCAAAGAGGGCTTCATCTTCGTCCGGCAGGATGTGCGGGGCAAGGGTCACAGTGAGGGCACTTATGTGCATGTGCGGCCCGTGAACCCGAAGAAAGGGCCGAAGGACTTCGACGAGCCTTCGGACACTTATGACACCATGGACTGGCTGGTGAAACACGTCCCGAATAACAACGGAAAAGCGGGTATCTATGGCATTTCCTATCCCGGATTCTATGCCACCATGGCTGCCATTGACCCACACCCATCCATGAAAGCCGTCTCGCCGCAGGCACCGGTGACTGACTGGTTCAACGGCGATGACTTCCGTCACAATGGCGTCTTTTTTCTGCCGCATGCCTTTGGGTTTTTCGGAGGCTTTGGGCAGGAGAAAAATCCCGACTACATCACGGGGCACCTGCAATATGACATGGGCACTCCTGACGGCTATGATTTCTTTCGGCGCATGGGCCCGCTGCTCAACGCCGACGAGAAGTATTTTCACGGCAGGATTGAATACTGGCGCGAACTGGTTGAGCACGATGTAAATGATGCTTACTGGCAGTCGCGCAACCCTGCGCAATACCTGAAGGCCGTGAAGCCGGCCATGCTGACAGTGGGTGGATGGTTTGATGCGGAGGATGTTCTGGGTCCGCTGGCGGTCTTCAGGGCGGTTGAGAAGCAGAGTCCGGAGAGCGACAACCGGATTGTGGAAGGACCGTGGTCGCACGGCGGGTGGTCGAGAGGTTTGGGCGACCGCCTCGGTAACGCCCGTTTCAGGAACGAAACGTCAAAGTATTTCCAGGAAAGTATTGAGTATCCGTTTTTTCTCTGGTACCTGAAAGCGAAAGGAGAGGGCGGCAAGCTGCCTAAGGCGTATGTGTTCGAGACCGGGCGGGACGAATGGCATAAATTCGCCTCCTGGCCTCCGAAAGAAGCGCAGCCAAAGACGCTGTATTTTCATGAGAAGGGTGCTCTGAGCTTCGCGAAACCCGCGGGGGCAGGGGACTTCGACGAATACATCAGTGACCCCAATAAGCCGGTGCCATTCACTCCGGAGATTACGGGGCGGATGACCTACAACTACATGGTGGAGGACCAGCGCTTCGCCTCGGCGCGTCCCGACGTTCTGACGTACGAAACGGAACCCCTCACGGAGGACTTCCGTATCGCCGGTCCACTGAAAGCGTCGTTGTTCGTTTCGACAACGGGGACTGATTCCGATTTCGTAGTTAAGCTGATCGACGTGTACCCCGGCGACTACCCGGACTCTCCGGACCAGCCCTCAAACATTCGTATGGGCGGCTACCAGCAGTTATTACGCGGCGAGCCGTTCCGGGGCAAATTCCGCAAAAGCACAGAAAAGCCGGAGCCGTTTTCACCCGGTAAAATGGATCAGGTGGCGTTTGAGCTCCCGGATGTGTTCCACACGTTCCGCGTCGGGCACCGGATCATGGTGCAGGTTCAGAGCAGCTGGTTTCCATTGTGTGATTTGAATCCACAGAAGTTCATGAAGATCTCCGAGGCGAAGGCCGCTGATTTCCAAAAGGCCACGCAGCATATTTATCGGTCGGCAGGGGCGCCGTCGTCTCTGACGGTTATGGCGTTGCCATAAACTATCGCGCATGTTCTTTTTCGCACATTACCTGAAGCAGCCAGCTCGCCCGACTCTGGTGCTTCGCTGAATGGGGTAGGTCCAGTCAGCGGACTGCAGGGGCAGACCCTGACAAACGTCACGCTGCTGGGCAACTTCACGCACTGGAGGCCCGGTACGACTTTCACGTTTGGCCAGGGAATCACGGTCAGCAACGTGGTGGTCACCGATAGTACGCACGCGCAAGTTGATTTATATATCGACCCGATCTCGCAGTTGGGCGGTCGCACGGTTACCGCCACTGCCGCTACGGAAGTGGTGACGGGGAATTTCTTTACGGTCAACCCCGGCCCCGCGATTCTCAGTTCGCTCAGCAAGACCAGCGCAAATCAGGGGCAGAATTTTCTGATGACCATCACGGGCCAGTTTACGCATGCCACGCATGCCACCGTGCATCTGCTCATTTCAACCGTTGCGCCCACGGGCAACCACGCGGTCAGCATGGTCACGAATCTGGGCGGCGGCGCTCAGCAGATTGCGGTTTACACCATTGGAAACGGTAACGGTGTGCCCGGGTACTTTGCAGTCAATGCGGGCAACGCCGCCATTCTCTCGGCCGTGCCGACGACCCCCGCGACGGTGCACCAGAATGACCAGGGTGACATTATCGCCATCACCGGCAGCGGCACGCATTTCACCGCTGCAAACCCGACAATCAACTTCACCTGCGTGGGTGCGCCGGTTGCCTTTGTGGTGGTGGACGACACCCACATCAACGCGACGGTTAACGTTGGCACGTTCGCCACCACCGGACCTTGCGGTGTGACCCGCCAGCACGGTGAAGGCATTCACCTTCGATGCAGTCTCCGCGCCTCTGGTTGGGCCCCAGGTGACGCCCGCACTGTTGTCGCCCGGGGCTCACGCAGTGGCGGTAACCGGCGTGCAAAATGTCGCCGGCACGGCCATGGCCGGCAGCTTCAACTACGCCTTTACAGTGGGTGGAAACTTCAACGTGGTCTCCCCCACTTTCCTTTCGGCCACCGTGAACACGAATGTTCCGGCTACGGTTCCGTTGCCGCAGAATTCGAATGTGTCGAGTGTCGTAAAGACGAACCCGACGTTCACCTTTGTCTGGGATACGCCGATCGACTACGCAAGTCTGCTGGCAGGTACGGTTTATCTGACGGATACTTCCAACACCCACATCAACATCCCGATTACCTTTACGCAGTCGCTGGATCAGACCACGGTGACGGCGCAGGTCAACGGAACGCTCACGGGCAGCACGCAGTACAGAATATGGATCTACTACAACGTGCGTCCGATGAGTATTACGGGCGTTTTCGACAACAGCCAGCGGCAGTTCCCGTTCACGACGGAACCGTAGGGCGGAGAATCCATGAAGAGCATTTATTGGTACGGGGCAGCGACAGCGCTGGTAATGGCGCTGTCTTTGCCTGCCCAAACCCAGCCTGCCCAGACCCAGCCCGACTTCCTGCGGCAGGGCAGGCAGCTGATCCAGGAGGGCAAGGCTGAGGATGCGCTGGGTCTGTATCAGGCGATTCTGAAGTCCACGCCGGATTCGCTGCCTGCCAACAATGCGGCGGGGAGTCTGCTGGACTGGATGGGCCGCGGCGACGAGGCCCGAAAGTACTTCTCAAAGACTATCGATATTGCACCGGATGCGAAGGCGATCGCCGCTGCGCAAAGAGCCATGGCAATGTCCTGGGCATTCAGCGGCAACTGCAAAAAAACGGTCGGGTTTGAACAGCTGGTCTATCAGTATTACGTCACGATCAACGATTTTTACCAGCAGGGTGAAGTGGCTGACGAAGCCGCCCGTGTCTGTCTCGATGCCGGAGACCTGGACACGGCCTATCAGTGGTATCTGACAGGGCATCTGGCGGGCCTCAGGCAGCCGGACATTACGCCTGACCGCAAGAGCCTCTGGGCCTTTCGATGGGAGCATGCGCAGGCGCGCATTGCGGCGCGCAAGGGCAATCAGACCGAAGCGGACAAGCATGTGAATGCTGCGCAGGCTTTGATTGACAGTGATTCGGAGGTAGCAAAAGGTCAGGCCCGGTTCCTGCCTTATCTGGTGGGCTACGTGGCGTTCTATCGCGGCGATTATGAGGCCGCGCTGGCGCAGTTCGCAAAGGCGGACCAGAGCGACCCGTTCATCCAGTGCATGCTGGGCGATACGTATGAGAAGCTCGGTCGGAAGGACGCTGCCCTCGCGGCCTACCGGAAGGCAGCCGCCACCACTTCGCACAACCCGCCTGCGGCCTATGCCCGGCCTTACGCTGCGAAACGGTCAGGTCCGGCTGAAACCCGCTAAACCAAACCGCGATGTCCGTGAAAATGGCAGCCTGACACGGGAAATGTTTCGCCTGAAATGTGTCCTGTATTGACCATCTATGGTTTTCATTCTTCCCTGCCCTTGAGGCTTTGGGTTATGCTTCATCCGAATAGGCTCGGGATGCCCGTAGACCGTCACGGGCTTGTGTGATGTTCTGGCGGTAGATTAGGTTCGGTCAGTAGCGGTGACATTACGAAGTAGCGGCTCTTTCGGGGCCGACGAGAGCTTGTTCAATCAGGCTCAACCGGCCTTCGAGATCGTCGCAGTTGTCAATTACTTCGTGGGCGGATGGGTTGGGCGAAACATTAAGAGCACCCGAACGGATTGCGAACAAGCTCTGTCCGAGAGCATCGAGACGAATACTGAGCGGCGGGTGTGAATCGGTTGGATGCGGAATGGTCTTTGCATCCAATCCATCGAGAGACCTCGGCTCGGCGCACTGAGCGACCGTCATAGCGTAAAGTTCACTGACGTTGGAAAAGAATTGTGGTGCGTCGTATCGCTCGTCTCCGACATTCACATGGCCGACCGATAGGCCGTCACGCATCACCACAGACAGTTGATCCCACATTCCCGTGTAGGCATGGAGTTTCACAAGTGCCGTAGCGATATTTGCGGAACCCGAAGTCTTGGCAGCAACGGCGTCGGCTGCGATCTCACGGTCCCGACTGACGGCACTCTCAGCACCCGAGAAACACTCAAGAAAATATGAGATCATAAAGACTGAGGGTAAGAGGGTTAGCGAACCCATAATGCCAATTAGCTTTATCGCATTTATCGGGATATATCGAGTGAAGTCGTTGATCTGAGTTACGGCCTCAGACACGCCATTCAACGACTCCACCGCCCCCCGATAAATGGGGTAGAAACGAAGACTGAAAGCCGTGTCTTCCCCTCTGAAGTGCCCAAGCTCATGAGCTATCACCGCCGAGAGTTCCTCAACCGTAAGGATGCGGCACAAAGGCACGGAAAGGTACATGGTTCGACCTGTCACCGTCCCACCGATGCAATGGACATCTGCTTCGGTAACAAAGAACGCCGGCGTCAGGCCGACAACGAGATTGTGCGGCAAGTCGCTGCCTACTGTCTGTGCAAGATCACCTACGAATTGCCAGAGAGCCGGATAGTCGGAAACGCTCAACACTTGCCCAATTACCGTAGATTGCGCCTTTCGTGCAGTTCTGAATAGCGGCTTAACGGTCAAGAACACGCCGACCAGAGCAATCAGGCCAAAAAGCACAAAGTAGAAGTAAACGTCAGCCGTGTCTGCGCTGTTCCACGACGAGCATCGGATCGTTTCTGAAATTAAAACTGCCTGAACTATGAGCAGCGTCGCAACAACGAGATTTGAAACAACGAAGCCGGGACGGAATAGTCGCAATAAGAGATGCCTATTAGCTTTGCAGACAAAGCCAGCCACCATCACAAGAAGCGAAAAAGAAACGGTCCCCACGGCGGTAAATATTGCAACATTTCTAAATAGCTCGGCATCCGTGTAAGGCGTGCAGATGGAGGCAAGCTTTAGCTCTGTCACCGTCGAAAAGTTCTGGCAGACGACAGCAAGCGCTGGTATTCGATCAGGCGAGATGTTGTTCTTTTTAAGGGCGTGACCCCAAGCTACGTCCATATCCGACATTGCGGAGCGCAAGACGAAATAGCAGATCACGGGAATGGCAAGGAATATCGCTGCCAGCTTAACGTATTTCATGATCAGTTTCACTCGATCACGTTACCTTCGACGGAGGATGCCAACCATGCCAATCAAACCGATCCATGAGAGTATCAAGTTTCATTTTAAATTGTAAAGTTTACCACTATGGATAGCCGTCAACCATTGCGGATGAAGAAGGCACCGATATTATAGTGTCCCCAGGATTCCAGACCGGGCAATAAGCTAATATTTCGACGGGTCGTTAACAAGGAGACGTTGATGACGACGACGAGAAAACAGCACAGTCCGAAGTTCAACGCGCAGGTCGCAGTGGAGGCAATCCACGGCGAGAAGACTCTGAGCCAGTTGGGGTCACAGTTCAAGGTGCATCCTATTCAGATCGCGAAGTGGCGGAAGGCGGCGCTGGAGCGCCTGCCGGAGTTATTCGTCGATGGCAGGACACGCCAGACCAACCCCGGGCAGGCGGAGACCGACGCGCTGTTTGAGCAGATCGGGCGACAGAAGGTCGAGCTGGAGTGGATCAAAAAAAAGCTGGAATGCTCGACTGAGGAGCTTCGCGGTCTGGTGGACCGGGAATACGCGGAGATCAGCGTACGCCGGCAGTGCGAATTGTTGGGCGTGAACCGGGCCGGTCTGTACTACGAGCCGCTTGGGGAAAGCGAAAAGAATCTGCGGTTGATGCGGTTACTGGACGAGCAGTACACGAAGACGCCGTTTTACGGAAGCCGGAGAATGAGCCAATGGCTGCGGACTAAGGGTTTTGAAATAAACCGCAAGCGGATATCCCGACTGATGGAGGTGATGGGAATCGAAGCGGTTTACCCCAGGCCGCGACTGAGCCAACCAGGAGAAGGGCATAAGATTTACCCGTACCTGCTGAGAGGGGTTGAGGTGGCCCGAGTCAACCAGGTGTGGAGTACGGACATTACATATATCAGGATGGCTCAGGGTTTTGTGTACCTGGTCGCTGTCATGGACTGGTTCAGCAGATACGTGATTAGCTGGTCGGTTTCGCTGACGATGGAACTCGATTTCTGCGTCGAGGCTCTTAAGAGCGCCTTGCGGCGGGGTCAACCGGAAATCTTTAACAGCGATCAGGGATCGCAGTTCACCAGCGAGAGATTCACCGGCGAACTGCGGGCCAGAGAGATCGCGATCAGTATGGATGGGCGAGGACGCTGCATGGACAACATTTTCATCGAGCGGTTGTGGAGGTCGCTCAAATATGAGGAGGTGTATCTGAAGGACTACGCATCGGTGACGGAAGCGCGGGCAGGTATTGATCGATACCTCCGCTTCTACAATCACGAGCGACTGCACCAGAGCCTCGGCTACCAGACACCGGCGGCGCTGTATAAGCCGGGTGCCCGGATGTGAAGGCCCAGAGCATAAGGAAGCTGGCGTCACTGAACACGGGGACGCTGTCCCCGAACCCCTGGGATTTAGCGCTTTCGCGCCAGAATGACTGTTTTAAACTGGAGACACTGGAACGGAGGACAGGGCTCCGCAGGGATGCGACCCGAGCGCCGCTTCCAGTGCCGGAATGGCAGAGGACGGCTTCGAAGCTGATGCCGCCCTCAGATACAAATCAGACCCGTAAGACATTAGCAAATGCAACGCAGAAATTGGTCTTGACAACGGGGTCCACTTTAGGTTGAGCGATTACTCACCGGCGTACAAGCGCACCCTAGCCTATCCGACTTTCTTTGCGAGTAGTCTTTGGTTGGCGGGTGCGTGGGCCTTTGTCCGCTACGGAGCGCTCGACTTTGGAATCACTGAAGGTTGGGTGCGATGGATTCTGCACTACTGAAACCGGCTTGCGGCTGGTCGTTAAGCTGCAAAACGGCTGCAAAGGAAACAAAAAAGCAACGCGTTTTGGGGTGGCTCCGATGCTACTAAGTGCTTTGTTTTGATATTGGTGCGGATGAGAGGACTTGAACCTCCACTTTCGTGAGAAAACTAGAACCTGAATCTAGCGCGTCTGCCAATTCCGCCACATCCGCATGTGAGGAGGTAAACTTCTATTCTCGCCGGAACGGGGCGATCTGTCAACCGTGATCACAACTTATGGGTGTGCGACAGGAGGGCGAAGGGATGGGCAGTTTTCTCTTTTGTGTTGTGCCGGGCGTATTCGATCCGCCCGATCAATGGGTCCATATTCCTTGCCGGCTGTGGCGTTCAGCAACGATTTCGGGATCAGGTTACCGGGAAAGGTGTGGCGGAAGTGGCAGGTGTGAACTGGTTGCCGTTCACCACTTGTAGTTGTTGTAGATGGCATTGTCACCGGTGGAGGCGAGGACCGTGGGGATTATGCTGCGGAACTGGTCGACCACTGCTTGGGGAAGCCAGCCGCTGGGCGTGTTCACCAGACCGCTGTTCTGGTCCAGATGATCACGCCGATACTCCGGCTTAATCGCGCCGAAGAAGAATGTCCTGTCTTTACCGTTGCAAATCTTCGGGGATGCGGACCGAGCCGCTGGCGGAGGGTGCCGGGAGCTGGTTGTACTTCAGAGTGGCTACAGGGCGGTTGGCGGCGGCGAGCGTTAAGGGCGCTGCGGCGAAGGCCGGATTTCGGTTGTACCAGAGCAGCGTGCCGCTCAGGGCGTTGGTGCCGGATTTTGTGGTGACGTTGATGACGCCGCCGCCGGACTGGCCGTACTCCGCCGAGAACGCCGAGGTGAGCACAGTAGATTCCTGTAGCGCTTTGTGGGAGAAGCTGGTCATGGTGCGGCCCAGACTAACGTCGGTATTGTTTACACCATGGGTCGGCATCAGGGTACTGAGCGGCCTGCCACCACCGATGTTGAGGTTGCCAGCCGGGATACGGGGTGACGCTGACCAGAACAGGATATTCGCTGCCTGTGTCGCCGGAGACATTGGCCAGAGTCAGTGCCAGATCGAGCACGCTGCGTTCACCAGTGGTGCATCCTGAATTTCGCGTGCCGTGATGGTGGAAGTGAGGACGTCGCTTTGGGTGTTGACAGTGTAGCGTCGGCCTGGACCGTGACTTCGCTGGCCGGCGCGCCTGTTTCCGACTGCAGATTATAGGAGCCTGAGCCGGAAGTCTTTTCAATGACTTTGTGGTTGGTACCGCTGTTATCAATGGTGACTGAGCGGTAAGCCAAGTGAAGCTGTGCGCGGCGCAGAGGGGATCGCGATGGCAAGACAAATACGGCTGTTCGATATGGACAACTCGCTCAGCGCGGTCTTTCCCGAATGTTACACAAAGTCGGCGGGGTCACAAGAAAAGTTGTCAGTCGCACCGGGGTGGCCAAAACATAAAACTATCTTTTTGTGGGGCCTGTTAACCTGATCTTTGCTGAACTTTCACCCGGAGTGGCGGAAAATCAATAGAGCGGAATGAGTACTGGCCTACAAAAGACGCTGCATCCCAGGGAATCCGGCGGGTATCCGCGTGAGGATGTCCGCCGTATGGTGGGCGTGACAGAGAGGCAACTGCGCTCCTGGGAAAAGCAAGGGTTTGTGAAGCCGTCTGAGCTGTTCGGATTTTCTGATCTGCTGGCCCTCAAGACTCTGCGGAAACTGCGGGAGTTCAAGGTTCCGGTGCGCCAGATCCAGTTAGCCATTGCCGCGCTTCGCAAGCGTTTGAAAAACGTGGAACATCCGCTGGCGGAACTGCGGATCACCGCCGACGGCAAGCGCATTACGGTGCATCTTTCTGGTAACCGGATGGAGCCGATCAGCGGGCAACTGCTGCTGGACTTCGATGCAAAAGAGATTGAGAAGCTGCGGTCCTTTCCTGTTGTGCCGGCTGAACCTGTTGCATCTGTGGTGACGACGGCGGCACAGGAGCAGGAGTCGGAAATCTGGTTCCAGCGTGGCCTGTCTCTGGAAGAAACCGGGGCACCTGTGGGTGAAGCGGTGGCGGCGTATCGGAAGGCGATTGACCTGAATCCGAATGCAGCCGGGGCGCTGGTGAACCTGGGAACCATCTACTTCCGGATGAAGAAACTGGCGGAGGCGGAGCAGTTCTACACCCGCGCTATGGCGGCCGACCCGGATTACCCGCTGGCGCACTTCAATTTGGGGAATCTGCACGACGAACAGGGTCGCGGGGGTGAGGCTCGGAATTTCTATCTGAGCGCGATCAGGCTGAATCCACGTTATGCGGATGCATACTTCAACCTGGCGTTACTGAGCGAGCGGACTAACGATATTCTCCGCGCGATCGGTTATTGGCAGGCTTATCTGAAGCTGGATTCGAGCAGTTCATGGGCGCGGGCCGCCCGCAAACAACTGGACCGGCTGAAGAGCACCGTCCGCCACAAATAGCCCGGTCTACTTCAGTTCTTTTTTAATAAGCGCGACCACCGCCGGCGCTTCGAAGCCGGAATTGTACTTCCTGCCGTTGAAGAAAAAGGTGGGGGTACCAGCCACGCCGGCCACTTCGCCTTCCTGCTGATCGGCCTGGGCGCGGGCTCTGTACTTGTGGCTGTCCACATCCGCAGTGAACTTCGGAATATCGAGTTTAAGCTGGCGGGCATAGGACATGACTCGCTGCCTGCTGATGTCAGGGAATCCGGCATAGAGCAGGTCATGCATTTCCCAGAACTTGCCCTGCGCCTGGGCGGCCAGAGCCGCTTCTGACCCGAACATGGCCTGGGAATGCGAATCGAGCGGGAACTGTTTGAATACCAGTTTCACGTCCTTCGGCATCTGGCGCATCACTTCTTTCACTTCCGCGATGGCCTTCGAACAGTAGGGGCACTGGAAATCGGAGAATTCAACGATGGTGATGCGCGCGTTGGCTGGACCCAGCGCCGGGGCGCTGCCAAGGGTGAGCTTCACTGGCTCATCCAGTACGGGCGGCGGTTCTTCAGCGATACGCTTGATTTCGGCTTTAATGAACGCGGCGTCTTTACCGGCCACAGTCTCTTTCACCACGGCGGCTGTGAGTTTCCGGCTCACGCCGCAAGACGGATCTTTGACCCGGCACTCCGCCAGCTTCATGTCACAGCCGCAGGTGCAGCCTTCTGCCTGCATGATGCGCAGGGCGGACTGCTTCTTCGCGCCGGTGAGGCCTTTCCAATCGACGCCGGGAAGTTCGGTCACGGCCTGCCAGGTTGCCTGCCCCAGGCAAAGCGCGGAAACGAAGAGCGGGAGAGCAAATCTGCGGAGAGTCACTTCTCTATCTTCGCAAATTCGGTGCGGTAGAGCGAGATGGAGGTTCGCCTGCGGGCCTTAGCGAAGCCTAGATTGCAGGGCTTAAAGTATTCGTGACTGACGGCAGGAGTTCACGCCGTGCGGGGAGATGCGCTGCGGCCTTTGGATTGCGACCATATTTTCGTGCAGTTGGCAGGGGTGCCACAGCGAAGCGCCGCGAAGGCGAAGCACCGCTGATGCACGCCTATATCGCGGCGCGTTCACGATGGGAGGCAGCTGTTGAGGCGGCTGTTGAGGCGGCTGGCCTGAATGCCGCTATCCTGCGCCCATGGTGCGTGCAAGGGCCGGGGCACTATTGGCCCCACCTGCTCCGCCCCGCCGTATTGAAGTGCGGGAGCCAAACGCCCGGGCCTGGTCACGATTGGCCAGATGACCCGGGCGCTGGTTCCGCGCTGCTAAAAATCCGGGCCGGAGTAAGGATTTTTAGATGTTCCCGCCATTCGCCCGGCGGGAAACTGATGTTTAGAATTCGTCTTCGTCTTTTTTCTTAGAGCCTTTGCGGCGCATGACGATGATTCCGACCAGAACCAGCGCGAGTATGCCGGCGACGATGCGGATGGTGCCGGCCGAGCCGTTGCTATCAGCGGCGGGAGCTTCCTGAAGGAGAGCGATGATTGTCGAAAGTGCCATATTTTATCCCCGAGTGTAATTGATTTTCGGAACTCGTCTCAGCAGTATATCGCGAGCAGGGGTTCGGGGGAAGGGAATAATGCCCGAAACAAATTGGGCGCGGCGTTGACCAAAAACACGGTACACTTTTGAATTGGAGCGCTTCTGCGAAGCAGGTGCTGCCCATCATTTTTGATCCAACACTCAAGAATGAGGGAGTCGGCCCATGAGCGTCTGTGCGCTGGTCCCTGCCGGGGTGAAAGCCGGTGGATGGCCCCTAATGGCGCTCGGTTGATTCCCACCCTTAACAAAAGGGGGTCAAAACCGGGGCGGTATGGCAGAGTGGTGCGCTCCAAACTTCTGAAGTGGGAAAAACAATACCGAGGACAGGTTGCCCTGTCCTCGGTATCGGAGTTGCGGATCCGGGAATTATTTGGCAGGCACTTCGGCAGGGGGCAGGATGCGGAGGCTGCTGGCGGCGATCTTGCCGTTGCGGTCCATACCGAGTTCGAAAGAGATCTTGACGCCGGGAACCAGTTCGGTCGCCTCGCCCTGGTGCAGGCGAGAGATATGGAAGAAGATGTCTTTGCCGCCGCCATCCGGGCGGAGAAAACCGAAACCCTTCTCTTCGAAGTAGGTCATCACCGAACCCGTCTGGGGTTCTGCCAGTCCGTCGTCCGCTCCGTCGCCAGAGGGGGTCGCGGTGGCCGAATGCTGTGGCCGTCCACTCTTATCACCCACACCCTGTTTCAGCAGTGCGAGATCTTCCTCGGTCAACTCGCCCACCGGCTGTGTGGAAGCCGTGGGCATTTTGAGGTTCGGGTTTTTCTTCAGTGACTCTTCGAAAAGACGTTTCTGTCTGGCGTTCAAGCGTCGGATCCTTTTAAAATTCTCAGGCGGTCGCCGTCTCGGCTGCGACTGCAACCTTCGGCTTCCGGGCCCGGGACGCGCGCTTTTCAGCGGGCGGTTGCCGGTCGCTCTTTTTGAGGGAGGCAATAACCAGCGACGTCACGAACTTCTTTTCGCCGTGATCGTCGAATTTGATAACGATGCGCTCATCGCTGTGGGAGAGCACTGTACCTAAACCAAATTTCTGGTGCTCAACCTGAGCTCCCTGGTTAAAATTGGCCATGTTAATGTGGGATTACTCCTCGTGTGTGGAGCCTGAAAAGCATTGTGCCGGGTCGAAATGGCAGCAGGCCGCGCAAGCTACCTTCATATAGTACCATGTCTGGATTTGGTCAGGATCAGACAGAGCACAACTCAGCTTCCTCCGGAATCAGTCGAGCTTTTGCGTAAGACGCCCGCTTTTCGGTCGGCGGCGACGACAAGGGAAATGGTTTCCCGAGTATTGGTGTCGCCCTCGCCGACCGGCAGAGGTTTTAAGGAACACAAAAATCGCCCGGAGTTGGCATGTTCGCGGCTTTTGCGAGAAAGCAAATGTTCTCAGAGCGATGCGAATTTCCCCTGGCTCAACGCAGTCTTGCAACGCAGTCTTGCAACGCAGTCGATTGCACGCAAAAGCCGGAAACACGCTAAGGCAACCCTCCGAACGGTTCCCCGGCCAACAGTACCGCCCAACACGGTTCCAAAAGCTTCTGAGGAAAACGCCCGCTTATCCCGATAAACGCCCTTGCCCATGCGATCCAGTTGAGCGTGTAATGGCATTCGGACTAAGGAGGAAGGCACTGCGGTACTCGCACATGACCGCGTTAGTCGGCATCTCGGAATGAAGCGCTGATCGGCTTTCCCCCTTTCCGGCTACTGCCCGCGCTCAGCCGCAACCTGAGCGCGGAATGTTTTCTCAGATTTGTCGACAAACTCGATATAGCCCTTCTGGTCGATGAACGGGTTCGGCCCGCCCGCTTCCATCTGGTGACGCTTTGCAAGCATGCCGTAGTAGTTGCCGTGCGCGCCCAGAAAGACATCGCATTTCAAGCCGCGCAGCACTTTGAAGCCGAGTTCGAAATCGGCCGCAATACCAGGCCATGTCGTGGGCTCCTTCACCAGCCGCACGCCGGGATTGATCGACGTGCCGCCCACGAAAACCACTTCGAGCGGTTTGCCGTTCCCGATCACGGTCATCGTCCAGGTGGTGCAGCCCGGGCTGTGCCCCGGCGTCAGATGCGCCACCAACGTCACGCCGCCCAACGTCACCTTTTCGCCGTCGCGGACAATGTGGTCCACCTTCACCGGCGGATAGGTCTGCTCCCTGCCCCAGCGCGGATCTTTCACGCCCCCGCTCTCCACCACCGGGGCGTCCTTCGCACTGGAATAGATTTTCGCGTGGGTCAGATTCTGCAGATCGCGCTGACCGGCCACGTGATCGTAGTGCGCCTGACCATTCAGCATGATCTTCACGTCTTCCAGTTTGAAACCGAGCTTCTGCACATTGTCGCGGATGATCGGCACCGTCTCTGCATAGCCGGTGTTGAGGATGATGTGCCCTTTCGGCGTGGTGATCAGGTACGAGGTGATGTCATCGGCGCCCACGTAGTAGATATTGCCGATCACTTTGTAGGCCGGGTAGGGGCTGTTCCCCGGAATGGAGGCCATCAGGAAAAGAGAAAGGAGGGCGCGGATCATGCCTGCCATTATTACAGCCGAACGTAGCCCGGCGATATATTGAAATCAGCCCATGAGCCAGAACAGTTTCGGTACGCTTTCCACCCTGACGGTGGGTGGCCACGACTACAAATACTTTCGTCTCGCAGACATCCCGCACATTGAGAAACTGCCGGTTTCGCACCGGATCCTGCTCGAGAATCTGCTGCGTCAGGAAGATGGCCGCAAGGTAAAGGCCGCCGACATCGAAGCGGTCATCAACGGTACCGCGGCCGCCAGTGAGACCGAAATCTCCTTCATGCCCGCCCGCGTGCTGCTGCAGGACTTCACCGGTGTGCCTTGTGTAGTCGACCTGGCCGCCATGCGCGATGCCCTGGCCGCCATGGGTGCCGACCCCTCGAAGGCCAATCCGCTCATGCCTGCGGATCTCGTCATTGACCACTCCGTGCAGGTGGATGAATACGGTACGAAGAATGCGTTCGACATCAACGCCGCTCTTGAATTTACGCGCAACCGCGAGCGCTACATGCTGCTCCGCTGGGCCCAGACCGCGTTTTCGAACTTCCGCGCCGTGCCGCCGGATACCGGCATCGTGCACCAGGTGAACCTCGAATACCTCGCCACTGTCGTCTTCCGCAACCAAAACGCGGATGGCTCCTGGACCGCTTATCCAGACACCCTGGTCGGCACCGACTCCCACACCACGATGATCAACGGTCTGGGTGTCGTCGGGTGGGGCGTGGGCGGCATTGAAGCCGAGGCCTGTATGCTTGGCCAGCCCTGCTCCATGCTGATGCCCCCCGTGGTCGGCTTCAAGCTGCACGGCAAGCTGCCCGAGGGCTGTACCGCAACTGATCTGGTGCTGACCGTGACACAGATGCTTCGTAAGAAGGGTGTGGTGGGTAAGTTCGTCGAATTCTATGGTGCCGGGCTCACCGCGCTCAGCGTGGCCGACCGCGCCACCATCGCCAACATGGCCCCGGAATACGGGGCAACCATCGGCTTCTTCCCGGTGGACACCGGCACTCTCGATTATCTCCGCACGTCGAACCGCGATCCCCACGTTATCGAACTGGTGGAAGCCTATTCGAAGGCGCAGACCCTGTTCCGTACTGACGCCACGCCGGACCCCGTTTTCAGCGATACGCTCGAACTCGACATGGCAAACGTCGTGCCGTCGATGGCCGGCCCGAAGCGTCCGCAGGACCGCCTGACATTGCCGGAGGTCCGGAAGAACTTCAGCGATGCGTTCAAGGATGCAACTTCGAAGACTGCCTTGCTGCACATGGGCGGCGAAGACACGCAGATGTCGGGTGGCGCGGTGGTCATCGCGGCCATCACAAGCTGTACGAATACGTCGAATCCTTCCGTGATGATCGGCGCGGGCCTGCTCGCGAAGAAGGCTGTGGAGAAAGGCCTGAAGTCGAAGCCCTGGGTCAAGACCAGTCTTGCGCCGGGCTCGAAGGTTGTCACTAATTATCTGGATAAAGCCGGTCTCTCGCAGTACCTGGACGCGCTGAATTTCAATCTTGTGGGCTATGGCTGTACCACCTGTATTGGCAACAGCGGCCCATTGCCCGATGCCGTTTCTGCCGCGGTGAAAGATAACGATCTGGTTGTTGCCGCAGTGCTCAGCGGCAACCGCAACTTTGAGGGCCGCGTGAACCCGCAGGTGAAGGCCAACTACCTTGCCTCACCGCCTCTGGTGGTCGCTTACGCGCTCGCGGGCACGGTCGATTTCGACATCAGCACGGATTCACTGGGCAACGGCACGGACGGGCAGCCGGTGTACCTCAGGGACATCTGGCCAAGCCCCGAAGAAATTGACGCCACCATCCGCGCCACCATTAACGCCGACATGTTCCGCACGGAGTACGAGAAGGCATTTGAAGGCGACAGCAACTGGCGCAATCTGCCCGTTCCGACCGGCAGCATTTATGAGTGGGACGACAATTCCACTTACATCAAGAAGCCGCCATATTTCGACAACATGGTGGACCCCACTGCGCCCATCCGGGACATCGCAAACGCACGCGCTCTGGCGCTGCTGGGCGATTCCATTACGACGGATCATATCTCGCCCGCAGGTTCCATTGCGGTCAACAGCCCGGCCGGCATGTACCTGATTGGCCTCGGCGTGAAACCGTCGGACTTCAACTCTTACGGTGCTCGTCGCGGCAACCATGAAGTGATGGTGCGCGGCACGCTTGCCAACGTTCGTCTGCGCAACCAGCTGGCGCCTGGTACGGAAGGCACGTGGACCGTCCATCTGCCGGATGGCGAGCAGATGTTCATCTACGATGCGTCGATGAAGTACCAGCAGGAAGGCACTCCGCTCATCATTCTGGCGGGCAAGGAATACGGCTCAGGTTCGTCGCGCGACTGGGCGGCGAAGGGCGTGGCGCTGCTGGGCGTGAAGGCCGTGATTGCAGAGAGCTTCGAACGTATCCACCGCACGAACCTCGTCGGCATGGGCGTGCTGCCGCTGCAGTTTGCGCCGGGTGAGAATGCGGCGTCGCTGGGCCTGACAGGACGTGAATCGTTCACCTTTGCCGGTGTAGGCGCGGGTGTAGAAAAGGGCGCGCGCGTCACCGTGACCGCTGTGGCGGACCACGGCCACACCACTGTGTTCGAGGCCGTGCCCAGAGTGGATACGCCACAGGAAGCCGAGTACTTCCGCAACGGCGGTATTCTGCCGTTCGTGCTGCGCCAACTCGCCGCCAGCTAAGCGGCGGGTTCAGCGAGTTTTTCCGCTGCCAGTTTTTCAAAGAAGCGCTTGATCAGCATGCGGGCAGTCATGTCGATCATGCGGTTGCCAACGGCCGCGATCTTTCCGCCGATCTGCGCTTCGCCTTCGTAGGAGACTTCAGTACCCGCTTCATTGGCTGTGAGGCGCAGCAGGCCGTCGCCCTTCATGAAACCGATCTTGCCTGTGCCTTCCACCAGCATGCGGAAGCTGGCGGGGCGGTCCGGCTCAGTGAGCCGAACCTTGCCCTCGAAAGCCCCGGAGAGACTGGCCATGACCATCTTCATTTGGAGGCTGTATTCGTCTTCTCCGATCTTTTCAAGGGCGTCGCAGCCGGGGATGGCTTTGGCGAGCAGGACAGGGTCCTGCATCAGGTCGTAGGTGCGCTCCGGAGTAAAGGGGAGCTGGGCTGTGCCCGCAATTTTCAAGCAGACCTCGACAAAGCAGAGCGGATGGCACGGGCGGTGTAGTTGGCGGCCAGGTGCCTGCGGTAGTCGGATGAGGCCTGGAGATCGGCGCTGGCATCAATACCTTCGGCGACGTGCTTCGATGCCGCAATGATATCGGCTTCGTTGGGTACCTTTCCGAGGAGGGACTCTTCGACGCCGCAGGCGCGGAAGGACGTGCCGGAAAGGCCCGTGACGCCGATGCGGATCATGCTTACCGCGCCCCCTTCCAGACGGGTGCGGGCAGCGATACCGACCAGGGCGTAACCGCTGGCGGGATGCACGCATTTCTGGTAGTTGGTGCCGGTGAGGCCGGGTTCAAGCGGGACGATGATCTCGCTGACGATCTCGCCAGGTTCGATAGCTGTGGTGAAGGTGTCGACAAAGAAGTCTTTAGTTGACACGGTACGAGTGCCTGAGGAACTCAGCAGGACGATCTTTGCTTCGAGGGCCTGGAGGGCAGCGGGGTAGTCGGCTGCAGGGTCGGCGTGGGCGACGCTGCCGCCGAGGGTACCCATGTTGCGGACCTGGATATCGCCGATATGCGAGGCGGTTTCGGCCAGCAGAGGGCATTTGCCGCGCAGGAGCAGTGAGCTCTCGATCTCATAGTGAGTGGTGGCGGCTCCGATATGGAGTTGACCCGCTTGCTCACGAATGTAGCTGAGTTCCTTGAGCTTCGCGAGGTCGATGAGGTGCTCCGGGGCGGCAAGGCGCAGCTTCATCATGGGGATGAGGCTCATGCCCCCGGAGAGCGGTTTGCCGCCATCGGCAATCAGGCCGAGCGCCTCTGAAAGCGAGGCGGGGGCGGTGTAGTCGAATGCGTGGGCGATCATGCTTTTGCTCCGTTGATGGCGTTCCAGACTTTCTCAGGGGTGAGCGGCATATCGAGGTGACGAATACCCAGATGGGAGAGCGCGTCGATGACTGAATTGACCATGGCGGGGGTAGAACCGATGGTGCCGGCTTCACCAACGCCCTTGACGCCCAACGGGTTCACGGGCGACGGGGTGATGGTGTGGCCGGACTCGATCCAGGGCATCATGCGGGCACGAGGCATGACGTAATCCATGAATTCGCCGGTGAGGAGCTGGCCGTTGTCATCATAAACGCCATGTTCCCAGAGAGCCTGACCCAGGCCCTGGGCAACGCCGCCGTGCAACTGGCCTTCGACCAGGAGCGGGTTAAGCTGGTTGCCAATGTCATCGACCGCGACATAGCGAACGATTTCGATCTGACCGGTTTCGGCGTCGACCTCACTGACGATGATGTGCGCTCCAAATGGGAAAGCAAAATTCGACGGTTCCCAGAACTTGGTGACGACCAGGCCAGGGTCGGTATCGGGCGGAAGCTTCAGGGCACGATAGGCCGCGGCGGCGATGGTCTGGAAAGACACTTCTTTACCAGTGGCAGGGTCGGTGCATTTGCCGTCTTCAAAGACGACTTCACCTTCGGCATTTAACAGCATTTTACCGAATTTCTTCACCTTTTCACGAATTTCCTGAAGGGCGTACCAAAGCGCGGGTCCACCGACGGCGGTGTTGCGGCTGCCGAAGGTGCCGATGCCGTACTGGACGATGGCGGTATCGCCGTGCAGCACGATGATGTCGTCCATCGGGATGCCAAGTTCGTCGGCGGCGATTTGACAGAAGGAAGTCTCCTGACCCTGGCCGTGGGGTGAGGTGCCGGTGTGGATGGTGACCTTACCGGAAGGCTCGACGCGGACCATGGCGCTTTCCCAGCCACCGGCTGGAGTGGCGGGGGAGGGGCCGAAGCCGCAGAGTTCGCCGTAGGTGGAGATGCCGATTCCCATCAGCCTGCCAGCCGCGCGGGCTTCGGCCTGTTGGGCGCGAAGTGCCGGGTAGCCGATCATGTCCATGGCCTTTTGGAGGCAGGCCCCGTAGTCGCCGGAATCGTAAATGAGGCCGGCGGCGGTGGGGAAGGGGAACTGGTCGGGCTGGACGTAGTTCTTAAAGCGGATCTCGGTGGGATCCATTTTGAGTTCGACGGCGAGGAGGTCGACCATGCGCTCGATGCCGTGGGTGGCTTCGGGGCGACCGGCTCCGCGGTAGGCGTCGGTGGGGACCGCGTTGGTGAAGACACCGATGACTTCGGTATCGATATTGCGGAAGTTGTAGAGGCCCGGCATCATCAGCACGCTGAGGGTGGGAATGGCGGGGGTGAGGAGCTGGTGGTAGGCGCCGAGGTCCTGAATGAGCTTGAGACGCAGGCCGAGGATGGTGCCGTCGCGTTTGGCGGCGATTTCGAAGTAATCGACGTGGCCGCGACCGTGGATGGTGACGAGGAAGTTTTCGCGGCGGGATTCTATCCACTTGACGGGCTTGCCGA
>JBBQDH010000034.1:0-32933 GCA_038319515.1 Bryobacterales bacterium
GGGGGAAGAGGGCGCTTCCATGTACTTCATCGTGGCGGGCGAAGTCGGGATTTATTACAGCTCCGGCCCTGGCTCGGAGCGCAGGATTTCGGCGGTGGAGGCCGGTGATTTCTTCGGCGAAGCATCCCTGCTGACCGGTGAAATCCGCAGCGCCAGCGCTGTCGCCCAGACTCACGTCGATTGCTGCAGGCTGGACAAAGCGGGTCTGGAGGGAATTCTGTCACGACGTCCGGAACTGGCTGAGGATATGTCTGTCGTGATGGCACACCGGCAAATGGAACTGGCCATGGTGCGGGAGCAGTTGGACATTGAAACCGCGCATCGTCGTGAGGCGGAAAGCCAGACGCAGATGCTGGCGCGCATCCGGCGCTTTTTTGATATCAACGGGTAAGTCGCGCCGTCCGCAGCAGCGTGGTGGCTGGCGGTCAAGGCTGCGTGGTACGGACTATATGAGCTGATCGCTGCAGGGGGACACAAGGTAGTTAGCTTTGCCGCTGTTCCGTCCAGAAATGCAAAGGTCGGGGAATTGCGATTCTCCGCTTTACAAAAACTCCATGAAGCCTTGGTCAAAGGACATTACGAGCTCAATCGGCGAGCAAAGGCCATCGTACCGAAGACGGAAGAAGAGTTTAGAACCCAGGTCGAGGTACACGAGTGCAACTTTTTGAATTCCTTCACCATGGCCGATATCTACTTGGACCATGAGACGAACGAAGTGATGAAAGATGTGCTCGGATCATTTCGACAGATGTGCACGTCAATATGGCTTCGGTTGCCACAAGTATTCGAAACAAAGGGGCAATATGCCAATGTTGCTCTTCTTGAACCGGATTGGCCGCTTTTTACCAGATCTTTTAAAGATCTACGACAACTTCTGAACCCCGGACAGCCATGACTACAGATATGATTCTCTCCGCCGTCCCCTGAACTGCTCCCAATATCGATGTTCGCGGCCACGGCGCAGGCTGTTTCGCACAGCTGTGGACAGGTCGGGGAAGAAGCTGACGGCAAGCGCCCACTATCAGCAGGACGCTTACCGAATGATCGGCCAGCGCGTCGTTGCGGCAGGGATCATGACTGAAATCGGTTGCAATACGTTGCGGGCGGCCGAATCACAAAGTACTTGAAAAATAGTGGGCAGCTGGAAATCGCGCAGCAGATGGCGAAACATGAAGGTGCCAGAGCCGCTGGTCTATATGGCGGCGCGGTGATAATATCGGCCCGATGAAGTTGAACGGGTCGTGATTTAAAGAGATAGCTATTCGCGGCCTCTGAGGATCGCAGCCATAACGCGGGGGCTGCGGTGGCCGTGCATGACAGCAACTATCCAGAGCGGCTTTTCGTCTGGAGCATAGGCAATCAGGTAGCCCCGAACGCTTAGAAACCGCAAGGGGCGACCGGTGATATCCGGTCGGCGATGCCCGCGATGAGGGAACGGAATTAAGCTCTGGATGGCTTGATAAATATCGTCAACTACGCGGTGAGCAGCTTCCGGGCTGTCTTCGCCAATGTAAACTACGATCTCATCAATGTCGGTGAACGCCTCCGGATGAAGATCGAAATCGCTCATACGGGGCAGTTACGGCGCGCGTCAATTCTCTCGTGCAAACGGGCGAAAGCTTCCTCGCCATCAATCAGTTTGACCGTACCGTTCTGGATGTCGTCATAACGGCTATCCAGCATCCGGCGCGTTTCGGCCAGTTCGTCCACATAACCAACCACGGCATCCTGAATCAGGTCAGCGGTCGCGCGACCGCTGATGCGGGCCAATTGTTCGAGCTTGGCTTGCACAGCGGGTTCGAATTGCACTTCCATAATTTTGATGCTCCTGCTTCTTTCTCCAGCGTAACGAATATGGGGGCTTCTGTCACGAAATTCAAGATCACCCTCTGTGCTTCTCCCTCAAAGGAAAATGCCTTCGTCCGGGAACCTTCGCTTGGCCCAAAACCAAAACCCGGGGCTGTTTGCCCGCCGCCGGTCTACGGCTTCAGCCGCGTTGCGGGCAGTCTGAGCGCCAGTTCCGGCCCGAGGTAGAAGACGGTGATGAAGTTGCGGTTTGAGCGGTAGCCGCAGGCTTTGGCTTTAGCGCCTTAGTTACTCAGCGCTCTCATACTTACACTTTCGGGGGCGGAGAAACGAAACAAAAATGGGAGTAATGGCTCAGGAAAACGACCGAAACATGCCGCGAGGCCGGGATCTCAATATGGCGTTCGCGAAACATCGAAGGGCGGGCAACCCGGCCATGAGTTCGACTTCGCTGACGACCAGCACTACGCCCCTTTCGTATTCAAAGCATTGGCGATTTGGAAGAGCCCGGCTTCAGGGCGTCGGGAGCCGAACTGCAATTTCCTTCCGACCGATTTTCCGACCGCATCATGTTTCAGTCTTTGCTGGACAACGGAACAATTGACCAATCCGCAGCCGGCTTGCTGCATATCCGCTGATTGCAAAACCAACTCGGCATCAAACCGGCTACCGCTGCAAGGGCACACGGGATGGGCTCCACTCCGGGCTGGCTCACTAAACGCCCAGCCAGGCTTCCAGATGCCGACGCTGCTCCCCGTCGGCATCCGGGCGGATTTCCAGTTTCCACGGTTTTCCCGGATCCTCGCCGAATGTGACTTCGACTCGCAGCAGTTTCTCGCGACGAGCCACCAGGAGCGAGACCATCTCACCAGGCATGTAATTCTCCAGACGCTTGGCGAATTTATCCGCCGGCACGCGAAACTCCCCGATTGCCACAATTTCATCGTCCACATTCAGGCCCGCCGCAATTGCCGGAGTGCCGCGCGGAATTTTCGTTACCAGCAACCGCCCGGATTCGACTTTGGTCTCCGCACCCAGCCACGCTTTCTTTGCGCCCTCCCGCAGCGCTTTGAAACGCAGTCCGAAGAAGTCCAACGCTTCGGCATAGTCCAGTTCTTCCGTGCTTTCCACTGCATGACGGAAAAACTCCGTAAGGGACACTCCCGCAATTTCTTCGGCGGTTGCCCTGAACTGTTCCGGAGTGAAGCCGCATGCGCCCGAAAAACGTTCATACGCCAGGCGCATCAAATCATCCAGGTTCTTTACGCCGTTTGAGACCTTTCGAATGCGCGCATCGAGAAGCCACGCCACCACCGTCCCCTTCGTGTAGTAACTGATGGTGGTGTTGCCGGAATTCTCATCCGGGCGGTAGAGCTTGGTCCAGGCATCGAACGAGGCCTGCCCGGCGGACTGCACAAGACGCCCCGGAGTGGTCTGCAGGCGGTGGATAATGCCGGAAAGTCCGCTGGAGCCATCGCTGCCCGTCAGATACTCCTGCTGAGTTGAGATGCCGGCACGCCGTACCAGCAGCGAAGCGTAATAGTCGGTGATGCCTTCCGCAACCCACAAACTGCGCGTGGTGTTCTCCCGCTCGTAGTCGAACGGACCCAGTTCCGCGGGCCGCAGGCGCTTCACATTCCAGACATGGAAGTATTCGTGAGAGGCCAGATCGAGCCAGCCCAGATATGACTGCCTGGTTCGTGTGGTCCAGCGGCTGGTCATCATGACTACGGAATTTTTGTGCTCCAGACCGCCGCCTGCCTCCGTGATCAGGTTCAGGAAAAGGTACTTCCGATACGGCAGACTGCCCCACATGTCCAGGTGAGTTTCCACGATCTTTTGCAGGTCGGGCACAGCGCGGGCGGCATCCCAGACGGATTCCTCGCCCTGATTCACCAGATAGTGGGGAATGCCGGCTACCTCGAACTGGTGCATCGCCGGATTGCCGGCGATGATCGGGCAATCGACCAGCGTGTCGTAGTCCGGAGCCTCATAGTGGTGCGGCCCGCCACCTTCCACCAGATCGAGGCCGGTCATGGTCGTGCACCATCCGTCCGGCAATTCCAGCCGGACCGTGTGGCGGAGGCTTTCGCCCCCGACCAGCGTGATAAATGTGGGAGCACCGTTCAGCAGCGCGAAGTTGGCTTCCACCCAGTTCGTTCGGACCGACATATCGCGGCAATAAACGCGGTAGGAAAGACAGATCTCCGGGGTGCCGCCCGTTTGCACGCGCCAGCGGTTCTTCGCGATCTTGAGGACCGACAACGGAGTCAGGCCTTCCACGTGGCGCGCATACTCCCGCACAAGGTATGACCCGGGCGTCCAGACCGCCATGAAGACGTCCACCTCGGCCTGGCCACCAGTTGGGAGCAATGCTTCAATCACGGCATAGTGCGTGGAAGGTTCGGGGAAACGAACGGTATAGCGAACAGAATTACGCATGATTTTCCCGGAGGGATTTCCCCCAGAGTAGCGCCTGCCTGGTCCAATACACGCGGGGTGGTGGTTTTCAACCAGAAGCCGCAGGACGGTCGTTTAGACAAGTACCATTCGAATCAATCGGTTACTCTTTGGAGTGAGGATTGCAAAAGTGTAACGCATGCGCCGATATCAATTCCCCCTTTTGCTGGCGATGACGACTCTGGCCTTTGCCCAGCAGTTGCCGGATAACGACGGGCCGCCGGACGAAGCGGGCCGCCCGGTGGCGCGTGTGAGCGTGCTGAGCGGGGACGCCTCGGTGCGTCGCGGTGACACCGGGGAATGGGTGGCGGCGGCTCTGAACGCCCCGCTATTGGGTGGCGACGCAGTGTCAGTTTCGCCGGGATCGGCTGCTGAATTCCAGTTGAGCGGGGCTTCGTTCGCGCGCCTGGCAGGCGATTCGGAGGTTCAGATCGCCGAGTTCGACAATGGCCGCATTCAGTTGCAGCTGGCTAAAGGCCTGGTGACCTACCGGGTGCTGCGGCAGACCAGCGAAGAAGCGGAGATCAATACTTCGCTTGCCTCCATTCGTCCCGTGGGCCTGGCTTCGGTGCGCGTAGAAACCGCTCCGGATGGCTCGACACATGTGCTTGTGCGCCACGGTGAGGTGGAAGTCAGCACCCGTCGCGGCACCGAACGCGTGCGGGAAGGAAGCATGATGGTGATCAAGGGGTCCGCCGACGACCCCGAATTTCAGATTGTCCCCGCACCGGCGCATGACCGGTGGGACGCCTGGAGCGATCAGCGCGATGCTTACCTTCTCCGCGCGCAGTCCCCTCAATATGTGAGCCGGGATGTTTATGGCACCGAAGATCTGGATAACTATGGGCGCTGGTCGAATGATCCGGCGTACGGCAACGTGTGGACGCCCACGGTTGCTGCCGGCTGGGCGCCTTATCGTGAAGGTCGGTGGGTTTGGGAAGACTATTACGGGTGGACCTGGATCGACGCTTCCCCGTGGGGCTGGGCACCGTTTCACTATGGATCCTGGTACCAGCGGGCCGGCTACGGCTGGAGTTGGTTCCCGGGGCGACGCAGCGACCACTACTGGTATCGTCCGGCACTGGTCGGATTCTTTGGATTCGGTGGCGGTGGCGGCTTCGGCGTGGGGATCGGGTTTGGAAATATCGGCTGGATTCCGCTGGCGCCTTATGAACGCTACCACCCCTGGTATGGCCGGGGCTGGGGAGGCGGGCGCAACGGCGGCTTCAACCAGATCAATATCGTCAACAATACGAACATCACCAATGTGTATCGGAATTCGCGGTATGTGAACGGTGTGACGGCGGTATCGGGTTCGGATTTTCAGCGGGGTAATTATCGGAATCGTGTCGCGGTAGACAGCAACCATCTGCAGCAGGCTTCTCTGGTGAGAGGGATGGTGCCGGTCTCGCCGGGGAACGATCACCTGCGTTTCAGTGATCGACCGACCGCGTCCGGGCCGCGAACTGACCCGGGAAGTCAGCGTTTCTTCAGCCGTCAGCCTTCGAACTCCGCAAGCTCACAGCGGGTGCCGTTTAACCAGCAGCAATCTTCGGTGCGGTCGGCGTTTGAGAATCGCGGCATGCAGGTGGGTAACGCGCCGCAGGTTCGGCAGAATTCGTCGCCGGGCTGGCAGCGTTTCGGCAGTCCCCAGTCGACTGACAGGCAGGCTCCGGCCGAGCGGCAGTTTAATGCCCCGGCGCAGCGCAATCAGTCACCAGGGAATGAATCCCGCTTCAATGGGTCGCGGTTCGACAGCGCGCCGCGCGGTGCGGGACGGTCTCTGGATGTGGCACCACCCATTGTGCGGGAACGGCAGTCACAGCCGTCTTATAACCCGCCTGCCTACCGGCAACCAGCGGAAAGGACGCCCCAGTCTGATCGGGGGGGCTTCGGCGCTCCGTCGTATCGAACCCCTCCTGCGGGACAGACGCCACGGAGCGCACCAGCACCGTCGTACCGCAGTAGCCCGTCTGTCCGCAGTAACCCGGGCAGTAGCCAAAGCAGTTACCAGAGCGGAGGAGACAGAGGCAATCGGGGCAACGGTGGCGGCGGCAATCCCGGCGGTGGTGGCGGCAATATGGGCGGCGGAGCCAGAACGGAAAGCCGTGGACGCCGATAATGGAAATGCTACACTGAATGCATATTGCGGCGGCTGTAGCTCAGTCGGTAGTAGCGCCAGATTGTGGTTCTGGATGTCACGGGTTCGAACCCCGTCAGCCGCCCCAACTTTTCCATCCTGAGAATTTTCCCTTACTCCGCTCTCAAACAGTACTGGAACTCACGGCGTAGGATGCTCTCTTTAGCTTTGATTACAGTCAGGGTTGGCAAACGATCTACTACCGCAGTCTGCAACGCGATACCAGGCAGCGAGTTACAATCGTCTTGAGGAACCTTTGGCACCCATTCGCCGAACACCCCGACATTTGATCCGTCGGGGAAACCCAATCCGTGATCTGGTGGCTGAAAAACAGCGTGCCGCTGAGATCGCCCGTTCGCGCCAGCGTGTCGAAATGCTGAATGCCGATCTGCCGGCCATCATTCAGGGTCAGGTGGGTGAGCACATGCAGCGCCTGGAAGACAAGCTGGTCAGCGATTTCCGCAGTATCGGTCAGCGCGCCATCGAAGAAAGCACGGCGGCGCTGAACGATCAGTTGCAGGATCGGATCCAAAGCCTGGAGCGTGTTTCCGCGCTGCAGACGAAGTCCCTCAATAATCTGCGGGATTCGTCCAGGGTGGCTGAGCAGAAGGTCAGTTCCGTGGTCGATTCCATTGAGCGCAGCATTGCGGGAGCAGTGCCGGGCTTCAAACTGGAGCCCGCGCAATTTGCGCAGCCGCAACTTTCCGGCTACAGCCACCCCCAGTTCCAACTGAATTCCAGGACAGAAGTAGTGAAAGCCACCCCGCAGGATCTGGAAGAGTCAGAGGGTAAATATGGCTTCTGCCCCTCCTGCACGTCGACGAATATACGGAGGGCAACCCGATCCGGCTTGTTCGAGGAATTCCTGCGGCTGTTTTTCATCGCTCCTTTCCGCTGCCGGGCTTGCAGACACAAGTTCTTTAAGTTTTAGGTGCTGTGTTATCGGGAGCTATTATGAAGAAGGTCCCCCCGGGGACTGGCATGGACACTCCTGAGACGCCTTCCGGGCGTAGAAAAATTCCGAAGTGGCTGCTGCCTGTGTTTGGTTACGGCCTTGCCGCCGCGTCACTGGTCTGGGTCTTCAGCCAGTTCCCTTTCGCCCGGCTGGGCGAACATCTTCGCACCCTGAACTGGGCCTGGATCGCAGTTGCCGTGGTGGTTGAGGTGGGCGTTTATTTCCTCGACGCCTGGCGCTGGATGGTGATCCTGGGGCCTGCGGGCGCGCCGCCGTTCGGCTCCTGCCTGCAGGCTGTCTTCGTGGGTCTCTTCGCGAATGATATTCTGCCCGCGCGCGCCGGCGAAGTGATCCGTTGCTTCCTGCTTTCCTTCAAGACGAAGGTTCCCCTTTCCCTGGCGCTCACATCCGACCTGATCGAGCGTATTATGGACGGTCTCTGGATCGTTTTGATCTACCTCCTGGTGACGCGGCAGATCGCCACGCATGACGAAGTGAACCACGCCATGTGGGTGTTTGGCGGCAGCGTTGCAGTCATCGCGCTGATCATTCTTTGGGTCCTTTTTCACAAGCAGCACGCACATTCTGTTTTCAAGGGCAACCGGTTTGCAGAGCGCTTCATTCACCTTCTCGATGAGATCCACCGGCTGGGTCGCTGGCGCGAACTGAGCGCGACCATGGGCATCAGCGGGCTCTACTGGCTGGCGCAGATCTTCGTCATCTGGGCGATTGCGCGGGCCGACGCGTTTGACTTCGGTTTCGGGCAGATCGCTTTCCTGCTGGTGGTGAAAACCGTGGGGACACTAATCCCGAATGCCCCCGCCAACCTGGGAGTCTTTCAGGCGACCATCATTTATGCGCTGACAAAGCTCTATACGGAGCGCCCGGAAGCTGCGATCCTGGCCGAGATTATTTTTACCGTGCTCACCCTTCCACTGCTGATTGGCGGGGCAATTGCCATCTTCTTCGCCGGGTTCAATCTCAGCGATCTGCACCGGCATGCGCATGAAGCGCACAGGACACACAGGCGCAAGGTTCCTGAAAACAGTTGATTCGGGTTCAGATCACAGACGGCACGGCTGACATTGATGAGAACGCCTGGATCGCCGGCCTGTTCGCGGATGTCGATTTCATTCAGATTCGGGAGCGTGGCCTGAATCCCCGCGACCTGTCGCGACTGGTGCGTCGGGCGATGCGGGTCGGCCCCGGGATCCTGGTGAACGACCGCACAGATGTGGCGTTGGCAACGGGAGCGGCGGGCGTTCATCTGCGCGGGAATTCGGTATCGCCCTCTGAAATTCGCCGGATTGCGCCGGCCGGGTTTGTCATTACGATTGCGCTGCATGAGAACGAAGCGGCTCCGGCCGGGGCCGATTACGCACTGCTGGCCCCTATCTTCAGTCCGCTGTCGAAGTCGAACCTGGGCGAACCACTGGGCCTTGCAGGCCTCAGACAAGCCACAGGCCTGTCGAAGGTCCCCATCCTGGCGCTCGGCGGCATCACCACTGAAAACACCCGCCAATGCATGGAGGCCGGTGCGGCGGGCGTTGCAGGGATTACCCTTTTCCGGCGCCGCTGAGAGCAGCAGCATGCGCAGCGACAGCCTGCGTCAGTCCGCCGAGATTATAGCCACCTTCCAGAACTGAAACCAGGCGTCCCCCGGCATGCTTGTCGGCCATTTCCAGCATCAGATTGGTCAGTTCCGCAAAATCCGGATCGGTCAGACGAAAGTGCCCCAGCGGGTCACCGAGGCGCGAATCAAAACCGGCGGAAATCAGGATCAGGTCGGGCCGGAACCTGTCCATGGCAGGAACCAGTTCATCGCGAAATGCCCCCAGAATCTGTTCGCGTCCGGAACCGGCGGGGAACGGGCAATTCAGCGTAGTGCCCTGCCCCGCCCCTTCGCCGGTTTCGTTCGTGTCGCCGGTGCCGGGATACCACGGGGACTGATGCGTGCTGAAGAAAAAGACGGAAGGGTCGGCGTAGAAAACGTCCTGCGTGCCGTTGCCGTGGTGCACGTCCCAATCTGCAATCAGGACCCGTTCCACGCCGTATTTCTGCTGCGCGTAGCGGGCGGCGATGGCAATATTATTGAACAGGCAGAAGCCCATGCCCCGAGCCGGTGTGGCATGGTGACCGGGCGGGCGGATGATGCAAAAAGCGTTGGCCGCCTCACGCACCATCACCAGATCCACCGCGTTCAGGCACACGCCCGCGGCACGCGCGGCAACTTCGAAGGACCGCGGACAGATGTTGGTGTCACCGGTGCTCAGCGCGTCCAGACCCTGCCCGACATCGCGCTTCGCACTGCGAATGTAAGCGGGCGTGTGGCAGAGCGCAATCTCATCGAAAGTCGCGGCGCGCGGTGAGGTTTCGGTCAGCCCGAAGGCCGCGACACCGCGCACCGCTGCGTCCCAGCGCGCGATCTGTTCCGGGTGGCCGGGACCAGTGTCGTGCTCTTTGGCGACAGGGTCTGCCAGAAACGCGGTGCCTGTCACAGAGTCAGCCCCTTGCGAAGCGCTTCGATTTTCGGCACGCGCGACTTCGGGCTATCCAGACTGAAGGAGCGCGCGTCACCCAGGTCTTCGCGAATGAAGGCTTCTGTTCTTGCCACTGCGTCCCGCAGAGCGGCATTTGGTTTGATCTGTGCGGACCAGACGATGGTGTTGGTCACGGTATCGAACTCCCAATGGCCAACCAGGCTGCCGCGATCATAAATGCGGTGGTGCGGCAGCACGTTCATCCTACCCGCTCCGCGCAGCGCCGAAATCCCGTCCAGACTGCTGACTACCGCGTAGCAGGGGTCTTTGGGCACCTGGAACGATTCGAACAGGTCCCGGTCCTTCGGGAGCATCAGCCAGTTCCCGAACGCGACAAGGCCGAGCGGCGCGATGGCAGCCTTCGAAGCTTTGAGGCTGAGGCCGCTGAACCACTGGAATTCCGCCGGCAATGCTCCGCCGGTCCAGGCAAAGTAATGGCGGGCCAGTTCGGTGAACGATTCTTCGGCGGAGAGCTTCCATTTTACAAGCGGGTTGGGCTTCCAGAGCACGTACTTGTAGCGTTGCTGGTCCAGCCGGCCGTTGACGGAGATACGGCGGATCTCGCCTTCGGACTGCATTGTTCCCAGCGCCACGGGAAGAGTGGTCGTGATACCTTTCTTCACGCCCTCCGGCCCCAGGCTTCGTGCTGCCTGGCCAACCGCAGTGCGAAGGCCATCGGTATCGAGCGGACCGGATTCGAGCGCCTTCGCCACCGCCTGCCGAAGTATGGCGATCTCTTCATCGGTTACGCCAAGCTTCCGCGCGACTTTCATTTCCGCTTCGGTGAAGGATTGCCCGACCTTCAAGCCCAGTGCGTAGTCCGAAGCAGGCAGGACATACGTGCAACCGCGCGCCGAGGGGAGTTCGTGGATTTCGACGTTTGCGAGGGAGGCATCAATTTCTGCCCGCCTCAGCCCACCGCGTGAGAAGAGGGTGAGATAGGGGCCCACCCCGGCCACCGACCGCGCCCATCCTGCGATCACGAAAATCTCTGCGCCAGACCGACCGACCAGGCCGCCATCAAGGCCTTGTTTCCGGAACCACCAGGCGTCGAGTTTTGATTCGTCCATGTTCCCGCTTCTGAATGCCGGCCTACTGAATTGCCAGGTATGCGGTCGCCGAACTCCGCCCGCCCGACGTCACCACCACCGGCACCGCATCACCCTTCAAACCAGCCGGGATCTTGCAGTTAATCTGATCCAGCCCGGCGAAACCAGGGGTTCGGCCTGCGTAGGTCACGGGCACGTTCTGCCCGCCAATCGTCAGCACCGGCAGGGTAAGCGCGTAGTCCAGATTGTTGACGGCGTTCGTCGCGCCAAGACCTGTCACGTAGAGCGAGAGAAAATCGTCGGCCCGCAGCGGTGAATTCGGCCCCACAACTGTACCCGTCAGTGCATTGCGGGCGGCGGCTGTTCCTGCAGCATCCAAAAGGAAAATACTCGGCACGGCGGGGGCAACGCGCACATTCACGGTGTGCTGGCCGTTCATGTTTTTCACAGTCAGCTGCGTCAGGCCAGGGCCTACATTCGGGTAAACAAAATTGATCTGCCCGGTGCTGACGAAAACCATCGGCGCGGCCACACCGTTCACCAGCACCTGCACGTCCGCAATTTGACCGGGATAAGGGATGGAGGCTCCCTGTGTGGCCGACGCGAGGTTCGCGCCATACACGGAAACATAAGCCCCCGGAGCCACATCGTAAGGGAATGGCGCAGGGCCGGCTGCCGGAATCACACCGCGCGGGCTGATCACCGGGCCGGGCTTCACTATTGTGGGAGACGTGGCACCGCCAGCCAGTTTGAGACTGGTCGTCTGAACCGTCCCGCTGAGCGGCGTCAGTTGCAGATCCACCGAAGTATTGGCGGTGAGCGCCTCGGCGTAAAGCAAACCACCGGCGTTCGCTTTCAGGTTTAAGGTGGGAGTGGCATTCGTCACCGAACCACCGATGAGCGCCAGCGGCTGATCGGTCTTATCCCGCAGCTGGAGCGCCAGCCCCGCTCGGGCGGACAACACTGCGTTGGTGTCCCCGGATTCACCGATAGTCTTCCACGCTTCAGTCCCGGTCAGGTAGGAAATCAGAATCTGGCCCACCAGGTTGTTAGGATCAGTCGTCAAAATATTCAGTGTTGGGGTGCCGGAAGTGCAATAGCCGATCAAAAGCAGCAACGAGTTCGCGGTGTGGCAGTAGGGCACGACGCGGGTGACGCCCGGGCGCGCGAACGTGAGTGCGGAGCTGGTCAGCGTCATCAGCCCGTCGTCAAAGCCCTTGATGCCCGACTCTGTACCGGTGCCGCCGCTGCCGGCCACCGCAATCGCCGCGATGCCGCGCAGATCGTCAGTCCCCTGGTTCCAGGTGGCGAGATCGAACAGGAACTGGCTTCCCAGCGATTGCGCGAGAGATTGCTTGTCGCTTCCAAAAAGGTTGGCGAGAGCGGTACCGAAGTGCGGCGTGCCGAGCAGAATCGCGCGGCGAATCGGGATTGTCGCCGGAGGGATGAAGGTGGCGGGTGCCGACGCCGTGTCCTGTTTCCCCGAAAGGTAGCACCGAACGATCAGCCCGCCCATGCTGTGCGCCACCACGTCAACCTGTGTGACCGGCGTGCCGTCCGTATACCTGAGCGCCGCGAGAAATTTCCCGAAAGCGATGCCGACTGCTTCGATGGCGGGACTGCCGGTGACCGTGCAGTTATCGAAATACAGGGTGACCAGCCCCTCGCCCTGGAGCAGCTTGTCGGCTGACCCGAAGTTTGATGAAAAACTGCTGTCTGCGGTGCAGCCGGATTGGTAGCCATTCAGAAATACGACCGGCGGGTTGGTTGTTTTGGGGACTGGCTGGCCAACCGGAATCAGTTGGGCAGTGAGAAAAACGGGAATCAGCAGAAGGAGAGCGAAACGCATCTCTCTCTATACTAAGCGGGACGCGTGTCGAAAATCAGGCTGGAGCAAGTAACACCGGATTCCGCTTTCAGGAGTTCGGTAACATCCACGGTTCGAACCGTGAAACCGCCTGCGCGCAGGCGTTCCGCAGTTTCCGGAAAGGCCGAGGGCATCAGAATTGTGCCGTTGATACAAAGGGCGTTGGCAGCGTCGGGCTCCTCCGGTGCCACGTCGAAGAACCGATACCCTTGCAGGTCGGTGGTGTCCAGCAATGCCTGATTAATCAGAAGGGTGTTCTGCCCCACAAAGCTGCAGGCCGATTTAAGATGCAGGCAATCGCGCAACTCCACAGGGATAACGCAGTAACCATAAGGCGCTGTCAGAGACTGGAGTTCCGCAATGCCGGCCCGATCCGTGCGGGCAGAGAGCCCTGTGAAAAGCTGTTTGCCGATCCGCATCACGTCGCCACCTTCAAGGCGCGCCGGATCCTGCATGTGCAACACCGGACGGAACTCCGCAAGCGGTGCAGCCAGGCTTTCGCGCTCTCCGCGCCGACTGTCGCAGCCCATGGTCGTGATGACAGCAATTTCATCCAGCACCAGTGCCGGGTCTTCCACGAAGACGGCGTCGGGATGAGCTTCCAGCGCGGGCAATGAGATCAAGTGAACGCCAAGCTCCCGCAGACAAGCCTCATACGCGTGGTGCTCGGCGATGGCCCGGTCGATATCGATGGGATCGCGGTCAAGCCAGGTTAGTTCGCAGTTGACCAGCGAGCGGCTGACGTCGCGGGTGATAGCGGTTATCATCTTTAGAGTTCTAAAGTCTTACAGTTCTTTCAGCGATTTTGATAGTATTGACGCCCGCCGTTGTGCGAACCAGCGTCCAGCACTACAGCAATGATCAGGATAATCAGGTTGATGCCTTCCAGCGGCCGGTGGGCACTCACCAGCCAGGCATAAACCACGGTTGTGATGGGCAGCAGGAAAAAACCCAGCAAGGGAATAAGCAGCCCGTCGTAGGCGCGCTCCAGCATGTGCGTAAAAAACCACATGCAGGCGAGCACGATCCGGGGGAACGACATGATGAGCAAAACCAACAGGCAGGGCATAGTCCTGATTCTACCGACGCGCGGTGAGCGCGAGTGGTTCGGATAGAATTCATGAACATGACCCGCAGAGATTTCACACTGTCCGCTGCCACTGCGCTTTCCGCCGCAAACGCGGCGCAGGCACAGAGCTCGAAACTGACCGCACAGCAGGTGATCGAACGGATCCGGAAGCAGCTCGCCGAAAGCACGCCACCGGTGCCGTGGAAGACACCAACGCGCGACGTTTTCAAAGCCGGAAGCCCGGATACCGCTGTGACCGGTATCGCCACCACGGTCATGTCGACGCTGTCGATTCTGCAGCGTGCGGCCAAGGCGGGGAAGAACCTGATCATTACGCACGAGCCCACGTTCTGGAGCGACGCCGACACTACGCCGGAGCTGACGAATGATGCCGTTTATCAGGCAAAGGACGAATTCATCCGTAAGAACAACCTTGTCATCTGGCGTTTTCACGACCACTGGCATGCCCGCAGGCCTGACGCGATGCTGGTTGGGTTGGCGGAATCATTGGGTTGGACCAACCCGGCAGACGACAGCCGCCGCGTTTACAACGTGAATCCGACGACGCTGGGGGCCATGGTGAAAGACATGGAAATGCGCCTGAAATTCCGTGCCCTGCGGGTAATCGGCGATCCGGATACGAAGATCAGCAAGGCCGCCATCAACCCCGGTTCCACGTCGCTGCAGGTGGTGCTGAAACTGCTGCCTGAGATTGACCTGTTCGTGGCGGGTGAGCCGCGCGAATGGGAAGGCCCGGAGTATGTTCAGGACGCCATTGCGGCCGGCCAGAAGAAGGCGATGATTATCGTCGGGCACCAGAACTCAGAAGACCCCGGCATGCGGCTCTGCGCGGACTGGCTGAAGGGCTTCATTCCGGAAGTGCCGGTTGAGTGGATTCCGACGGCTGATCCGTTTTGGCGCTGATGGATTATCGGTGCCTTGGCGGGAAATCAACGCCGCCGCAATTCACCGTGTTGAGGCGGGGGAAATCCGCATCGCTCTGAGAGCATTTGGTTTCTCGCAAAGCCGCAAAGAAAAGCAGAACCATTTTTCCCTGTAAGCGTAACCGGAACCGGATCACTGCGGGCGCCGTAAAAGCTGCGCCTTGAGCCGCTTCATCTGCAAAAGCTGCTCCGGGTTGAGCTGTGCGGCCGCGTTGAGAGCAGGAATTCGGGCCTCCGGCACATGGTTTTCAGCGGCAAGTTCCAGCCACGCAGAGGCCTGCACAGGGTCACTGTAACCGCCCGTCTCACCCGGCAGGAGAAGGCTGCCCAGGTGAAACTGGCAAGGGCCCACGCCAACCGCGGCACATAGGCGAAAGTAGTGGCGCGCTCGTTCCCGGTCAGGATTCATGCCAACGCCCGATTCAAACCGCCGGCCCAGTTCAAACTGCGCGGCCACGCTGCCCAGTATGGACGCCTGCCGAATCATGACGAACCCGCCGTCGGGGTCAGCGGGCACAGAGTTGCCTTTCTCGTAAAGCGTGCCGAGTTCGAACAGGGCGGCGGCGACGTTGTGGTCTGCCGCCTTGCGGATCAGCGCCAGACCCTTCGGTGCATCCGGCGGGACAAACTCCCCACGCAGGTGCCAGGAACCCAGAAGGTAAATAGCAGGCGGAAAGCCTTCCTCTGCCAACTGCTCTATGGTGGCGACAGTTTTTGCCTGTTGCCGGTGGTTTCGCAGGTCATCCATCGCCAGATTGTAGGCCGTCCTCCGGGCGTCCCGCTTCTTGTCAAAAGGCATGCCGGCGAAGCGAAAACTCACTTCAATCTGCGCGCGAACGCTGACCGGGACTCCATCTTTCAGACCGGGTTCGAAAACCCATTGTGCGATCGACTCTTCACCTTTCTCATCGAGCCCGAACCCAATGGGGCTAAGAACGCGGATATCGCGCGGATGGCCCGTCGGGTCCACGATCAGTCCATAAAGCGCGGTACCCTGGACCTGTGCCTCGCGAGCCTCACGCGTGTAAGCGGGGTCCGTCTTCGACACAACGCGCGGAGCAGTCACGCCGTCGCCCACGTTGTAGATCTGTTCGGCGGGTCCGGCGCTGAGGGTGGCGGCGACAACCGGGACAAAGCACAACTTCAGGACTCTAAGCCACATTTACCCTATTATGGGACAACCGAACTGGCCGTCGCAGCCCATCCGCCAAATCTGATTGTGCTACGATGGATTTTATTCTCAACAGGCGTCCGCCTTGTATTCTTAACCACTTAGATGAACCTCAGGTCTTTATTTAGTCTTTTTTCTTCCGACCTCGCCATCGACCTCGGAACCGCAAATACGCTCGTGTTCGCCAAGGGCAAGGGCATCGTCGTCAACGAACCATCCATCGTCGCCATCAACAAAAATACCGGTGAAGTAGAAGCAGTCGGCAAAGAAGCGAAGGAGATGCTGGGCCGAACCCCTGGCAATATCGTCGCCATCAAGCCCATGAAGGACGGCGTCATCGCGGACTTCAAAGTCACCGAGAAGATGCTGAACTACTTCATCCAGAAGGCGCATAACCGTAAGGTGCTGGTGCACCCCCGTATCGTCATCGGCGTGCCGAGCGAGATCACGCAGGTAGAAAAGCGTGCGGTCATGGATTCGGCGTATCGCGCCAAAGCCAGCGAAGTGCATCTGGTGGAACAGGCCATGGTGGCCGCTATCGGCGCAGGCCTGCCCATCACGGAACCCGCCGGCAATATGGTGGTGGATATCGGCGGCGGCACCACGGACATCGCGGTCATCTCGCTTTCCGGCATTGTTTACTCGCGCTCCGTGCGTGTGGCCGGCAACGCGATGGACGATGCCGTGATGCAGTACATGAAGCGGAAATACAATCTGTTGATCGGCGAACGCACGGCTGAAGCGGTCAAGATGGAAATCGGCTCGGCGTTTCCACTCGACAAGCCACTCCGCATGGAAATCAAGGGCCGCAATCTGATTGAAGGCGTGCCAAAAACGATTGAGATCGGTGATGCGGAAATCCGCGAGGCGCTGTCGGAGTGCATTGCGATGATCGTCAATGGCATTCGCATGGCGCTCGAACGTACGCCCCCGGAACTCAGCGCGGACATTAGTGATCGTGGCATTGTGTTGACCGGTGGCGGCGCGCTGATTAAGAATCTGGACGAGCGCATTCGCCAGGAAACAGGATTGCCGGTCTCGATTGCGGATGATCCGCTGGCTTCGGTTGTGCTCGGCACCGGAAAAATGCTCAGCGACTTCAAATTGTTGCGCAAAATTTCGATAGATTAAGGAAGAGGGAGCCTGTCCCGAACTTTCCATGGAATCACTACTCTACCGGTACCGGAACATCACTGTCCTGCTGGTAGCGTTGTTCGCGCAACTCATCGTACTGGCATGGCAGGTCCGAAGCGACAGTGAGGTTCCGCTGGTTCGTTTCTGGGCTATTACAGCCGTGACGCCCGTCGCCAGCGCGATTGAGAATGCCCGGAACGGCACCGCCGGTTTCTTCGGCAACTATTTTGCCATTCGCGATGCGCGGCAGCAAAGCCGCAAGCTCAGGAGTGATGTCGACCGACTCACACTTGAAAACCAACTCCTGAAAAATGAACTCGCCTCGGCGCAGCGCGTCGAGACAATGGCTGGTTTTCAGATCCATTCTCCTTCGAAAATGATCGGCGCGCGCGTGATTGGCACCACTACCGGCAACGGTGCGAAGTCTTTGCTGATTGATCGGGGCACCTCCGCCGGCGTCCACAAAGGCATGGCGGTTGTCACCCCGGCCGGCATCGTCGGCAAAATTCTGGCAGTCTACCCTTTTGCCAGCCAGGTGCTTTCAGTGAGCGACCCCGGCTTCGCGGCAGGCGTGGAATCCCAGAAAAACCACGTGCGGGGAGTCCTGAAAGGCGTGGGAACCGGTAGTGCGAAAGTGGACTACATCCCGACCGGGCAGAAAGTAGAAGTTGGAGAGATGTTCTTCACTTCGGGTGAAGATCGCGTGTTTCCAAAGGGCCTGATGGTGGGCCGCGTGACCGGCGTGCGGGAAGGAACCAGTTTTCAGGACATCGTGGTGCAGCCTTCCGGATCAGAAGCCGCACCGGAGGAAGTGCTGATTGTGGTGGATCCGGCACACCAGGAAATCCCGGATGCGCCCCCTGAGGATACTCCGGTATTTCTTGCCCCTCCGCTCAACACGGCAGGCGCGGGGCAGACGAAAACCGCGCCCACATCGGGGACGCAGGCCGACAAGCTGATGGACCAGTACAAGAAGCTTGGCGAGGCGCAAAAATATACCTACGGCGAAGGTGGCCCGGGGTCTCTGCCGATTAATTTCAATGCGAAAGTGCCAGGCGTCAACGCGCCGGCGGCTCCTGGTTCAGTTACCGGAACCACCGGGGGAACCGGCGCCGCGTCGAAACCGGTTGGCGCCACGGGTGCCACCGGACCCCGCCCGCCCGCACTTCCCAAACCAGTCGCCCCCAAACCAGTCGCGCCCAAATCAGTCAACCCCAAGCCTCCCGTTGCTGAGCCTGTTCCACAGCCATAATGGGTAACGTCTGATGGAATACTCGACCGACCGCATCCTGGTCAGCAACGCCCGACAACTGCGCAGCTCGAAGTACCCGGTCTGGGTTTTCTTCGCCATCCCCCTGCTCTCGCTGTTGATTCAGGTCTACCTTCCTCTGTTCCAAACGCTGCGATTCGTTTCGCGAATTGAATTGCCGCTGCTGGTGACCATCTATTTTTCGCTGATGCGCCGTTCGCAGATTCGCGGACTGGCCCTGGGCATGCTGCTGGGCCTTGCGCAGGATTCCTTCTCGCGCTATTACATCGGCATGTACGGAATCTGTAAGACGATGGTGGGCTATCTCTCCGCTTCCATTGGCATGCAGTTCGATGTGGAACACTCGCTGGTCCGCCTGATTCTCTGCTTCGTGTTTTATATCTTCCACCAGTTTCTGTACTGGGTGCTGCAGAGAGCGCTCCTCGATCAGCCTGTAATCTTCGATATTCAGACAGAATTGCTGATGGGTGTGGTGAATTCCGTCATTGGCGTTGCTCTTTTCAGCGCGCTCGATAAACTTCGCTTGCAAGAGGCGTAGAATGGCGCTATGCGCCGACTTGCTCTGATCGCATTTTGCATGGCAATTCCCTGCCCCGCCCAGCTCTCGCCGCAACTTCAAAAATCCATTGATGACGTAGTGCTGCGGACACTGGCGGAAACCGGCGTTCCAGGTGCCTCCGTTGCTGTGGCGAAGGATGAGTCGGTCTACGCGAAGGCCTACGGCTTTGCAAAATTCGACCCAAAGACGCCTGCAACCGCAGAGATGCGTTTCAAAATCGCGTCGAACAGCAAACAGATCGCCGGGGCCGCGATTCTGTTGCTGGCCGAGGACCGAAAGCTTTCGCTCGACGACACCGTCGCGAAGTACCTGCCCGCATTGACGCGCGCGAAGGAAATCACCCTCCGGCAGTTGTTGGCGCACACCTCCGGCTATCAGGATTACTATCCGCTGGACTACGTGGCGCCGTATATGGCGAAGGACACGACGGCGAATCAGATTCTGGACAAGTGGGCGAAAAAGGATCTGGATTTCGACCCCGGCACGAAGTGGCAATACAGCAATACGAACTACGTCATCATCGGGCAGGTAATCGAGAAGGTCACGGGAACACCACTAATAGATTTTCTAAAGAAGCGGATATTCCAGCCGCTCGGGATGCGTTCGGTGATTGATGTGACCCGCGAGACCTGGAGCGCGGCCGACCCGACCGGCTATACCCAACACGCGATGAGCCCTTTCCGGGCGGTGGTGCCGGAAGGCAATGGCTGGATGTATGCCGCTGGTGAACTGGCCATGACGGCGGCCGATCTGGCGAAGTGGGATGCGTCGCTGATAGAACGCTCCGTGCTGAAGCCGGAATCGCTTCGGGCGCTCACCACGGAGGCCCTGCTGAAAGGCGGAACCGGCACAAGGTATGGGCTCGGAATGCAGGTGGGCACCACGCCGAAAGGGAATCGCCGATGGAGCCACAGCGGCGGGGCCTCAGGTTTCCTGTCGCGCAATACCACGTTCCCGGATGACGGGATTTCCATTACGGTGCTGACGAATGGCGAAGGAACGGCATTCGAAACCATCGCGCAGCGTCTGGAGGAACTGCTCTTCCCTCCTACTGCCGACCCTTCCGCCGCCGAGGCCCTTGAGAAAGCCATAAAGTTCTACTCGGGCCTGCAGAACGGAGAGCTGGACCGGTCCCTGACCACCTTGGATCTGGAGTCTTATTTCACTCGCGAGGTGCTGGCCGATTTCGCTGCCTCACTGAAACCGCTGGGAGTGCCGGAGAGCTTTACTGCTACCGGGCACAGTGAGCGAGGCGGCATGGCGACGCGTGGTTTTGCCGTCAAGGCAGGCGGGAAAACGCTTTCGATTTCCACCTTCGTCACGCCGGAAGGCAAGTTCGACCAGTTTTTGATTTCTGAAAAACCGAAGCCATAGGGGCTATTGCGCTTCCGGCTTCCCGGCTTTTGCCAGAGCCTCGGAGCGCAGCTTTCTGGCCACCGGATCCGCAGGGCGCTGCTTCAGGGCTTTGAGAAAGGCCACTGCGGCCTCGTCAAACTTGCCGCTGCCGAGAAGAGCCTGTCCGTAAAGAAGTGCCGACGGGTAGACTTCCGAAGGCACTCGGGTGAGTTGACGTTCCCGTTCCTTCAGAGCGCGACCGAGAAATTCGGCGGCATCTGCGGGCTTCTTCGCGGCCAGCAGACCAACGCCTTTTGCAAAAGGCTCTTCTGTGGCTGACAAGCCTTCGATTGCTTTGGCCAAAGCCGCGGCATCCAAACCGGTTTCGTGCGGAAAACCCAGCAGGCTTCCGGCGGCGAGAGCGGCGACAATCCGGGTATTCATTAGCGCGATTGGGTTCGCATTTTCAATCACGGTCACCGGGATCCCGCCGGGACCGTCCTGTAGTTTCGCCTGCCCGTCAAACGGCCAGATCAGGACGGAATTACCCTTCCCTTTGTTCACAACCCTGAGTGGAAACCACCCGCCCGCATCGGAATCCCCGGCCTCAATGCTGACGCCGGAAGGCTTCTTGCCTCGCGCGTCTGTCACATCGAAATGCGGGACTGCGGAAGCGGCAAGCAGGAGGAAAACAAGAGGTTTCATTCGTCTCTGAGGATCTCCAGCGGTTTCTGTCCCAGCGTTCGGTAGCTGGCGGCCCAGCCGGTTGCGACCGCAAGGAGCGCGGTACCGACGACGGATGCGAACATCGGCATGATGTCCGGCGGGGCATTCGCGCGCAGTAATCTGTTGAGCACCAGCCAGGCGAAGCCACCCGCCAGCATCCCGCCCATCAGGCCGGCGACCGCGCCAATCACCAGAAACTCTACAGAGAAAATTCGTGCGATGCGCTTGCGCGTTGCCCCGAGCGTTTTCAGAATCACCACTTCGCGGATGCGGCGGAAACGTGTACCCGCCACGCTGGACGCCAAAATCACTACTCCGGCCAGGATCGAGAAGAACGAGATAAATCGCACCACCAGAGAGATTTGGTCCACAATCGACTGGATGGTATCGAGCACGTCCGCCATGTTGACCACGGTCACGGTCGGGAATTTCTCGTAGAGCGCTTTTTGGATTTGAGGCACGGCCTGCGGTTTCGCCCGCAAGCCTCCGTAGTAAATAGCCGGCAGCCCTTCCAGCGCGCCTTGCGAGAAGAAGAACTCCACGCGGGCTGAGAGGCGCACGGATTCGCTCTTGTGAATCGCCGCAACCGTGGAGGTGAACGTTCGCTGCGGCGTGACCCAAACCATGGTGGAGCCGATGTGGATCTTCAGGAGCTTCGCCACCGACTCGCCGACGGAGACCTGCGGCATGGCAGGACGGGAACCGACGGGCCACCACTGACCGGACAGCAATTCAGTAAACGCAGGCTTTTCAGGTGCCGTCGAGACCGTCACGCTGCGCGCGTAACGCCGGGCCACGCCCTGGAGCTTTTCCCGCTCCATCGGCACGCCGTCAATCGACTGTATGTTGGCGGCCACGGCGCCCAGCATCTCCGGGGTTCCGAGCACACCGGGCTGTTTCGCGATCAGATCTGCCACACCCTGTCGATTCGATGCCGTCATGTCAAGCAGGTAGACGTTTGGCATGCCAGGAGGCGCAGTGCGAATAATATCCTGCAGCAAACCACGCTGGACGATCCAGATGGTTGCAGTGAACATAACCCCAACGCCCAGCGCCATCACGGCGGCACCCGCGTGGTTGCCGGGGCGATACAGATTCGCGATGCCCTGTCGAATCACGGGTCCGGTCTGACGGGGAAGATGACGACTCAGGATTCGCAACCCACGCAGCATCAGCCAGGAGACTGCGGCAAGGGCCAGCATGGCAACGGCGATGGCGGCCGCGAAGTACCTGCCGGTTCTGGCGTTATCGCTCAGCCAGGCAGCCAGACCTCCTACAAATGCGAGGATCACCAGTGCGGAAATGACCGAACCCGCCGCGCGTTTCCACCATTGTGAGAGGGTTTGCCGGGGGGCGGCCATTTCGCGACGGAAGATCAGTGCGGGGCGGATATAGCGGATGCCCAGGAGTGGCGGGACGGTAAAGAGGAGCACGGTCAGGACACCGACCAGAAGCCCCTGCAAAGCCGAGATCGCGTCGAAGCGGGGCATGGACGAAATCTGGAAGTAGCGTTCCAGGAAGATCGGGAACACCATCTGGACCAGACTCCCCACCAGGATGCCACCCGCACTACCCGCCAGGCCCAGCCCTATAGTTTGTATGACATAGATGCGTAGGACCTGGTTCGACTTCGCCCCCAGGCACTTCATGATGGCGATGGAATCCATCTTTTGCTGCAGGTGGGCCTGAATGGCCGTTGCCACGCCCAACGCCGCGATGACGAGCGCGACTAAACTGACCAGCGAGAGGAAGGTCGTGGACTGGCGAAGGCCCTGTTCAATGAGGGGGTGGGCTTCAGTGAAATCGGCGATGAGGCCTTCCGGGAAGACTTTTTTCAGGTCTTCCCGGGCCGAGGCGATCGGGATCGTAAGCGGAAGTTTAAAAAGAAAGCGCTCGGCGGCGCGGCTCCCCGGAACGATAAGGCCGGTGCGGTCGAGCCCTGCGCGAGACATCATCACGCGCGGACCGATGTTCAGGCTGCCGGTCATGCGGTCCGGTTCGTTTGTGACTTCGGCGATGATGTGGAAGGCCTGACCGCCGATCCGGATGGAGTCTCCCAGTTTGGCGTTGAGGCGCAGCAGCACTCCGTCGGAGACCACCACGTTGTCTGGCTGGAGAGCTTTGAGCAGCGTCATCGGCGGATTCAGTTTAATGACCCCATAGAACGGGTAACTGGCCGGATCGATTGCTTTTACGGAGATCAGCAGGGGCGTGGAGCCCTCGCCCGGAGATGCCATGGTCAGAGTTTCTGTCACCTGCGTTTTGCTCGCCCCGCGCGCGCGCAGCTTCTCCATGGCTTCAGTCTGCGGAGCGGTCGGGAGCTGAAATGTGCGGATAGTAAGATCAGCCGCCATGAAGCTGCGGGCATCCCGCTGCAGCATGGTATGGAAAGCCCGGGAGAAGCCACGCACACCAGTGAGTGCGCCGACACCGGCCGCGACTGCGAGGATTACAAAGAGGAATCGACCGGAGGAAGCGCGGGTTTCCCGCCATGCGATTCTCGAAGCTGTGCGCCAGGGATTGGGGGCGTTCATCGGGGCATGTTCATTTCGTCACTGACGACCAGCCCGTCGCGCAGCGTGATGACGCGGTCAGCGTGGGCGGCGAGTGCGGCGTCGTGCGTAACCAGGACCAGCGTGGCACCCTCCATGCGATTCAGTTCCAGCAGGAGCTCCAGCACCTGCTGGCCGGTCTTTCCGTCCAGGTTGCCGGTTGGCTCGTCCGCGAGTAAGATCGGCGGTTTGGTGATAAATGCACGAGCCAGGGCAACTCTTTGTTGCTCGCCACCGGAAAGTTGGACCGGATAGTGGTCCATGCGGTCTTTCAGGCCGACGCGGGTGAGCAACTGCGTGGCGCGATCAGTGACGTCCCGCCCGGCACCGGCGAGTTCTGCCGGCAACAGGACGTTTTCCTCTGCGGTGAGAGTCGGAATCAGTTGGAACGACTGAAACACGAAGCCAATCTTGCGCCCCCGAACCTCCGCCATCTGATCTTCAGAAAGCCCTGTAATATCAACATCATCCAGCAGAATCTGGCCACTGGTCGCAGTGTCCAGGCCAGCCAACAAACCCAAAAGGGTGCTCTTGCCGCTGCCGGAAGGGCCCATGATGGCGACGAATTGTCCGCGAGGTATTTCGATGTTAATGCCTCTCAGAATCTCGACGCTGTGGGTGGGCGTGGCGATGGTCCGCGTCAGCTGCTTCACTGCAATGATCGGGTGCGAAATGAGGTGCTCCAGTTTGGGGGAATCCGTCGGAAGCGGGGTGACGTCTGTCATGATTATGGCAATGCTACTCAGCCGGGTCTCATTAGGATGGATGCTAACCGCCGCTCTTACGGTTGCGTTTAATGGTTGCGGAGACCGGGGAAAAGAGGAATCTGCCCCCCCGGTGAGCCTGGCGGTGCCGCCTGCACCCGCCGAAGCGGATTCCAGACCGGTGATCGCAGCCTTTGGGGACAGCCTTTCAGCCGGTTTCGGGGTGGAACCCGGCAAGAGTTTTCCGGATGTTGTCCAACGTCTGCTGGACGCTGGTGGCTACCGCTATCGGGTGGCGAACCTGGGGGTTAGCGGGGACACCACGACCGACGGCGTGGAACGGTTGGCATCGGTGCTGGCCGTAAAGCCGGACCTCGTGCTGCTGGAATTTGGCGGAAACGACGGGCTGCGCGGCCAGCCGGTGAGTTCTTCGAAGCAGAATTTGAGGCTGATGGTGGAGGCGCTGCAGAAATCCGGCGCGCGGGTTGTGCTGGCGGGAATGACGCTGCCGAGGAACTACGGGCCCGAGTATATTCGCGCTTTTGAGCAAATCTATGTGGAAGTCGCGGAGGAATACAAGCTGGTCAGGATCCCGTTTTTACTGGAAGGCGTAGGGGGCAACCCCCGGCTGATGCAACCGGATGGCATCCATCCGACAGCGCAAGGTGCTGATATCGTGGCACATACCGTTTTCACGTCAATTCGGCCCCTGCTCAGGAAATAGCGAAGGCCTTCAATTGGGTTCGCTTTTTCAGTATCAATTTGGAGACTCTTGCTTTAACATTTAAGACGTTACCGATGCAGGTGCCCACAAAGAAAAAGCGCGTTGCGAGTATCCTCCTCGCCGATGCCGATCTGGCCTCGCGGCTGACATTGAAGTCCCTCCTTTCAAAGGCTGGATACGGCGTTGATTGCGCCGCGAGCGCCAGCGAAGCAATCGGAAAACTGGACCGGAATGAGTACCAACTGGTGCTGACGGACCTCCGCAACGAGTCTGGCGATGAAGGGGCCGGGGTGTTAGCGTATGCGCGGCAGAAGGAATTTCACCCGGCGACCGCGCAACTCAGCTCTGACCTGAGCGAAACCCTTGATGAGCATGACGGGGATGGGGAGATTGGGACCGAAAGTGTGATCCGGATCTCAGACGATAATGTGTCTTACCTGCTGGGAAAAGTTGCGGAACTCATTGGCAACAGGGCGGATCGAAGGATCCGCCTTGCGCTGCGACAGCAGAATTAGTGCGGGAATGTGCCCGGAAGCAATGTGGCCGGGGTCGTCAGAGGTAGCTGGCTCTTAAAAAACTGCTCCGAAGCCAGCCGGCGATAGACGTCGCCCGCCACGGTTGAAGCCATTGACCCAATGGATGGTTTCCCACCCGTCAGCATCACGACTACCACCAGCCTCCGGCCCGAGCCTTCATTGAAGGAGCCGAACCAGCCAAGATGAGTGCGGCCTTCGCTGCATGTCCCGGTCTTGCCCAGAATCTCATCTTCCTGTTTTGCGCGGCGAGCCGTGCCAAATTCGACCGCGCCCCGCATACCCGGCTTCATATCAGGGATAAAACGACCCAGGTCGAGATTGCGTTTCACCTGAGGGTTAAAGGTCTTGATCTCGTCCTGGTTGCGGGGATACTGCAACCAATAGAGAGTCCCGCCATTCGCCACAGCGCCCATGATGGCAGCCAGCTCCAGCGGCGTCTGGGAGATCTCCTCTCCAAAACTGGTCAACATCCCCATGCCACCGTCTTTTGGGGGAGCGGGCGGGAAGTAACCGGGGTGTTCGCCTTCGATGTTCAGACCAGCTTTTTCGCCGTATCCAAGAAGGTGAGCATAGTGACTCATGCGTTCATAGCCGAGTTTGACACCCAGATTGGCGAAGTAGTAGTTGTTCGAGTAGGCCAGAGCATTCGTCAGATCCATCGAGTGCTTGCTATAAAAGCGCACCGGACTGGTTCTCTCGACAAGCCCTTCTTTCAGGGCCGCTAAACCGACGGAAACTTTGATCGTGGAGCAGGGCTGGAAACCGCCACCCAGCGCAAGTTGCTGATTCACAATGGTCAGAACACGACCGGTGATGGGGTCAGCCACGACAACGGAGCCGTTCAGCGGACCAAGCGCTTCCACAGCGGCCTGACGGACCAGTTGGTCCTCACCCTCGGTGCGATCACCGATTGTGGAATCCTTGTAGGTTGGTTCATCCCACGTCTGAACCCAGGCCCGACGGCGCGGCGTGCGGTTGAGAGAAGCGCCAACCGTTGCAACAACACCCGCCTTCGCAAGAGCCGTTTTTCGAATACGAACTTTCGAAGCACGCGCGACGGGAGCTTTGGCCGCAGTCTTCGCAGCAGGTTTTCTGTGGTGTTTCGCGGAAGTCACCGCGAGAGCGTTACTGGACGTCAGCACAACGGCGACGCTACAGGCGACAAGTCTGATGACGAGGGAGGGGTTCCTCATTTAGATCTTATGGCGCGAAAGACAAAGAGCAAGGACAACGAACAGTAACGTCTAGTCCGGGGAGCAGCCAGACACCCTATTTTGTCCCCATCCTGCCCCCCGCGTCAATCGATTTATTTTCATTAGTTCGTAACCAAAATTATGCAGCCGTCCAGCCACCATCAATCGGCATGACTGCACCGTTGACAAAAGCTGCCTGGTCGGAGCACAAATAAAGCACAAGGTGAGCGATTTCATCAGGTTTGCCCAGGCGCCCAACGGGTTGTCGCTGGTTCAGTTCGGCACGAACCTTATCCTTTTCGTGGCTGTGATACTTTTCAAGATATCCCTCCACAAAGGGAGTATCCACGGTTCCCGGCGCGATACAGTTCACCCGGATTTGGGTGGGGTAGTCCACGGCAAGCTGCCGGGTCATGGCGACAACAGCGCCCTTCGTGCCGCAATAGGCAAAGCGTTTCTTCACGCCGACCAGTCCGGCGACCGAACCGATGTTTACAATGCAACCGTGTGATTCCTTTAACAGCGGGAGGCAGAACTTCGTGACCAGATAGAGCCCCCGGACATTGACCCGGAAGATACGGTCAAAATCGTCCGCCTCTGTCTCTTCCACGCCGCCGACCAGACCGATGCCGGCGTTGTTCACCAGGATGTCGAGTTGCGGAATCGCCCCGATCCCTGCCTTCACGGCAGCTTCATCGGTAATATCGAAGATACGGTAAGACGCGCCGGGCAATTCTGACGCCAGCTTTTCCGCCTTCGCCTGATCTATGTCGACGATAATGACATTGGCTCCGGCCGCAGCAAGAACCCGCGAGGTTTGCTCGCCAATACCGCTCGCGCCGCCGGTCACCAGCGCAGTTCGTCCGTCAACTCTGAAAGGTGTAGCCATCGCGTGAATTGTAGCAACGCGTTAACGATTTTGAACCGCGAGATGGTTGCCTGCACCCGATGCCCCCGATTGGTTCGGCACTGCGGCGAAGTCGCCGTGATGAAACGCCGCGCCTATATGGACTGGGAATATTGGGGAAAACCGGTGCCGTCATTCGGCGACCCTGCAGCGAGAATGCTGATTCTTGGGCTGGCTCCGGGCGCGCATGGGGCAAATCGAACCGGGAGAATGTTCACGGGGGACAGGTCCGGCGACTTCCTCTATCGCTCGCTGCACAGGGCTGGATTCGCGACGCAGGCGGAAAGCCGGGACCGTGCGGACGGACTGGAGTTACGAGACGCGTGGATCAGCGCGGCGGCACATTGCGCTCCACCGGGCAACAAACCGTCGCCAGGGGAGCTGAAGAAATGCAGGCCATACCTTGAGCAAGAACTGAAGATACTGAGTGAATTGCGGGTAGTGGTGGTGTTGGGAAAAATTGCGATGGATACGTATTTGGGGATACTGAAAACACAGGGGATTATCGACCGGCTTGCTCCGTTTCGATTCGGCCACAACGTTTGTCACGAACCCGGCGGCGCATCAGGATCCCGGCCGGTGCTGCTGTGCTCCTACCATCCGAGCCAGCAAAACACGTCCACCGGGAAGCTGACACAAACCATGCTGGACGAGCTTTTTGAGCACGCCCGGGCGATTATCCAATCCTGATCAGGTCCTGCTGCATTTCGCCGGTCACGAAAGCGTTCCCTTCGCGGACAAACATATTAATCTCGGAACGGATGCCGAATTCGGGCAGATAAATACCCGGTTCGATGGAAAAGAGCGCGCCTGGAAGAACGCGGCGGTCGTCGTGCGTTTCCAGATTATCCATGTTGGCGCCGGTGCCGTGCACCTCTTCACCAATCGAGTGCCCGGTGCGGTGGACGAAATATTCGCCGAATCCCTTTGATTGAATGTAAGCGCGGGAGGCGTCGTCAACCTGATAACCGCGCAGGTCCTGACCTGCGCCGATCGCGCTGGTAACGGCGGCGATGGCAGCGTCACGGGCTCCGGTGACTGCGGCATAGACATTCCGGACCCGGTCGGGGGCATCGCCGCAAAAGCCGGTCCAGGTGATGTCGTAATAAACGGCACCGGGCTGATCGAGCTTGGCCCACATGTCCAGGAGAACAACGTCGCCAGGGTGGACAGGGGAGTTGGTTTCGGGTTTTGGTTCGTAGTGCGGATCGCCCGCATGGGAGTTCACGCCGACGATGGGGCTGTTGTCGGTAACCATGCCATTTTTGCGGAATTCGTCGAGGATAAAATCGCGGATTGCGATTTCGTCAATTCCGGAGGAGAGTTTTTCCGTAATCAGACGGAAGGCAGCTTCGCGGATGCGGTCAACGCGTTTGCCGGCTTCCATGTGAGTCGCGAACTGCGCCTCGGTGAGACAGGCTTCGAAGATCTGGATGAGTTCGGCGGAAGTGACGACTTCCACGCCGTTGTCACGGACGAGTTCGACGGTTCCGGCATCGACCATCGCGACGTAGGGGACGGCGCAACGTGGGGAATACTGCATGGCCACGCGCTTCATGCCTTTCACAAGGCGCGCGACGTGGGCATGCTGTTCCTGCCAGGTGGAATACTTCAGCTTTTCACCGGGCAGTTCGTTGAGCACAGCCGATTCAATGCGATGGACGACGCCGATGGGCTCGCCGACCGCGGGGATCATGTAATACCAGCGTCGCGTGACGTGTTTGCGGGAGTCCACCCCTAGTACCCGGTAGGCGAGAAGGTCGCGCTGGTGGTGATCGAAAAAGAGCCAGCCGTCAAGATTCTCGCGGCGAAGGGCTTCCTGGATGAGTGCGATGTCCATGCGATTCGAGAATAGCGCGTTCCAGCTGTTCGGAATCAATGCCTTCGATTTCGATGAGCTTGGTGGAAGCACTGAGGCCCGTCACGATGCGAACGGAGGAAGTCCGGACCCCGGCGAGCCGGGCCAAAAATCGAATGATCTCGCCGTTTGCTTTGCCATCCACGGGCGGGGCTGCAATATGGAGCTTCCAGACGTCGCCGAGACGCCCGGAGAACTCCGTCTGTCGGGCACCGGCACGAACTTTAAGGGAGATTCGGGTCGTCATCCGGCGTCGTCTTTCGCCACTGAATGGCCGCCCGAAGATCGGTCACGCCTGCGGCAATACGGGGGGAGAGGACATCGAAGGTGATCACATCATCAAGCCAGTCATGGCTGGAGCCATCCAGGTATTGCGTAGCGACGGTGACGGTGTATTGATGGGGGGTGAGCCAGCATTCGAAGGAGAAATCGATGGAAAGCTCTTCCCCGGGCTCAAACTTCCCGAGGTCGATTTGCTCCAGCCGCGTATTGGTGCCGTAGATATCCATGCCGATTCGATTACGAATCAGAATACCGACCATCGGCTCAGCACGATGGTGATTAAAAGCGGCTCGCACACGGATTGTGATGAGTTCACCACTCGAAACCACTCGAACTTCGCCCCCCGCCCCATTCAACAGGGTGACCTCAAGGATTTCGCTGGCGCCATCCCCATGCCGGTTGCTGGCGGGCAAAACAGCGCGTTTATCGCCCTGGTCAAACAGCTTTTGGCGTTCCAGAACCAGGCCGATGTACTTGTCGATGACGTGCTTCGGGTCCCCTTCCGCCTGAATCTGCCCATCCAGCAGGAAGATCGCGCGATGCGAGAGCTGTTTGACCAGCCCCAGGTCGTGAGAAACAAAGAGTACGGTTGTCTGCTTCTCCCGCAATTCTTCAAACTTGCGAATGCAGCGGTTCGCAAAAACGGCGTCACCGACAGCCAGAGCTTCGTCGACAATCAGAATATCCGGGTTAACGTGAATTGCGATCGAGAACGCCAGCCGAACATACATCCCGCTTGAGTACTCTTTCACCGGGCGATGGATAAACTCACCGATCTCCGCAAACGCCTCGATCGCCGGCAGGTTCCGTGCCATCTCTTCCCGGCTGATTCCCATGATCTCGCCGTTGATAAATACGTTTTCCCGACCCGTGAAGTCAGGGTTAAAACCGGCTCCGAGTTCGAGCAGCGCGGCTATCCTGCCCCGCGCCACTACCCGCCCGGTGGTCGGCTGCAAAATCCCGCTGATCACCTGCAACAGCGTGCTCTTGCCGCAGCCGTTTGGGCCCACAAGGCTGACGACCTCGCCGCGTTCAACATTGAACGAAATGTCCCTTAATGCCCAAAAATCTTTGTAGAGAGGGGTACGGCGGAATGGATTCAACTCACGAATCCGGTCAAACGGAGCCTTGTAGAGCCGATAGCGTTTCGAAACGTTCTGAACCAGCAGCAACCTACAGTGTACCGGCGACGGTCAAAGCCGGACCACCACTGCGAGATCACTACCCGGATTCGTGGTACCCACACCAGTCACATCAAGGCTCAACTCATCACCAAAACGCAAAACCTGCAATCCAAACCCATCCACTGGTCTCGAAACCGTCGCGCCTGGGTCAAATTGCACAGTCGCGTAGGCAGCACCATTTAAATTCAACTGCAGCGTGACACCGGCCCCCAAAGCAGGTGTCCGCAGAATGCCATACAGATCCCGTACAGTCCTCTCAGCATCAACGATAATCGAAGGCGCGGCACCCGTCTGAATCGCCAGATATCCGCTGATTTGGAACGTGAACTGGCCACCTCCCAGAGTCCGCAGACCCTGATCATTCGTACTCGTGAACTCGCGGAACGCGACAGGCCCATTTCCCACAGCATTGGTCATATAAAGCTCAGCGCTCGCAATTCGCACATATGGCAACTCGAGGCTGGCTTTCCAGTCTCCACTCGCGCCGGCGCCGAAAAAATTCCGAATGAATGGAACAATTGACACCTTCTCCCGAAGGATATACGCACGGTCGCCCGCCGCATAATCCGCCGCGGCCGTGGAATGCAGACCCCGCCCAACAGTCGTGTTTCCCAGTGAATCGGTCGAGATTGCCAGAAGCACTTCCCTCCCAATCTGCACATAGGTTGCCGGAAGAACACTGCCGCTCAGCCGAATCACTTCACTGGCTGAGCCGACCGCGGAAGTCAGGCTGAGAGGAGCGGGCCCGTTGATCTCGTCGAAGTAGTGAATCCGAAACGTGCCGGCCGTTACACTCCGGGTATTCGTCAGGCTGCCGAAAGAAAGACTGCCGAAATCCAATACTCCTCCCCTTGACGGCGACACTCCCAAACCAAATACCGGCACCGGCGGGACGTCCGAATCGGCAAGAAGCGCCCCGGACTGCCCTATGGTCCACCTCGTCAAAGGCGAAAGCTCGTAAGCCGCTTCGTCCTCTCCACTGTTCGCAGCCCTGGCCGATAATTGCAGACCAGAGCCCAAACGCTCCGGCAGCGTAATTGAAATTGGACTTGAGTTTCCCTTCGCTCCCGACCGCCACGCGCTTTCGGAAATCACGAAATCGCTGTCTGCTGCGGGAATCTCAGACCACGGAGTTTCCACGGTCATTGTGTGAGCATCGTGAAAAGCAATCACGCGTTCCTGCCCCGCGCCTTTCCCCCGGGTGATCCGAACCGCCGAACCTGCATATTGATTCGGTCGAAGCTGCAGGATCGCGTTTCCGATAGTCGCAGCGGAGTGTATCGTCGCCGAAGCCTCCGGCAGCCACTCCCATCTCCAATACAGATTTACGTGATCGAATTGCGGGTCCGGCGGCAGCGCTGCCATGTATGGCAATCCCGTATCAGTGAAGGAACCGCCGGCAACCACATTCGACGCAATCCTCAACAACTTCCTTGCCGCGATACCGCGATAGACGTGAAATCCGGTAGCGCCGACAGGCACCCCGATATCCCTCAATGTCACAGAGTTCGAACTGTTGCCCGCAGGCACAGCAGCCTGCACCACAAACGAAAGCGGGCTCTCGCCACCATCGCTATCGATTGCACTCACTGCATAGAAGTAGTTCGCGCCCCCCGGCAAAGTCTCGCCGGAACTCTGAATTCCCGGAATCAGCCCCACCAAAGGTGCAACCAATGAGCCTCGTTGTCCGGATGGCCCGGCAAACGCAACATCCAGTTCTACACTCGCCGACCCGTCGTTGGCCGCCACTTCCGTTTCTTTGATCCCCAATTGCAGCACGCCGTCACCGTCAGCGATTACGCCGCCAACCGGCGACGGCAATCCCGAACCCTGTCCGGACTGCCAGCCGCGGCCTCCAAGGACCCCGGTGACATCGTCCGAGTACCACGCATCGTTGTGAGTCTGCGCAGAGATCACAGCTGTCCGGAATCCATGCCCCGGCGTTATCCGCAGAATTCGAAACGGTGC
>JBBQDH010000035.1:0-32849 GCA_038319515.1 Bryobacterales bacterium
CGGGCCATCGAAAAGAACCTATCGGGCATCCTGCTAGAACAACTCCAACAACGTGAAAGGTCCATAAGCTCCTCCAATACCCCCAAAAATACTCACAGGGAGACAAATCCTGATGTTGCCATCCAGGTAATTACTGAGCCAGGGAAGACTCAAATAGGACAGCAAGAAGTAGACAGAAAATCCGAAAACAGCTTTCGCAACCGCAGTCTTTGCGTGCAGTGGTGTTTGTTCGGCGTTACGGTTTTCGCTTTTCTGGCTGCCGCTTATTATGCCTGGGTAGCGGACCGAACCCTTACGCAGATCAAGCAGCAAACTGCCGCTACCATCGAAATGGCCAAGTCTGCCTCCGGTCAACTTAACTCCACCAAAGAAGCGATGAAAGACGCTGGACAGTCCTTCCTGATTCAGGAGCGACCTTGGGTCGGAGTGACCGGATATCACACAGAAAATAACATGGTTAACCCTTTGAATGGTTCTGTAGGTCCCGGCATTCAGGTCGACCTCTTAAACGCTGGAAAATCTCCCGCCTTCAATGTCAGGCCCGATGTTCAACTTGCGATTGTTGACAAGAAGCCTGTCAATCCCCCCAGTCAGCACGTTGACTGGGCAAAGGAATACGGCTCTTCCGGGTCCGCCGCCATTCTCCCCGGAAAGACCGCAAAAAGTGGATTCGGAATTCTCGAATACGGAATGACCGAAAAGGACATTCCGCAGCTTGGCGTGAACAAATTCCTGTGCGTCTACGGAAAAATTGAATACACCGATATATTTGCGAAGGATACCCGAAGGACTACATTCTGTGCGATCTGGTATCCAGGTAGCCCCCCTGCCGTCCCAGCCGGATTCACAGCTTGCAAAAACGGGAATGACATTAAGTAGCCCCCGGCCTGTCACGCAGCCACAACTGGATTGGATAGCGCAAGGAATGTCAAGTATTAAACAACCGCACGTCGCTGAGTGGGCCGTACAGTTCCCATCGCAGAACGGGTAGAAACGCTGTACCTTTTGCGGGCCGTCGTCAAACCTGATGCACAAGTCTAAGGAGCGAGGACCGCAACACTGTGAAATCGGCAGGTCGTATTCGATTGCAGCGGTTCGATGAGCGTTGCCTTGCGACCGAAAATGCAACAGGGCCCGGTCAGCGAAAAGTTCGTGCTGATGAAGTCCGGCCCACGCTGCCGGGAGGTACCGTTGTCTTTCCGGAATCCTGCCTGGTCGATTGCGACGACGGCCAGTTCGTCCTGACAGCAGGCATGGAAAAACCGGGGGAACACTGACACGAACGGATTGACAAGACCGTTCTACACTCGGGAAGTGCGCTTTCTTCATCTCTGCCTCCCGGTTGTCCTCTTCTGCACCCCCACACCTGCCTCCGCCGAGACGAACACCTCGTGGACAACACCCATTCCGCCATTCCGGATTGCCGACAACCTCTACTACGTGGGAAGCCAGGATCTTGCGAGCTACCTCGTCGTCACCCCGAAGGGCAACATCCTGATCAACGCGAACCTCGTTACTTCGCCGCCGCAGATTCGCGCGAGCGTTGAAAAGCTGGGCTTCCACTGGAAAGATACCAGAATTCTTCTCAACAGTCAGGCACACTACGATCACATAGCCGGTGCGGCCGAGGTGGTTCGGGAGACACACGCCACGAACATGGTGATGGACGGTGACGCGAGCGTCGTTGAGACCGGAGCGCGGACAGATTTCCTGGTGCCTTCACCCAATTTGCCGGGCTACCCCCCGGTGCACGTCGACCGAATTTTACATGACGGAGAGACCATCACCCTGGCGGATGCCATACTGACAGCCCACAAGACTGCCGGCCACACCAGAGGGTGTACTACGTGGACCATGCGGTCTCATCTGCCCGGGGAACCAGCGGGAACGATGCGGAACATCGTAATCGTCGGAGGGACAGGCTTCTGGTCCGAATTCCATTTCGTCGCGACGCCCGGCCACCCGGTAAGTTACCCCGGCATTGTTCACGATTTCCAACATACATTCGAGGTGTTACGGGGTCTGCCCTGTGACGTATTTCTGGGAAGCCACGGCGTGTACTTCGCCATGCTGGCCAAACTAAAGCGCTACCCCCAGGACGGACCCCGTGTCTTTATCGATCCCGACAGGTATAGCGACTACGTCTCGGATGCTCAGGAGACTTTCGAGCAGGCATTGCACAAACAGCAGGCTGCCGTTAAACATTGACCTTCCGCTTTTGTTGCCCCTTCGAAAGGCGGCTTTCTGGCAGGCGATTCCCTCAGGACAACGGCAATCTGAAAACCAGAACCTGTCCACAGAAGAGAAGCGGTAAAACGGTCCGGACAGAGCCATTTCGCACATTGCATGACCGACTGGCTGGGAGATAGTGAACCATCATCCTGTTGGTGCTGATGCCACAATCCGGTCACCCGAGACTTGCTCTTGCGCCCGCCCCCGCAAGCGGCAATACTAAGACGTCATGGCCAAACGTCAGATCCTGATCGCAGCAATCGTCTGCCTCCTCGCCGCAGGCGCAGCCACTTCAAGGAAACGCAACGGGGGCAGCGCCGCAGCACCCACCGCAGCCCCCTTCGACTACTACCTGCTCACCCTCTCCTGGGCACCCGACTTCTGCGCCGCGCCCGGAGGCAACAAAGATCCCCGCGAGTGCGGCATCGGTCGCAAAGTCGGTTTCGTGGTCCACGGCCTCTGGCCCCAGAGCAACACCGGTCGCGGCCCTGAAAACTGCGGCTCCAGTCCCGTCTCCCAGGCCATCATCGCCAAAACCCTGAACTACATCCCCGGCGAAAGCCTGATCCAGCACGAATGGAAGGCCCACGGTTCCTGCTCCGGCCTCTCCGCCGAAGACTACTTCGCGAAAGTGCGGCAGGCCCGCGACAGCGTCAAAATCCCAGCCAATTTCACCGCTCTCGCCGCCCCGACCAGCGAAAATACGCAACAGATTGTGGACCAGTTCGCCGCTGCCAACCCCGCTTTTCCGAAGGCCGCCTTCCGCGCCACCTGCACCAACGGCATGCTGCAGGAGGCGCGAATCTGTGTGGATAAGAGCCTTGTTGCTCGAGCCTGCACCGCCGGCGCCGGTTCCTGCCCCGCACCCTCTATGACGATCCTCCCGCCGAAGTAACCGCCGGGGATAGAATTAGAAGCGGTTATGCGGCTTTGTATTCTTCCGGGCATTCTCTTATGGGGCGCGGCCCTGCCCGCCCTGGGCGCTGACGTTGATTTCGCCCGCGAAGTCCTCCCTCTCCTGCAGCAGAAATGCTTTGCCTGTCATGGGCCGAAGCAGAAACTGGCAGGGCTGCGTCTGGACGACCGCGACTCCGCAAAGCGTGTCATCTCGGTCGGTCACGCCGGTCAAAGCAAACTCATCGAAATGGTGAAAGGCACCAGCGGCAAGGTGATGCCACCGGTCGGCACCAAGCTTACCGAACCCCAGATCACCCTGCTCTCCCGCTGGATCGACGAAGGCGCGAAGTGGCCTGCGAACGCCACCGTCGCCCGGCACTGGGCCTGGGAACCGATCCAGCACCCCACAGGCGAGATCGATACTTTCATCCTCGCCCGCCTCGCCAGGGAATCCATTACCCCGTCGCCCGAAGCCGACAAGACCACACTTCTGCGCCGCGCTTCCCTTGATATCACCGGCCTGCCGCCCACCCCGCAGGAAACCGCCGAATTCGTGGCCGACACCCGTCCGGATGCCTTTGCCCGTCAGGTGGACCGCCTTCTCGCCAGTCCCCACTACGGCGAAAAGTGGGCCCGCTCCTGGCTGGACCTTGCCCATTACGCCGATAGCGACGGTTTCGAAAAAGATCTCATCCGCCCCTGGAGCTGGCGCTTCCGCGACTGGGTCATCAAGGCTTACAACCGCGACATGCCCTACGACCGCTTCGTTACCCTGCAACTGGCGGGCGATGAATTGCCTGACGCGACCGCGGAAGACCGCGTCGCCACCGGTTTCTACCGCCAGACCATGACGAACCGCGAAGCCGGCGTCGACCGCACCGAAGCCCGCTTCGACCAGCTCATCGACCGCGTCGGGACCACCGGCACCGTCTTCCTGGGCATCACCCTCCGCTGCTCCCAGTGCCACAACCATAAGTACGACCCCATCCAGCAGCGCGATTTTTACAAGATGCTCGCGTACTTCAACGGTGCCGACGAAACTGACATCGAAGCCCCCATTTCCGGTGAAGTCGGTTCGTATTTGCGCGCGAAGCCCGCCTACGAAAAGGCGCGCACCGAACTCCTCGCCCAAAACAACATCCCCGAACTCCAAAACCAGTGGGAAGCCGACATGCTCCGCACCATGGATCACCCTGGCAAGGAGCTCGACTGGGACTTCCAGGCAACCGAAATCCGCGCCGGCACGGACCACGGCGAACGCATCCTCCGCACGCCCGTGGACAAGCGCTCGGAACGCGACGCCCGCACCATCACCTATCGGTTCATCCGCACCCCCGGCCCGCGCATCGGCAAAGACAAAGATCTCACCGCCAAATTCAAAGAACTCAAAGAGAAGATCGACGCGCTCGATAAAGACTTCCCCGCCCTCAGCCTCGCCTACGTGATGGAATCGCGATCGGACTACGGCCCCGCCCACATCGCTGTCCGTGGCGACTGGAAGAATCCCGGTGATGCAGTGGAACCCGGCGCTCCGTCCTTCCTGCCTGGCGGCGACAAGCCCGCCAAAACGCGAACCGAACTGGCCCGCTGGATCCTCTCTCCCGAAAATCCTCTTACCGCTCGGGTGGCCGTGAACCGCGTCTGGCAGGAACTCTTCGGTCGCGGCATCGTCGCCACTTCAGATGACTTCGGTACCCAGGGCGACAAGCCGTCGAACCCGGAACTTCTCGACTACCTCGCCACCGAATACCGTCGCCAGGGCTTCAGCAACAAGGCGCTCATTCGCCAGATCGTCCTCTCCCGCACCTACCGCCAGACCTCCACATTCCGCCCCGATCTGGAAACGAAGGACCCCGAAAATATCCTGCTCGCCCGACAGTCGCGAGTCCGCCTGCCCGCCGAACTGATTCGCGATGAAGCCCTCACCGTCAGCGGCCTGCTGAATACAGACGTGGGCGGCCCCAGCATCAAGCCGTTTCAGCCCGTTGGTGTCGCCGAACTCGGCTACTCCGTCAAGAAGTGGATCGAAAGCCCAGGCCGGGAGAAGTACCGGCGCGGCGTCTACATCCACTACCAGCGCACCACGCCCTATCCGTTCCTGGTGAACTTCGACATCCCGGATTCCACCCTCGCCTGCACGCGACGCCGTCTCTCCAACACCGCACTGCAGTCGCTGGACCTTCTCAACGACCCGGCCTTCTTCGAAGCCGCGCAGGCGCTTGCCAACCGCATTGAAACCGAATCCACCGGCGACTTCACCAACCGAATTGGGTTCGCATTTTCAGTTGCCCTCAACCGCAAGCCGACGGAAAAAGAAGTGTTCCGACTGGCCTCGTATTACGACACACAGGCCAGCCTTCGCCAAAAGGACCCCACCGCCATCGCCCCGTGGATTGGTGTTAGCCGGATCCTGCTCAACCTCGACGAATTCATCACTCGTGAATAGACCAACCGTGAGTAAACACATGAACGAACGAACTTTTCGCCAAATCTCCACGCGCCGGAATTTCTTCAAAGACGCCGCAGGCGGTATCGGCACCATCGCATTAGCCCAGCTTCTTGAATCAGAGAAGCTTTACGCCGAAAACACCAACCCGCTCGCGCCCCGCAAACCGCACTTCCCCGGCAAGGCCAAGAACATCATCTTCCTCTTCCAGGAAGGCGGCCCCAGCCAGCTCGACCTGTTCGACCCCAAGCCTGAACTGGCCAAATGGGATGGCAAACCGCTTCCCGAATCGATCACGAAGAACCTGCAGCTGGCTTTTATCAAGCCCACCGCTGCCGTCCTTGCCAGCCGCCGCCAGTTTAAAAAATACGGCCAGTCCGGGATCGAGCTTTCCGATTACCTGCCGCACCTCAGCACCGTTGCCGACGACATAACAGTCGTCCGCTCCATGCACACCGAAGCCTTCAATCACCATCCGGGCCAGCTGATGCTCTTCGCGGGCACGCTGCAGGTGGGTCGTCCCAGCCTCGGTTCCTGGGTGGTTTACGGCCTGGGCAGCGAATCGCAAAACCTTCCTGGCTTCGTCGTGCTCAGCTCGGGTGCCGGCACCAGCGGCGGCGAATCGAACTTCAGCAGCGGCTTCCTGCCCTCCACCTATTCCGGCACCATGTTCCGCGGCAGTGGCGACCCGATCCTCTATCTTTCGAACCCGCCCGGCGTCTCGCAGGACGTGCAGCGGGCATCGCTTGATGCCCTGCGAGACCTGAACCAGGACCACCTGGTCAAGACCGGTGACCGCGAAATCGCCTCCCGCATCAACTCCTACGAACTCGCCTTCCGCATGCAGATGTCGGCTCCTGAACTGCTCGATTTCTCGAAGGAATCCCCGGCCACGCTCGAAATGTACGGCATCAACAAAGAGCCGACGAAGCCCTACGCCACCAACTGCCTGCTGGCCCGCCGCCTTGTCGAGCGCGGCGTCCGCTGCGTCATGCTGATGCATGCCAGCTGGGACGACCACACCAACATCGACAGGAAGCTCAAGAAGAACTGCGATATTACAGACCAGCCTGTCGCCGCGCTCATCAAGGACCTGAAGCAGCGGGGCATGCTCGACGATACGCTGGTCGTTTGGGGCGGCGAATTTGGTCGTACACCGATGTGCGAAATCCGCAATCCGTCCGAAGCAGACAACGCCGGTCGCGACCACCACCCCGTTGCCTTCAGCATGTTCATGGCAGGCGGCGGCATCAAGCCCGGCCAGACCGTCGGCAAGACAGACGACCTCTGCTTCCACATCGAAGAAGACCCCATCCACATCCACGACCTGCAGGCCACGCTGCTGCACTGCCTGGGCCTGGAACACACGCGCCTGACCTACAACTACATGGGCCGCGATTTCCGCCTGACCGACGTGGAAGGCAACGTCGTGAAGAAGCTGCTGGTCTGACCGGTCAACCCCATCCGAAGCGTCAGGGAAGTCAGATGGAGGCCCCGGGGAGCCGAGCGAAGTGACAACGAAGTCAAACCTGCGGACGCCCGAAAGAACAGCCGATATCCGGCTGGTGACGCCACCGAAGAACACAAAAGTTTCGGCAGTGCGGCCCCGTTTCGCTTCGACAGTGATAGCGCTGATGACCGCTGACCCGTCGGTGCACCAGGCTCCGCCGGGGTATGGGAAGAGCGGCCCGCTGACGTGGGTGGCTGAGTGCCGCGTCCCCCGGGAAGCGCCCGGTCCGGATCGGCTGGCCATGGCGCAGTGGATGATCAACAACGGGTCCTCGCTCAACGGGGGCCGAATCCCGATGATGGAGCTTCTGGTGAGCAACGGCCCCGACGTGAACGCGGAATGGGGCGGTCGCTTCCCGATCCGTTGGTCACCGTGCGAGGCAGTGGATTCGGAGTCGCTGAGATGGCTGCTCGGTCACGGCGCGAACCCGAATACTGCAAAAGACGGGCGGAGCGTCACGGGCCTCGACTACCTCATCGGCTCCTGTGTGCGTTCGCCTGGAATGGCAACGTGCATCGATCATCTGGTTCAGGCAGATCATATTTCGTGGTTCCGCCCGCCGCTGGTGTCTACACCGGAATCCTGACTTTACGGAAATCAATCCCCTGCGGTGCAGGAGGATATTGTGGGTTCATCTCCTCCAGGGTTGCAGCAACTATCTTTGCCACCAGATAGTTTTGGAACCATTTGTGATTAGCAGGAATCACGTACCAGGGCGCGTCCCTGGTGCTGGTCGCCGACATGGCTTCAGCATAGAATTCCGGGTAACAATCCCAATGACGCCGCTCTTTTAAGTCAGCCTCACTGAATTTCCAGCGCTTGTGCGGATCGTCCAGCCGCGCCTGGAGCCGGTTACGCTGCTCATCCCTGGAGATCACCAGACAAAACCTGAGGACGGTCATGCCGCTTTGCCGCCACCTGATCGGAGATCAGTTTATGGACGCGGGTCACAAGGACGTCCTCATAATGGGAGCGATTGAAAATACCGATAAAGCCCTTCGCGGGAACCTGCTGATGAATGCGCCACAGAAAATCGTGAGCCAGATCCTCCGGCGGTATCGACACCTTGAAGAACAATCAGCAATCCGCGTGTGCCCTCAGCATAAAGACGCGCCTGAAGAGGATCGAGCTTGCGGATGAAGGCCTCGGTTTCGTCGAGGGCTGCGGCTTCGTTGTCGAAGGAACCCTTGTCATCCGGATCGACGTCATCCCACTTCAACCGGTGCCCCGGCCTGACGCGGTATTTTTGGTTTCTTTCATTGGAAGATCGTGCCTTGAGCGTTTTCATTTTACGCCGCGGGCGGTGGACAGCGGACCAGTCCCGGCCTCACCGTCGCCAACTTCGCAGGCGACGGTAACCAATCGGCTCAGGCGGCGATCAGGCGTGCCGATCACGTTACCCGACCGGAGATAGTTCGCGGTCCACCAGTAGGCGTCAGTGTTGTTCAGCGGTTCCGGAGTCAGTGTCATTGTGTCGGGCTCATGGCAAGGCATGAAGCAAAATCAAATCACCGCTGCCACAGGATTTGAGCGCATTCCAGGGGAATTGCCACTCCTGTGAAGTGCGGGATTAGTCGCACCGTATAGTCGCCGGGCTTGCGCGTGGCGGGCACCGTTGCGCTGTAAGAGTATCCGCCAGGCGTATCCGCTAACGACCGAACCCGGTTCATTTCCTGCCGGACCGGCGTTTCGCGGTCGGGGCCGTCGGCATAAAGCTCGACTCGTATCGCATCAGGGTCCAGATCGTTTAAATAGACGTCAATTTCAAACGTATGCCCGGACCCATTGCTTTGAACCTTGACCTCGCCGAAACGAAGCGCGGCCCATTTCTGCTCCAAACCATGCCGCCACCACACAATTTTACTGCCCATGGCACCCTTGTCTGCTGCCCGTGCATGGTAAGCTGCGGCAGCCGGGAGGTAGTGCTGTTCCGTGTATTCACGAACGGAGCGGTCCGCCGAAAAACGCGGTGTCAATTGAGCCATGCTCTCCCGCATCCGCGCTACCCAGGCAGTCGGGATTCCCTGTTCGCCGCGGCCATAGAATTCAGGAATCACCTGTCGTTCGAGCAGGTCATAGAGTGCCTCCGCTTCGACCGCGTCCCATGCCGGATCGTCCCCATGTTCCCGGCCGTCCCCCAGCGCCCATCCGACGTCGGGCGTGTAGGCTTCCACCCACCACCCATCCAGTTCCGACAGGTTGATGCCCCCATTTACCAACACCTTCATGCCGCTCGTCCCGCTTGCTTCCCAGGGTCGTCGTGGCGTGTTGATCCAGACATCGACGCCCTGCACCAGGTGCTCCGTCAACAGCATGTCGTAGTCGCTCAGGAAAACCGCGTGCGGTCGTGTTTCCGGTTGTCGAATGAATCGCGTCCACTGCTGTATCAGACCTTGTCCCGCCTGGTCAGCCGGATGCGCCTTACCCGCAATAATGAGTTGCACCGGGTGCTGCGAATTGGTCAACATGCGCAGCAGTCGCGGCGGATCATGCAGCAGCAGATTCGGCCTCTTATAGCCGGCGAAGCGCCGCGCAAAACCCAGCGTCAATACATTCGGATCGAACAGATGTTTGGCGCTTTCAACCGCCTCGGGAGACGCACCGCTGGCAGCCAGTTGTTTCGAAAGACGTTCGCGCGTGTAGTCCACCAGAGAACTGGTCCCCGCCATTCGAAATTGCCACAGCCTCGCATCGTCGACCCGCCGAATATCCTCTTCCAGCGTCTTCGTCGTCCCTAGCCACCTGTCTTTTCCACAGCATTCTGTCCAAAGATCGTCAGCCAGCGCCGAGTCCCAGGTAGGCATGTGAACTCCGTTTGTCACGTGTCCAACCGGAACGTCATCCTCCGGCCAGCGCGGAAACAGAGGCAAAAAGAGGCGACGGCTCACCTCCCCGTGCAGGCGGCTCACTCCGTTGGCCGCTCCGCTCCCGCGAATTGCCAGATAAGCCATATTGAAAGGCTCCGACCGGTCCGTCGCGTTGAGACGCCCAAGAGCCAGCAAATCGTGAACCGGGATGCCGAGCTCATTTTCGGCATATCCTGTCAGGTACTGCTCGATAAGTTCCGGCGCGAAACGGTCGAAGCCTGCCGCAACCGCCGTATGGGTGGTGAAGAGATTACCTGCTCGTGTGACCGCCAGTGCGGCTTCGAAGGGCTGTCCGTTTTCTTCCATATAGCTCCGGGCGCGTTCCAGAACCGCGAAAGCAGCGTGACCTTCATTCAGGTGACAGACATCCGGTTGAATTCCGAGCGCGCGCAGCAGCCGCCATCCACCGATGCCGAGCAGCATCTCCTGTTTGAGGCGCAACTCCGGTCCGCCTCCATAGAGTTCGCTGGTAATCCCGCGGTGAACCGGGTAGTTCGCCGCGTCATTGCTGTCCAGCAGGTAGAGCTTGACTCTGCCGACCTGCGCCTGCCATGCGCGCAGCCACACCGAGTATCCGGGCAGCGCAATCTCCAAACGCAACCACTCCCCGTTCGGTTGTCGCAAAGGCGTAATCGGCAGTTGCCCAGGATCGTTGTAAGGGAACAGGGCTTGTTGCGCCCCGTCCTTGTCGATCTCCTGACGAAAATAGCCCTGCTGATAGAGGAGCCCCACGCCAATTACCGGCACGCCCAGGTCGCTGGCGGCCTTGAGCTGATCTCCCGCTACATTGCCAAGCCCGCCTGAATAGATCGGCAGAGCTTCGCTCAACATGAACTCCATGCTGAAATAGGCAACGCAGTTCAGCGCGGCTTGTGCATGATTCTGCTGGAACCACGCGGGAGCTTCCGCTGCCTGCCGGCTGTGCAGGAGCAGGCGATCAATATTCCTGCGGAAATCAGGATCGGCCAATACACGCTCGATTTGCTCTCGCGAGACAGTTTGCAGAACCACCCAGGGATTGTGAGTAATCGCCCACAGTTCCGGATCGAGTTGCCTCCAGACTTCGTCGGTGGCATGATTCCACGACCACCGCATATCCAGGGCGAGTTCCGCCAGAGAATCGAACCCATCGATTTCAGCAGGCAAAAGATTGTAGACGGGGTGGCTGGCGCGGCTTTGGTTACTCATGATTTATTCCTGAATTCCATGGTGTCGTGGATGGCCGATACTCTGCCTTGAATGTTTTCGGGGATTGGGGAGCACGCGGAGAACCATTCTTCAGGATTATTCTATTAGCCCTGGCTGCCGGTTTTGGAGGCAAACACGCTACGGCGTATTCTGGTGGCGCTCACGTGAAATGGTTATTTCGAACGAACTCTTATATGTGAATCCTTCTTAAGCGCAGCGCGTTCAAGACCACCGACACCGAACTGAAGCTCATGGCCGCCGCCGCGATCATGGGGCTCAGCAGCAATCCGAAGAATGGGTAAAGCACGCCGGCGGCGATTGGCACGCCTATCGCATTGTAGACAAACGCGAAGAAAAGATTCTGTTTGATGTTGGACATGGTGGCCTGACTCAACAACCGCGCCCGAAGGATGCCACGCAGGTCGCCCTTGACCAGCGTGACGCCTGCGCTTTGCATCGCGACGTCGGTTCCGGTGCCCATGGCGATCCCAACCTGTGCCTGAGCCAGTGCCGGGGCATCATTGATACCGTCGCCCGCCATCGCCACAAAGCGCCCCTGCTCCTGCAGTTGTTTGATTTGCTTGCTCTTGTCTTCCGGGAGCACTTCCGCGATCACTTCGTCAATACCGAGCTTGTGCGCGACCGCCTCCGCTGTTGTGCGACTGTCACCGGTCAGCATCACCACGCGAATGTTCTGCCCGCGCAGTTGGCGAATGGCTTCCGGCGTGGTTTCTTTGATGGGGTCCGCCACTCCCAGCAGGCCTGCGGCCTTGCCGTCCACGGCGACGAACATCACGGTCTGTCCGTCCGCGCGCAAGGCCTCCGCGGCTGCGGAAAGTGGTTCCACTTCCACGCCCGCATCGTCCATCAACTTCCGGTTGCCGAGCGTCACAAGCTTGCCGTCAACGCGTGCCTTGACGCCCTTGCCGGTGACCGACCCGAATGCTTCCGCGGAAGAAAGCTGAAGCTTACGCTCCTCCGCACCGGCAACAATCGCGGCGGCCAGCGGATGCTCGCTGCCACGCTCAAGGCTGGCGGCGAGCCGCAGCAACTCTGCCTCGTCGAAACCCGCAGCGGGCTGGACGCTGACCAGCTTCGGCTTGCCTTCGGTCAGTGTTCCTGTCTTATCCACCACAAGCGTGTCCACTTTTCGCATGAACTCGATGGCCTCAGCGTTCTTAAACAGAACTCCCGTGGTGGCACCCTTGCCCATGGCGACCATGATCGACATCGGTGTGGCGAGACCCAGCGCACAGGGGCAGGCGACGATCAGCACAGCGACCGCGTTGATCAGCGCGTGAGCCATGCGGGGCGAAGGGCCAACGGTCGCCCAAACGGCAAATGTAATCACTGCAATTCCAAGCACTGCCGGAACAAAGTATCCGGCCACCTGATCAGCGAGTTTCTGGATAGGCGCCCGGCTGCGCTGCGCTTCCGAAACCATGCGCACAATCTGCGCCAGCATCGTATCGGCGCCCACGCGCTCTGCCCGCATGATCAGAGAGCCCGTTCCATTCACTGTGGCTCCGGTCACGTGGTCGCCGGTTGTCTTCTCTACCGGGATCGCCTCTCCGCTGACCATCGCCTCGTCCACACTGCTGCCGCCTTCAAGAACCACACCGTCGACGGGAATCTTCTCACCTGGCCGAACGCGCAGCCGGTCACCTGTCTTGACCTGATCCAGAGGAACATCCACCTCAGCGCCGTCATCGTGCATCATTCTGGCGGTCTTCGGCGCCAGTCCGAGCAGAGCTTTGATTGCCGCGCCGGTCTGGCTGCGGGCCTTCAGTTCCAGAACCTGGCCAAGCAGCACCAGCGTGACGATTACGGCGGACGCTTCGAAATAGACCGCCACTCCTCCGGTCGGGCTGCGAAACGCGGCAGGAAAGATGCCGGGCAACAAGGCCGCCACAAGACTGTATATATAGGAAACGCCCACGCCGAGCCCGATCAGGGTAAACATGTTCGGGCTGCGGTTCATAACGGATTGCCACGCCCTGACAAAGAAGGGGTATCCACCCCAAATTACGACCGGCGTTGCAAGAATCAGTTCAAACCATGTCCGGAAATAAGGCGTGGCCAAATGCGCAAGTGGTTCCCCGGGAATCAGGTCCCCCATGGCCGAGATCAGTACGGGTGTGGTCAAGGCGACTCCCGTCCAGAATCGCCGCTGCATATCTTTGAGTTCGGGATTCTCTGCTTCATCAGCTGAGATTGTTCGGGGCTCCAGCGCCATCCCGCAGATCGGGCAGCTCCCCGGAGCATCACGGATAATTTGCGGGTGCATGGGGCAGACATATTCCTGCGAAGTGTCTGTCTTCGAGCCGGTGGCTGGGGCAGATCCGGAACCGGAATGCCGCGTCTGAGATTCGGCTTCCAGCCAATTCTGCATGTCGTGTCCCTGCGGGCGCCCTTCCTTCACATACAGGGAGTACGCTCTCTTCGCCACGTCATCTTGCTCCGGCCCGGTATCGGGGTTGTTCGTGTTCATCGACATCCAGTCGCACACCCACAGACCCTGCCAAAAAGCGGCGGCTGTCTCATGATTTGCCCAACATTGACTCCGGGGCGGCGTCGAATTTAGTCTTGCATCCCAGGCTGCAGAAATAGTAGCTCTGCCCCTTATACTCGCTCTTTGCAGCGGCGGAATTGACATCGATCTCCATGCCGCAGGCGGGATCTTTTACAAGCGTTGTATTTGTCATATCTCTCATCGAAAATACGATATTTCAGATTACTTTCTGGAAACCTTGCTAATGAGCACCACCAGCAAGACCACAATCAGGATGCCGATCAACGTCCAAAGCCACATTCCACCACCCGCCCATGAGCCGTCCATCCATCCGTTGTTGTGGTTCATCATAAAGGCCCCTTTCGGTTGTGTGGAGTTCCGTTTCAACCGGCCCACTCCTGCGGGAATAGTGACCAACCTGGCGTTCTGCGGTCACATCTCGTTTTGGGCGGGACTCTATTGTTTGGGGATGTCTGCCGGAGATTTGCCCATGTCCATGCCCTTCATGGTCCCATCGGGATGCGCCATTTGTTCCATCATCTGGTTGTGCATGGTCATCATCCTTGCCATCATCTGCTTCTGCTGCGACACCATTTCGTTGATGACGGCGGCGATGGCATTTGTCTTTGCGCCACCCCGGGCGGAATTCATGGCCGCGACTTTTGAATCCATTTGTGCGTCCATGGCCTTCATGTCCGCCATCATCTTTTCATGCATTGCCATCATTTGCATGCTCTTATCACCCATGCCGGCCATCTTGCCCGACATCATTTCGCTGTGCGGGGGAGGCGCTGCAGGCTCCTGGGCGAGAGCACCGGTTGCGCCGATTGCGACGGCGAATGCGATTGCCCGAAAGCTGTTCATGTTCAAGTCCATGTCAATATTTTCCCTTGTTCGATAAAAGTTGCCATGCGGCAGGGTTCCGACATCCAATGAGCACGATGCGGGCCATTGCCTTGATTGAGCGGAAAGATTTGGAGATGCTGGATTCCGGCTCCGGCCCGAAGACAATCGAATTGCTCCGACGGAGTAACCAGGCGGCACTCTAAGATCGTTATATACCCTTAACATGATCTTCTTCCGATTCGCGGTCCTCTCGGCACTTGCGTTGTGCCCCGCCCTTGCTCAGGACAACTACGAAATTCAGGTTTACCCCTCGGAAACCATTGCTCCGGGCAGGACAATGGTCGAACTGCACAGCAACTTCACCATCAGCGGGACAAAGAAGTTTGAAAATGGCTTGTTGCCGACCAACCACGCCCTGCACGAAACCATCGAGATCACGCAGGGCATCACCGACTGGTTCGAAACCGGCTTCTACATCTTCACCAGCTACAACCCGATCCAGGGCGGTTACGGCTGGGTGGGAGACCACATCCGCCCCCGCGTCCGCGCGCCGGAACGATGGAAACTGCCCGTGGGCCTCAGTTTCGCCGCCGAAATTGGCTATCAGCGCGCGAAGTACTCTCAGGACACCTGGTCGCTGGAGATGCGCCCCATCATCGATAAGGAAATCGGCAAATGGTATTTAGCCTTCAACCCCACGTTGGACCGCGCTTTTCATGGCCCCGGCGTCGCGTCGGGCCTGGTGTTTTCGCCGAACTTCAAGGTCGGCTATGCCATCAACAAAAAGGTGAACGCCGGCGTCGAATACTACGGCTCTCTCGGCCCCATAACGGGTTTCGATCCCGTTCGGGAGCAGGCGCAGCAGATCTTTGCCGCCCTTGACCTGGACGTCAGCCCAAACTGGGAATTCAATGCCGGTCTTGGCGTGGGTGTGACGGGCGCATCGGATCACCTGATTCTCAAGTTCATCGTGGGGCGCCGATTCGAGTTTGGGCGAAAAAAAGCCCTGCCCGCAGTCAGGAATTAGAGCCCAAGAGCGAACATACCGCCGGTAAGACCGGGACAGCTCGCCATGGCGCCGGTCGCCGGTTTTGAACCGCGCGGCGAGAAAAGCGTCGCCCGACGCCGTGTGCCTGTCATGCGGAAAACATGGAGCATGCTGCACAGCCCATCCGGCGAGAAGCAACGCACGCGCCCGAAAATGCAGTACCCGAAGCGCTGCGGGAATCGCTCATGGCCGGCACGCATTCGCTCACCAGCCTTTGTGATGCCACAGCCAGGGGTGGGTGCCCTGCCAGTACCGCCACGGCAGGAGCCGGCGATCCGCCACGCGCCACGAATCCAGGTACATTCTCTACCGTCACCAGACCCCGTACTTCGCGGTCACCTTACTTGAGTTATGCGGCGGTTAGTCCAAATCGATATCGCGCGGCTTCTTCCCGAACTCCGGGTTATCCTTCGCCTGCTTCAACAGTTCGTCAAACTTGCGGTTCAGTACGTTCGTGGAGTTCTTCTCCGCGGCAAACGACCGCTGGAACGCCTCTTCGCGACGACCCGCGTCACCCTTGTGCTTCGCCACCGCCGCCGCGAAATCCTCGAAAACCGGAGGCTTCTGGTGCTCCTCATGTGAAATCACGGCGCGAATGTCCGGATCGATTTTCAGGGTCGACTGGCAACAAGGGCATGTCACTTCAAACAATTTGCCGGGCATAAGAACATATTATGACGTTTGCTTCATCCAATACACACAACATGGAATTATTCTCACCGTTAAGTCTGGGCTCCATCGAACTTCCGAACAGAATCGCCGTTTCTCCCATGTGCCAGTATTCCTCCGAAGACGGCTTCGCCACGGACTGGCATCTGGTCCATCTGGGCAGCCGCGCGGTCGGCGGCGCGGGCCTGATCATGGTGGAAGCCTCTGCGGTTCTGCCGGAAGGGCGTATTACCCCGGGCGACATGGGCTTTTGGAAAGACGAACACATCGCGAAACATCGCCAGATCACCGATTTTGTGCATACCCAGGGCGCGAAGATCGGCATCCAGTTGGCTCATGCCGGTCGCAAGGCGAGCATGACCGTGCCGTGGATGCCGGAGCACGTTTTGACGCCTGGCGAGGGCGGCTGGGATAACGTGATGGCCCCCAGCGCCATCCCCTTCGCGGAGAACTATGCCCAACCACACGCGCTCGATCTGCCCGGAATCCGTCGCGTCACGGATGCCTTCGCCGCTGCCGCGAAACGTGCCAAAACCGCAGGCTTTGATCTGATAGAGATCCACTCCGCACACGGGTACCTGATCCACGAATTCCTTTCGCCGCTCAGCAACCAGCGCACGGACGAGTATGGAGGCGGGTTCGCCAACCGTACCCGTCTGCTCACTGAAGTGGTGGCAGCCGTGAAAAAGGAATGGTCCGGCACCCTGTTTGTCCGCATCTCCGCCACGGATTGGGTGGACGGCGGGTGGTCAATTGACGATTCGGTCGAACTTTCCAAAGTCCTTAAGGCTCTGGGCGTCGATCTCATCGACGTTTCCTCAGGCGGCATGATGCCCAACGCCAAAATCCCCGCCGGCCCGGGCTTCCAGACGCCCTTCGCCGAACGCATCCGCAAAGAGGCCGGCATCCCGACGGGAGCCGTCGGCTTCATCACAGACCCTGCCCAGGCCGCCCACATCATCGGAACCGGTCAGGCAGACCTGGTGCTGATCGCGCGCGAATTTCTGCGCGATCCCTACTGGCCGCTACATGCCGCTGAACGGCTGCACCGAAAGTCTGTTTGGCCGGTCCAGTACCTCCGTGCGGCACCGACGGGCACTGTGGCGCGGTAGGCGATTGTTGTTCGAATCCGGTATGGGAGCCAGTTTTGATTTTAGGAAACTCCTGGGCAGGTCAATGTGGCCAACAGCCAGCGCAGACACATTCGCAACCACGAACAGGTCAAACGGGCGCCGCCATGCCGCATGTTTCGGGTGAGTTCGGGCAGCCTGATCCCGGATTCCACAGAATGGACGTCGGCCTTGCCGTACCGGTCGACGTCCGCCCGAATCCGGGCTGGCGGGGCGCGAACTTTGCATGACTTCCGCTCGAATAAGGAATCGTCGAAACTGCCGCCGGGCCGGTCTTCGTACATCATGTTCAGGCGGTTCTGAAGCCGCACTTACTCTCACTGATTTCGAGGGGCCGGAAGTACGCTACCTTCGGCTCAATCGGCAACCAGGACTTGAATAATCGGGCAGGAGCGCTGGCTGCCCGTATCGCATTTGGTCAGTAGAACGGCCAGTCCCTCACGCATCGCCCCAAGTGCGGCCAGTTTCTCATCAATCAACGCGAGCTTATGGACTGCGAGTTCTCGCGTTTCTGTACATGCGCCCGCTGCATCGAGCCGCAACAGACCCGTGATTTCTTCCAGGGTGAAGCCGAGAGCCTGCGCCCGCCGGATGAAACGCACGCGTTTTGCCACGTCTGCCGCGTAGTGACGATATCCCCCAAGTGGTTTTTTCGGCTCATCCAGCAAGCCACGCCGTTGGTAGTAACGAATGGTTTCGACATTGACCCCGGCGCGTTCTGCCAGCTTCCCTATGGTCAGTTCTCCACGCATGAAAGTTCCCCCTTGATTCCGTACCATGGTACGGCGTCTAGAGTAAAAACTGGACACATGGTGCAACTAAACGCAAAAGGCTCTTTGCTGGCCGGGGTGCTGGCCGGGGTTGGCGCATCCGTATGCTGCGTCGGGCCGTTGGTGCTGCTGGCGCTCGGTATCAGCGGCGCATGGATTGGAAACCTGACGGCACTGGAACCGTTCCGGCCTTTTTTCATCGGCCTCACGCTGCTGTTTCTCGGCCTTGCATTCCGCAAGCTTTACCTCGTCCCGCAGTCCTGCGCTCCCGGAACGTCATGCGCTAAACCTCGCGTTTTAAAACGTCAACGCCTCACCTTCTGGCTTGTCGCCGCGCTGCTGCTCGGCTTGTTGATGGTGCCGCAAATCGTACCGATGTTTTACCACTGAAAGGAAATTCATGAAGCTCAAAACCTTACTGGCCGTCCTGATCGCTATACCTCTCGCCGCGCTTGCCGGCACACCCCAAACGGTCGTGCTGGATATGCAAAACATGACTTGTTCGCTATGCTCCGTGACTGTTAAAAAGGCGCTGGAAAAAGTGCCGGGGGTGGCGAACGCACAAATCGACTACGACAAGAAAACCGCGACGGTGAAGTATGACCCAGAGAAGGCCAGCCCCGCCGTATTGATTAAAGCAACAACGAACGCGGGTTTTCCTGCTAAGCCTCATGGCGGTTCGGTTAAACCGTGAGTTCGGCCGCCATGGTGCTGGATTCGGTGTTGACCTGTCCGCGCTGCGGGGTTTCCAAACAGGAAGCCATGCCTACGGATGCTTGCCGGTTTTTCTATGAGTGCGGCAACTGCAAAGCGTTGTTGCGACCCAAGTCGGGGGATTGTTGCGTGTTCTGCTCCTACGGCTCGGTGAAGTGTCCGCCCGTTCAGGCGCAAGGCGGATGCTGCGGCTAACGACGGGGTGGAACGTACCCTTGACTTTGCGAGGACCACATCGCGCGTATTGTGACAGGCTCCGGCTATGCGTAGGGCGAGCGCCATCCGTCTCCGCATCAACCCGGATCGGTGAAGAGGGCAAGATCCACCAGCGTGGCGTTTCAAAAGGATGCGTCGTGGCGACCGCGCCGCACTCCCATCTCCGGAATGTTGGCCACCTCCAGCTTCCACAGCCCCGGTACCCAGGCTCCGTTCCGGCTGACAAGTTCGAAGATATGGCGAATCGATTCGGTGATCCCGGCAGCGCAAATCCACGCGGGCGTGGCGGAACTATCCGGAACCAGACTCATGTTTTTTTTCGAGAACCTGCCTTAGGGCAAACCAGCATGACGGTCGGCCCGGACGTTTAGCCAGTGGAAGGTTCCCCGCACCCCGGTGTACCAATCCCCTCCTGCCGTGAGAAGGCGACCGGTTGACCCCGGCCCGCGCGTCCACTACAGTCAGAGCTATGCAGCATGGGTCTGAAACGCGCGCGGTCTGTCGGTCGTCCAACGCATTGATGTTCTTCCGAATTGCCTTGCCCTTCGCTCTTCTCGTCGCCGCGGACTTCCCTGTCGCGGCCCAGTTCGGGAATCCCTACCCCGGCCAGCAGGGCGGACAGCAGGGCGGAGGCCTCAGTCTGCCAGGCGGCATGCAGCTTCCCGGTCGCCGACGCAACGGCAATCAGAACCAGCCCACTGACCAACTGAGCGGCAAGATCCAGCGCATTTCCACCGCGCAACTCATCCTCGACCCCGGCGATGGTCGCAATATCGTTATCTCGCTCGACCGCACCACGCGCTACATTTCGAACTCCGGCGGCCAGGGGCGCTATGGCGATTTCGATCCCGGCGATGAAGTTTCGGTCGACGCCGCTCGTGATAACCAGAATTTCTACCACGCCATCCGCGTCAGCCTGCTCAGAAAAGGCACGCCCAACGACGTTTCGGAAAGCCGCCCGAACAATGCACCGTCCAATGACGATCCGGATAAGCCCGTTCTGAAACGCGCCGGCTCCTCCCCTGCTCCCCGGCAATCGAATGACGACCCTGACAAGCCGCGCCTCACGCGTGGGTCCACCACGACTTCTGACTCGGCGCCGACCCAACGCAGGATTCCGACTGCCCAGATCACTAACCCGGATGACGACAGTTCCTCCACCATTTCCCGCCGCCCCCAGACCGCGAGCGCGGCGCCGCCAAAACCTGCAACCCGTGAGGCCGATGATCCCGGTCCACCCGTACTTCGGCGTGGCTCCGTCCGCGTCGACACATCGGCACCCGCAGGCGGCGACGCCCCCGTCGCAGGCCGCCCCAGCATCCGCGCACAGGAGTCCAATGGCGTCACCCGCCTGCCCGCGCCCATCATTGTCGGGCCTCCCGAGCCTTCCAATGCGGATTTGGGCGACCACGCTTCCACCGTCCGTGCGGCCCTTAGCGGTGCGCCCGCCGGAGACCCCATCATCCAGGCAGCCCGTGAAGCCGCCGCCAACTTCTCCGAAACCCTGCCGAACTACGTTGTCAAGCAGTACACTACCCGCTACCAGACCGACACGGCGAAGGGCAACCGCACCTCCTGGCAGGCGCTGGACATCGTCACTGCGGACGTAATTGCGGAGAACGGCAAAGAGTCGTACAAGAACATTCAGGTGAACGGAAAGACTCCGAAGGAGGCTCCGGATAAGACCGGCTCCTGGTCCACCGGCGAATTCGTCACCATTCAACTGAACCTGCTGGCCCCTTACACCGACGCCGACTTCCACAACAAGCGCACCACCACCATCGTGAATCGCGCGGCGTTAAAATACGATTTCTCCGTGGAACAGCCCCGTTCCAACTGGGACATACACGCCTCCGCCGAATCCTACAAGCCCTCCTACACGGGCACCATCTGGATCGACAAGGAAAATAATCGCGTCCTGCGCATTGAAATGTCCGCGAAAAACATGCCCCGCGCCTTCCCGCTGGATGCCGTGGAATCCGCACTCGACTACGACTACGTGCTGATCGGCGACCAGAAATTCCTGCTGCCCGCGCATTCGGAAACCCTGAGCTGCATTCGTGGCACCGCCGAGTGCTCGCGCAACGTGATCGACTTCCGCAACTACCGTAAGTTCGGCGCCGACACCAGCATCAAGTTCGAAACCGAGAAATAATCCCCCGTCATCGAGAGGCGCACTTGCCAACCGAAAAGCCCTATCTGCCCCAGGGCACCGTGGACATGATGAGGCTGAAAATCGTACAGCTGGGTCCCGTCCACGGCTACGGAATCTCACTCCGTATTCGCCAAATCTCCCGGGAAGTACTGCCGGTGCGGCAGGGTTCGCTCTACCCCGCGCTTCTCCAGCCTGGAAAAGCGCGGCCGGATTGAAGCCGACCGGGGTCTCTCGCTCGGCGGTCGCACGCAGGTCAGCGCCCGCCACCCTCTCGGTCCGTTTACGATCCGGGGCCGCTGGAAGACAGGGTTTCCGAAACCTTCGCGGAAAACCGCCTCCGGACCATGCTGATGTCACTGTTCGCGGCGACGGCGCTTTCACTCGCCTGCATCGGAATCTATGGCACGCTCAGTTACTTCGCGTCCGTGCGGAGAAGAGAGGTGGGGCTTCGCGCCCTCGGCTGGTGGCGCGGTATGGCGTCACCGCCGCAGGATTCATCCCCGCCGTCCGCGCGGCGCTCCTCAACCCGGCAAAGGTTCTTCGGGAAGAACAGCGCATGCGATAACGTAGTTTCATGCAGACCCGGCAACTCGGAAACAGCGATTTACACATCACACCCCTCGGCATCGGCGCGTGGGCCATGGGCGGCGGCAACTGGGCCTTCGGCTGGGGCCCGCAGGACGATGACGAGTCCATCGGGGCCATCCACGCCGCGCTCGACAAAGGCATCAACTGGATCGATACCGCTGCCGTCTACGGCCTTGGCCACTCAGAAGAAGTGGTCGCCCGTGCCCTGAAGGGCCGCTCCAACCGGCCCTATGTATTTACCAAATGTGAGCGCAACTGGGGTGCCGACCGGCAGATCTTCAAGAGCCTGAAACGCGCCGACATCCTCGCGGAATGCGAAAACAGCCTGCGCCGTTTGCAGCTTGACGTGATCGACCTCTACCAGATCCACTGGCCGGAACCCGATGAAGATGTCGAAGAAGGCTGGAGCACGCTGGCGGATCTCCAAAAACAGGGTAAAGTCCGCTGGATCGGAGTTTCGAACTTCAACGCTGCCCAACTGGCGCGCGCCCAGGCTATTGCACCCGTCACTTCGCTGCAGCCGCCGTATTCCATGATTCAAACCGATATTGAAGCGGAACTTCTGCCGTATTGCGGACAGAATAACATCGGAACAATTGTTTATTCGCCGATGAAATCCGGCATGCTCACCGGAGCCATGACGCGCGAACGCATCGAAAACATGCCCGACGATGACTTCCGCAAGCGCACGCCGAACTTCCAGGAACCGCTGCTGACCCGCAATTTGAAGCTGGTGGAAGTACTGCGGGAAATCGGTAACGCCCATGGACGGACCCCCGGCGAAGTGGCGATTGCATGGGCACTGCGTCGCCCCGAAGTGACCGGCGCCATTGTCGGCATGCGGTCCCCCGCCCAGGTGGATGGCGTGATCGGCGCGGCTGACTTCCGGCTGGCAGCAGACGAAATCAACACAATCGCAACCGCGCTGGCGGCGTAATCTATATGACCCGGCGAACGTTCGCAACTTCGCTGTTCGCGGCTGCTTCCGCACCCAGCTTCGCCACCGGCCAATCCAAACGGCCGGTGCGCCTGGGCGGCCCGATCTTCCTGCAATCTACAGACCCCGCTGAACTCGCCCGCGAGCATCGGCGCATCGGCTACAGCGCGGCCACCTGTCCCGCCGTTGAACTCAAAGACACCGACCGCATCCGCGCCATCCAGAAGGCCTTCGCCGCCGAAAACGTCACGATTGCAGAGGTGGGAGCCTGGGTCAACATGCTCGACCCTGACCCCGAAAAGCGCCGTAAAAACCTGACCTACGTCGCCGAACGCCTCGCGCTCGCCGAAGCGGTGGGAGCACTCAACTGCGTCGATATCGCTGGTTCGTACAACCCTGACTATTGGTACGGCGCGCACCCCAAAAATCTCTCGAAGGAGTTTCTGGACGAGACGGTTGAAAACTGCCGCCACATCATCGACGCGGTGAAGCCGAAGCGCAGTGTTTTTACCATCGAAATGATGCCGTGGAGCATCCCGAACGGCCCCGATTCCTACCTCCGGCTCATCAAGGCAGTTGATCGCAAAGCCTTCGGCGTCCATATGGACGTCTGCAACGCCGTGAATTCTCCGGAACGCTTCTACAACAGCGGCGCGCTCATCGACGAACTCTTCCGGAAACTCGGCCCCTGGATCGCGTCCTGCCACGCGAAAGACCTTGCCTGGATCCCCGAATACAATGTCCATTTCCAGGAAGTCGCGCCCGGCAAAGGCGTAGTGGATTACAAGGCATACCTGCGCAACCTGGCCGCGCTCCCCAAAGACGCCCCGCTGATGATGGAACACCTGAAGACCGCCGAAGACTACGATGGCGGGCAGGTGTACATCCGCAAAACCGGCGCCGAAATCGGCGTGAGCTTTGCCTGAATTCGATGCCATCCTGGTTCCCGGCGGCGGCCTCCTTGATGACGGCAGCCTGCCGCCCTGGGTAATCAACCGGTTCGAACGTGCCATCTCCCGTGCTGAGGATGCGCCCATCATCGCCCTCAGCGCCGGCACCACCCACAAGCGTCGCGCGTTTTTCGAAGCGACCGCAGGCGCGCAATGGCTGCTCACGCAGGGCTACCCGGCAAACCGCATACTCACGGAAACGTCCTCCCGGGACACCATCGGCAACGCATACTTCGCCCGAACCATTCACACCGATCCCGCCCGATTTCGCAAACTTCTGATCATTACTTCTGCCTTCCACATGCCCCGCACCGAGGCTATTTTCCGCTGGGTCTTCGGCCTGGCCCACGCAGAATACGAACTCGACTTCGAAGCCGTCCCGGACACAGGCCTCTCCCATGAAGCCCTGGTCGCCCGCGGCGCCCGCGAACAGGCAAGCCTTGATGCATTTCGAAAAACCGAAGCCAAACTTCGCACTCTGTCCGCTGTCCACAACTGGCTGTTCACCGCGCATGAAGCCTACGCCACCGGGCTGACACCGCGTAAATCACGGGACCCCGCGGTTCTTGCATCTTATTGACGCCGCGTTTGATACCCTGCCAGTAGTGACCATCAAAGTCCTCTTCTTCGGCCTCCTCAAAGACATCTGCGGGCGCGCCGAAGACCAACTCGAACTCCCCGCTTCCGCCACCCTGAAAACTGTCTTCGACCACTACGCTGCCATCTACCCGCGCCTCACCGGCATGGCCTCCAGCACCGTCCTGGCCCGCAACCAGGAATTCGCGCCACCGTCCACTGCGCTCTCCGATGGCGATGAAGTGGCCTTTCTGCCACCTGTCAGCGGCGGGGCTTCCATTGATAAAGCTCCAGGTCACGAAATCATCGACCCCGAAGGCCATTTCTTCATCCTCACCCGCGACGTCCTCGACCCCCGCGCCGCCGAATCCCGCCTGCTCGAAGGTTCCGACGGCGCCGTTGTAACCTTCCACGGCGTGGTCCGTAACAATACAAAGGGACGGACAACATTACGGCTGGAATACGAGGGGTACGAACAGATGGCCATCCGCAAGATGGCCGAAATCGGGCGCGAAGTGGCGAAGAATCACAGCATCGGTCGCATTGCCATTCTGCACCGCCTCGGCACCCTCGAAATCGGCGAAGCCAGCGTTCTGGTGATCGTCACGTCGCCGCACCGCCGCGCGGCGTTTCATGCCGCCCTCGAAGGCATCGATCAGCTCAAGAAACTCGTGCCCATCTGGAAGAAGGAATTCTTCGCCGATGGCGAAGTCTGGGTGGAAGGTGACTGGGATCAGAATGCGCCTCGCGCTTCTTCTTAGCGTTCTTGCGTGCGGCCTCACCGGCCGGCTGGATGCCCAGGAAGAGCCAACCATCCGTGTGGACGTGCGCTTGGTCCGCGTGCTCGCCAACGTCAAAGACGCCCGCGGTGCCCTCGTCGGAGCGCTCGAAAAGCCCGACTTCGAAATCCGCGACAACGGTACGCCCCAGCAAATCTCCGTCTTCGAACGCCAGACCGATCAGCCACTCTCCGTCGCCGTCCTCATCGACAACAGCGGCTCCACCGCCAAAGACCTGAAATACGAAACCGATTCCGTTACCCGCTTCGTCCGCGCCCTGCTGCGCGAAGGCAACCCGAACGACTCCGTCGGTCTCTATAGTTTCAATTACCAGGTCGTTAAGCAGAACCACTTCACGCGCAATGCCGCTGCGATCGAACGCTCGCTCAAGACGATCCGGGGTGAGGCCGGAACTTCCCTGTACGACGCCATCCTCCTCGCCTCCCGCGATATCGAAGACCGCGAAGGCCGCAAGATCCTGGTGGTCGTCACCGATGGTGGCGACACCACCAGCCACTCCAATTTCCAGCGCGCGCTGGAAGCCGCCCAACTCGCCGACGCCGTCATCTACCCGATTCTGGTGGTACCCATTACCAACGACGCAGGCCGCAACACCGGCGGCGAAAACGCCCTCACCACCATGGCCCTGCGCACCGGTGGCCGCGTCTTCCAGCCCAGCCTGGGCCCGGATCTTGACAAGGCCTTCGACCAGATCATTCGCGACCTCCGCACCCAATATCTGCTCGGCTTCTACCCAAAAAACGCCCCCCTCACGAAGGACCGCTTCCATGCCCTGGAAATCTCTGTGCATGACCCCGCCCTCCACGTGGTCGCCCGCAGTGGATACTATGGAGAGGCCCTGCAGGACACCGCCGCCGCCCCTGCGACAATGGAGCGGATCACTGTCGGGCCCGGAGACGAGACCATGCGGCAACGCAAGCCCGTCACGAAAACAGGCAAGATTCACCAGGACGAATAACGTGGCTGAAAAGAAGAGCGCTCGCCCCCCGGAGCAGACGTTCGAAGAGATCAAGTACCTGAAGCGCCTCATTGAGCACAAGACCCCCGTGCGCGTGAAACTGAGCGACAACGAAGTGGTGGATGGCGTGGTCGAGTATTATGACCAGCGATTCCTCAGGATCACCCGCACCGGTGCACCGAACCTGTTCATCTTCAAGCACGACATCAAGTACCTGTTCGAAATCCAGTCATGACATCATTCGTTGAAACAGCCGTGGAGATTGCCCACGAAGCCGGCAGTTTGCTCCGGCAGTACTTTGAGCGCCGCGTCCGATTTGAGATGAAGGGCGAGTTCGACCTGGTTACTGAAGCCGACCGCGCTTCGGAAAAACTGGTCGTCGAGCGCCTGAAACAGCACTTTCCGACGCACGGCATCGTGGCTGAGGAGGGCGGCGGGCATGAGAGCCCATCGGAATATCGCTGGTTTGTCGACCCCCTTGATGGCACCACGAACTTCGCCCACGGCTTCCCCGTCTGGAACGTGACCCTGGCGCTCGAAAAGTCCGGTGAACTGATCGCGGGCGTGGTTTTCGATCCCATGCGCGGCGAGCTTTTCTCCGCCGAACGCGGTTCGGGAACATTCCTGAATGGCCGCCGCATTCACGTTTCGAAAGCAGCGACGATAGCCGATTCCCTGCTCTGCACAGGCTTCCCGAACCACAACCGGACCATTAACCCGAATATCCATTTCTTCCATGAACTGGCCATGACGGCTCATGGCGTCCGTCGCGGAGGCTCCGCGGCGATTGATCTCGCCTGGGTAGCCGCCGGACGTTTGGACGGGTTCTGGGAAATCGGCCTCAGCCCCTGGGATATGGCCGCCGGAATTCTGCTGGTGGAAGAGGCAGGCGGAACGGTGACGGACATGCTGGGCGCGCCCCACAATCTGTATTCGCCTCACCTGCTGACCGACAACGGTCTGATCCACGCGGAACTGCTGAAGACGTTCAAAGCGATCTTCGATGGCGAAGTCCTTCACCCCATGCCGCCTGTGAAGCAGATATAGAAAGCGCTATCCTGCAAGTAGTTCGCAATGCCCGCAAGACGTACGTTCAACCCCAAACGCCGAATCTGCAGTGAGCCCGAAGCGTCCGTCCGCCTACAGGCTCTGACGGGCCAAACTCCGCGCTACAACGGGAATCCCGAACATAAGCGTAACCCCGGCGATTTCGGCCTTGACCCACCGACTTCGCCTCGGCCCGGCAAAACCTTGTGTGACGCCGCACACATCTTCACGCGTTCCGAGGCGATCGCACTGCTTAAAACGGGCCTGGAACGAGGACTCTTCAGCGTGCAGGAACGACACGGCTGGCCCCAAAATGTCTGGGCGGTGACAGGTGCCGGACTTCCGCTGGAAGCCCAGCTGGAGGGCAACGGCAGTTATCACGGTTACCCGATGCCTGAAGGTGACCCCCTCCGCGACGAAGTCCTCGCACGTTGGGGGCAGCAGTGAGCGACGTATTCCGAATCGATGTCTCCTGGCTCCCTCCCGGCGCCGGCCCAAAAGAATTCCGAGACACGGCGGCATCTCTCCAAATCGCAGTAGCGGGAAAGCTCGCCACGCGCAATGACGATGACTGGTCCCGATCCGTCGAGTCCGCCACCAGAGTATCCGCGTATCCCCTCGCGCTCTGGCTGGCCTCCTCGTGGTGGCGTCTCCGATGGGAATCGAGGCCCTACCGCAACGCTCCAGACACTGCCTGGCGGATGTCCCACGAAATGCCCGCCGCCGGACACGGCTACCTGTGGCCCCTCGTAAAGTTCGACAGCGATGGCGAGGCGATCACCCTTGAATGCTGTCCGTCGAATCCGGCTTCAGAGGAACCGATACGGTATCTCACCGATTTCGAGGATTCCATCCCGGCCCCGGCCTTCGAGAAAACGATTGACGAGTTTGTTGGTTTGGTATTGGCCCGTCTGGACGCTCTCGGAACAAAGAGTAGCCAGCTTCATGGTCTCTGGGCGGAGGTTCTGGAGGAACGCTCCAGCGCCGGGTATTCCGGGGCCAGGCGACTCGAGGCCCGCCTGGGCTTCGAACCCGGAGAAGCCCCTGAAAGCCTGCTTGAGCACTTTGGAATTCTCTTGCTGCGCATCGGCCAGGGTGCAGTCGATGAACTCGCACCCGTCTGCCACGGCCCGCAGCACGCGGTCGTCCTCGCTCAAATTGAAGAGTTTGCGTCTCTCCCCGGAATCGACGCACACGTCACCGTTCCCCGACAAGACGATGCCTTCGGCTCATCCTCTACTCCATGGGAAAAAGGCTGGAGACTCGCCCAAATGACTCGCGATTTCTGCGGATTAAACGGACAGCCCGTCTCGGACCAACAACTGTCCGAACTCCTCGGAATTCCAGTCAAAGGTCTTCTGAAGGGCGCGCCCGGAGACTCGCGGCCACCCCTCGGATTGGTAATCCGCGAGGCGAAGCCGGATCACATCAAACTCCTTTTCCGCAAGAGAAACCCCACGGCATTACGGTTCGAAGCCGCACGCTTCCTTGCTGAACAAGTGTTGTCGCCGGATTCTGAAACGTGGCTTCCCACGACGGACAGCAACACAGCCCGCCAGAAAACCCAGCGAGCATTCGCTGCCCAATTCCTGTGCCCGATCAACTCGCTCCGCGAATTCCTTGATAACGATTTCTCTCCCGAATCGATCGAGGCCGCCGGGGATCACTTCGGAGTATCCGAACTGGCTGTTAAAAGCGTGCTCGCGAATCACCACGAAATTCCCCGCGATCTCGTAGCAGTTTGAACCCGCGCCCCGGACGTCCGTCTGATGCGCAGGGAGTTGGTTTCCCAACGCATCGAAATTGACACCACCAGCGAGGGCGAATCCGCAAGAAGCTCTTGGCAACCTCAGGGAAGCGTAGGAACTGCACTTCTGGCCTACGCAAGCCACCCTATCCAGGAAAATTGATGCGGTCATCGGTCTTGGCGAGTTGTGGCGGTCGCCGCTGAAACTTTGGCGGCCCCTCGCCACCAGGCTCAACACTTTACGGCGCTTTACGGGGCTTGCCCTACGAACTGCCCTTCGGTAGGGGCATACGCCGGATAGCAGTGAATCCGCGCCAGGGCCGGTTCTGAGTCTTAACTATTCTCAGCGAATTGTATTAAATCGAACCGCGTTTTCCAGGCGGAAACTCAGGATCGTTTCGGCTGGAACTCTGACCCGGTCGCCCTTGGTGAGCACCTCAGCCCCCAGTCCCGCCCCGCCGCCCGCCAGCGCGCCAATGGCAGCACCTTTTCCGCCCCCGGCAATCGCTCCCAGCAGCGTACCGAGCACCGCACCACCGCCCACAAACTCACCAGTTCGTTTGTTGGAACCCAATCCCTGACGCCCTGCCTCTGTAACCTGCTCGGAATTGAGCACGTAGCGGTCGCCATTCACGGTCACCGACTGCAAATCGAGCGCGATCCGGTTATCGCCGATATTTCGCACGACTAACACCGCAGCACTGCCCCGGGGAATCAGTACGTTGCCATTGTCATCGGCCACGTCACGATCAACCTGCGCGGAATAGCTGCGTTCCTGATTCGCCTGCCCGGAATCAATGGTCTCATTCGTGCGGACCGTGATCTCGGACCCCGCCCGCAACGATATGGAACCGTAACGATAGTTCCCATTATCATTGTTGCCGGAGTTGTAATCCGCCGGTCGCTGACCAGGGTTCTGGTTGCGATAGGTGCCTTGCGGCGCCCCATTGTAGATGTCGCCCCGCGAAGAGTTCTGCAAATCGTAAAAATTGATCGATGCCAACTGATCGAAATTGAAGCGGCGCAACTTCTGGCTCTGGTCGCGAACGGTAATGTCGTAGGTGGTTGCCCGCACGATTGTTCCTGTGACCTGCGTGCCGTCGCGAAGTACAACCGTTTGCGTCCTGGCCTGCGCCCATAGGGCAACCGGCATCGCACACAGGAGCCAAACTACACAATTCCTCATCTTCATAATTCAGACCTCGCGAAGGTAGAGAGCAATCGGAGGGCCAGAACTAAATGGCCATGAGAATGCTATGACAGGGGCAAAGGCTGACTGAAAAGCCTGCGGAGGAAGTTGTGAAATCTATCGTAAACCGTACCTTAATAGCGCTGCCGCTCCTGGTTGCAAGCAGCCTTTTTGCTCTCCAGAGTCAGGAGACTGCCCCTGGCGTGGCCGGCAATCCCGGCGCTCACCAAAAATTCTACCGTCCTGCAGGGGTGAAAAATGCCGTTAAGCCCTTGCTGACAGTACAGGATGTGGCTGTGGTAAATTCGGCTAGCTTTCTGCCCGGCATCAGTCCCGGCGGGCTGGCCACCATCTTCGGTCACAATCTCACCGACGTTAGCGGAGTCGTGGTGGCAAGCAGCAATCCCCTGCCCACGCAATTTTCCAACGTGTCGGTAATTATTGCGGGAGTGTACGCACCCATTTACACCATCGCCTATGCGAACGGAGAAGACCAGATTAGTTTTCAGGTGCCTTACGGTACTCCTACCGGCCTGAATTCAGTTCGGGTACAGGTACTGGACTACGGCAACATTGTTGCTGATTTTCGCACCGACTCTTACGACGAGGACCCCGGTATTTTCGTATGGCAGGGAAACTATGCCCTTGCTCTCCGATATCCCGACTATTCCCTGATCGGGCCAGGAAACCCCGCGTCGCGTGGCGACATTCTGATTCTGTACACCACCGGACTTGGACCCCTGTCGCAGAATCTTCGTGACGGCTATGCCGCGCCATCAGATTCCCTGGCCTTCACGCTCGATCCGTTCCAGGTTGTGGTGGCGGGCGAACAATGCCGCGTGCTGTTCTCTGGCCTGGCGCCGGGGTTTGTGGGGTTGTATCAGATTAATCTTCAGCTACCTTCCGATTTGCCTGCGGGAAACCTCCAGATGCAAATCTTCTCTCCCTTTGCCAACAGCCAGATTGTGACTCTTCCGGTCCGCTGAGCGTTATCCCGTCTGCCGCCGACGGAACACCGTGGCCCATTCCCCGTCGGTTAGTGGGGAATGGGGCGCTTGCGGGTGCGGCGGAGCAGTTCGCCGGCATGTAAAAGAGCCTTCTTTTCAGCCTCTTCGCGGGTGGCTCCGGTAGTACGGGCAAGCGCGGCCCCAGGGGAGGCATTATCCGCTTTGCAGTGGTAAATGTCACCAAGGCGGTACGTGGTGAGGGTGACGTCCCAGCCCGCCAAAGTCAGGCTGCGTTCAGTGAACTCCTCTACTCTCATGCCGGCACCGGAGACGCACCCAGCTCCACCGGAGCTCCGACCAGATTGCCCCATTCAGTCCAGGAACCGTCGTAGTTCTTTACATCGGCAAAACCGAGCAGATACTTGAGGACGAACCAGGTATGGCTGGAGCGCTCGCCGATGCGGCAATAGGTAATGGCGGTTTTCGGGGCTTCGCCATAGAGGGCACGGAGTTCTTCCACCGGCAGGAAAGTGCCGTCCGGACCGCAGGCGCAATTCCACGGGATATTGCGCGCTCCCGGGATGTGGCCGCCGCGCTGGCAGGTTTCGGGAAGGCCAGGGGGGGCGAGGAGCTCGCCTGAAAATTCCAGCGGCGTGCGCACGTCCACGATTCCGGTGGACTGCATTCTGACTGCGGCGAGAACTTCCGGCAGAAACGCCCGGCTGGAGAAATCCGGGCATTTCGGCTGGTATTCGGCCGGTGCCAGCGGGGTAACGTCGAGCGTGAGTTCCCTGCCCTCACTGAGCCACTTGCGACGACCGCCGTTCATCAGGCGGACATCAGCATGCCCGTAGATCTTCAACTGCCAAAAGGCCCAGGCGGCGAACCAGTTGTTGTTATCTCCGTAGATGACGATGGTGGTGTCGCCCGCGATGCCGGATTCCGACATCAGATGCTGGAAGCGGTCTTTCGGGATGATGTCGCGCTGCACGGTATCGCAGAGCTGTGTAGACCAGTCCCAGGAGACCGCGCCAGGAATATGGCCGCCTTCGTATGCTTTAGTATCGATATCGACTTCGACGATGCGGACTGAGGGGTCTGTAAGATGATGCGCCACCCAGTCCGTCGAGACGAGTACTTCGGGATGCGCGTATTCCATTACTTTTTTCGCTGCACGGATTGGGCCACTTTCAAACCGTATTCGCGGGCTTTGGCCACAATGGCGGGTTGATCCAGCGTCAGGATGTGGCGGTCGCGCACCACCTCGCGGCCATTCACGATGACGTCAGTGACGTTCGAACCCTTGAGAGCGTAGACCAGTTGGGAGTAGACATCGAACAGGGGGATGGCGTTGGGGGCGTCAAGATCCAGCGCGATAAGATCGGCGCGTTTGCCGGTTTCGAGCGAGCCGATTTCCTTTTCGAGGCCGAGCGCGCGGGCGCCACCCATGGTCGCCATTTCGAAGGCCTGGGTGGCGGGTAGCGCTTCCGGATCGCTGCGGATGAGTTTCTGGAGTTTGGCGGCAAGGTCGGCTTCTTCGAACATGTCGAAATCGTTATTGCTGCCCGCCGGGCCGTCCGGGCCAAGGCCCACCGCGATGCCGCGTTTCAGGAGTTCGACCACGGGAGCAGCGCCGCTGGCGAGCTTCATGTTACTGCTGGGGCAGTGGGCCACACCGACGTTTTTCGCTTTGAGAATGCTCATATCGGTGGGGTCAACCCACACGCAGTGGGCGGCGACAGTTCGACCGTTGAACAGGCCGAGGGCGTTGAGGGTTTGAGTGGGGCTCTGGTGACGCTTCGCCTGATTATCGTCATTCTCCTTCTTCGTTTCAGAGAGGTGGATGAGGACGGGGGCGTTGTATTTATTGGCGAGGGCGCGGGTGGATTTCAGTGTCTCGTCGGAATTGG